>JAFSKJ010000003.1 GCA_017449025.1 Prevotella sp. | reverse complement strand
TATGTCTCATATCCTTGCAGAAGCTTCCCGGTATCGTCTAATATCAATGCATATATCTGACAATCAGGTTATTACACAAATTACAACCTCTTTTACACAACGCTATTCATTCGTCTTAGCAAGTGCTCGTTATGAATTATTAACGGCATAACGACTGCATTCCGAATGAGCAAATCATATTCCAAGAGGGGACTGAGTAGTTACGTCCACTGGTAACTGCTCTGCACCGCCAAGATGAGTGCCCCATTCGGGGCAGAAATCGAACAAATCTGACCAAATCTTATAAAAAAATAAGGTATGTTCTATAAATTCGTTTTTCTGTAGGGACTTACTTTATGTATGACCGAATCTATGCGGTTTTGCGGACATACATAAAGTAAGTCCCTACGCTGGCTACCCCTATCCGATGCCTCGGCATCGTCTTTCGTTCTCCCTTTGGGGGAGCCAGAGGGGGCTTTCTTCGCACGCGAAAGTAAACGACAAAAACCACTGACACCTCTGACACGTAAAATTTTTCATAAAAATGGCGTGAAACATTGAGGCCTCATCCGTAGAGTGGCACTCTACGACGCTGGAGTGGCACTTATTTGAAATTAAGTGCCACTCTACGGTCGTAAAGTGCCACTCGGTATCTACTTGTGGGTTGGCTGTTGCAGAAATCCGTCTTGCTGGAATATCTGTTCGCTTTCAAGGAGCAATGAGAGGGCGGCATCTATGTCGGCGGCAGGCTGTGGCAGGGTTTGTAGCTCGGTGATATGGTGGCGCTGTCCGTCGGCGAGCATGCTTAGGATGGCTTCGGAGGCGTCGGGAGTTGGGGTGGTGTCTGCGCCGTGGGCTAAGCATACGTCGCACTGTCCGCAGTCGTGGCTGCTCTCCTCTCCGAAATATCGCAGTAGCATGCGGCTGCGGCAGTGGCGGCTGTCGGTGATGTATGCCTGCATTGAGCGTATGCGCGTGGTGAACTGTTCGCGGCGCTGCTCGTATACCTCGGGCATCAGCTGCACGTTTTCCTTGTCCTCGCGTCGCTGCATGTAGCGTATGTAGTTAGACTTCTTCTGCGGAATGAACCGCAGCACGCGCTTCTGGCTGAGCGACACGAGGAGCATGTAAATCTGCTGTATAGAGAGCGATGTCTGCGAGGCTATTAGTGCTTCGTCAATGTAGTGGAAGCTAACGAACAGCCCGCCGTAGTTGCGCAGCAGGGCCGTGATGAGCCGCTCCTCGTCGGGCGTGCTGTTGCGCAGGCGGTAGAGGTCGTCTCGGCTGAGTATGAACATCACCCTGGCCTGGTTCTCCTGCTCCTCGGTATACTCAATGTATCCTGCCCTGTTGAGTATCTTCAGCGAGGCGTCGACGGGTATGGGGAAGTGGTGGAATCGGTGGCAGAAGTCGTCGATGTTGAACTCGAAGGTGGCGTTGTAGCCCGAGCCCACGCCCACCTGGTAGTAGTATGCCAGGTGTTCGTACACCTCTTTTATATAGTCCTTCTCAGGAAAGTTCTCGGCAATGCGCCTTTCCAGCTTCGCGTTGTCGCTGCCGTTGCAGATGAGCACGGCTTGTGCTGGCTTTCCGTCGCGCCCCGCCCGCCCTGCCTCCTGGAAATATGCCTCTATGCTGTCGGGGCAGTCGGCGTGGGCCACAAGCCTCACGTCGGGCTTGTCAATGCCCATGCCGAAGGCGTTTGTTGCCACCATGACTCGCGTCTCGTCGGCCTGCCACTGTTTCTGCCGCAGATCCTTGGTGGCATTGTCGAGTCCTGCATGATAGTATGTTGCGCTGATGCCTGCCTTGTTCAGTATGTCGGCCACCTCTTTCGTCCGTCGGCGGCTGCGCACGTAGACTATTGCCGAGCCTTGGTGCTCGCGCAGCAGGTCTACGAGGCGTGCGTACTTGTCTGAGGCCACACACACGTGGTAGGCCAGGTTCTTGCGCTCGAAGCTCATGCTGAAAACGCTGAAGGAGCCTTTGCTGTTGGGGGAGTTGGGTGCCTGGTCGATATGTGGGGCTTGCAGCTTGTCCTGTATGTCGGCCACCACGGCGGAGGTTGCAGTGGCAGTGAGTGCCAGTACGGGCACGCCTGGCAAGTCGCGACGTATGTCGGCAATGGTGAGGTATGAGGGTCGGAAGTCGTAGCCCCACTGCGATATGCAGTGTGCCTCGTCAACGGTGATGAAGCTTACCGTCATGTGGCGCAGCTTGGCGCGGAAGAGTTCCGATGAGAGTCGCTCTGGCGATACGTATAGAATCTTGACCGCTCCGAAGACAGCATTCTCAAGTATGGTGATGATCTCGCTGCGCATGAGCCCGCTGTAGATGGCGGCGGCGCGTATGCCTCGGCGACGCAGGTGGTAGACCTGATCCTTCATCAGGGCTATGAGCGGAGTGACGACAATGCATACGCCCTCCATGGCGAGGGCTGGCACCTGGAAGGTTATCGACTTGCCTCCTCCTGTGGGCATGAGTCCGAGGGTGTCGTTTCCGGCGGTTATCGACTTGATGATAGGCAGCTGAATGCCCCTGAAGCTGTCGTAGCCCCAATATTTCTTTAGAAGTGACTGTTCACTGTTCACTCTTCCGACGAGGGTTTGATGTCTTCTATCTGCAGCTGCACGTCGCCCCGCTTGTAGGTGTTCTCCTCAATGGTGTATACAATGTCGAACGAGCGCTTCGACTTGATGTATCGCGCCGATGCACTCTGTCCGAAGGCGATGCCGTTCATGACGTTCGACGACTTGGAGTCTACCAGCTCCAACTTGATGTGCTCCTGATGCCTTCCCACCACCTTTGACGTGCCGTAGTCGTAGACGTTTCGCGTGCAGAACAGCGGCTTTGGGTTTCCCGGTCCGTGCGGTGCGAATCGTCGCAGGTCGTTCTGCAGCTTCTTGGTGATGTCCTTGAAGTCAATCTCGCCCTCAATGTCGAGTGTGGCCTCGGTCTGCTCAGGCAGTATGTGGTTGTTGACATACTCCTGGAAGCGGCGGCGAAACTCAGGTATGTTCTCAATCTTCAGCGACAGCCCCACGGCGTAGGTGTGGCCTCCGAAGTTCTCGAGGATGTCGCGGCAGGACTTCACGGCGTCGTAGATGTCGTAGCCTGCCACGCTTCTGGCCGAGCCAGTGGCAAGATCTCCAGAGCGTGTGAGCACCACCGTTGGGCGATAGTAAAGCTCTGTCATTCTTGAAGCTACTATTCCCACCACTCCCTTTTTCCAGTTCTCGTCGTAGAGCACTATCGAGGCGAGTCGCTTCTCGCTCTCGAGGCTTGCTATGATCTGGTTGGCCTCCTCGGTCATCTGCTTGTCCACGTCCTTGCGCTGCTCGTTGTACTCGTTGATGTGAGTGGCCTCGGTGAGTGCTTTCTTGAAGTCGCGCTCCACAAGCAGGTCCACGGCCTCTGTTCCGTTCTGCATGCGCCCGCTGGCGTTGATTCTCGGGCCTATCTTGAAGACTATGTCGGTCATGGTGAGTTCACGCCCGGTAAGCCCGCATATCTCTATTATCGACTTCAGGCCCACGCTGGGGTTGTTGTTCAGCTGCTTCAGTCCGTGGTAGGCCAGTATGCGGTTCTCTCCCACCACAGGCACAATGTCGGCAGCAATGCTGACGGCACAGAAATCGAGGAGAGGAATGAGGCGCGAGAAAGGAATGCCGTTGTTCTTGGCAAAGGCCTGCATGAACTTGAAGCCCACTCCGCAGCCGCACAGGTCCTTGAAGGGATAGGTGGAGTCTTCGCGCTTGGGATTGAGTATGGCCACCGCCGTGGGCAGTTCGTCGTCGGGCACATGGTGGTCGCAGATAATGAAGTCAATGCCCAGCTGCTGGGCATACTGGATTTCGTCGATTGCCTTTATTCCGCAATCAAGCACAATGATTAGTTTCACGTCGCGCTCCGCAGCATAGTCGAGTCCCTTCCTACTGATACCGTATCCCTCCTCATATCTGTCTGGAATGTAGTATTCAATATTGGAATAGAACTGCTGCAGGAACTTATAGACCAATGCCACCGCCGTACATCCGTCGACGTCGTAGTCGCCATAGACCATGATTCGCTCCTTGCGCCCCATTGCGTCGTTCAGCCTGTCGACAGCCACGTCCATGTCGTTCATCAGGAACGGGTCTATCAGCTCATTGAGCATCGGGCGGAAGAAGCGCTTTGCCGCGCTCTCCGTACGTATGCCCCGCTGGATGAGCAATTCGGCCAGGATCTGGCTCATGCCTATCTTCTCAGCCAGTTCCTTGGCCGAGGCGAGTCGCTCTGATGTAGGTGGTTCGTAATTCCATTTGAAATGCATTTATATTTGTTTTTATTTTCTTGTCGCTATAAGGAAAGGTGGCAATGGGGGCGTTCCCAAAAATGCCTATTAACGCAAATTAGCCTCCAAAGGTAGTCATTATTTCTGAACTGACGAAACTTTTCGGCAGTTTTTTCGCTTTCAGCACTGTTTTTTCTACATTTATGATGTTTTTGGCGATAAAAAAGCGCACCTTTGTTGGCTGTTCGCCCAAAAATGCGTAACTTTGCAGACCAATTTTAATCAACGACAATGGAAAAACTTATCATCAACTCCTATGAGGAGTTTGCCGCCCATCTCGGCGAAGACTTGGGGCAGTCGGAGTGGCTGCTCATCGACCAGCAGCGTATCAACCTCTTTGCCGACGCCACACTCGACCACCAGTGGATTCATGTAGACACCGAGCGTGCCGCCAAGGAGAGCCCGTACAAGAGCACCATAGCCCACGGATACCTCACCCTGTCGGTGCTTCCCTATCTCTGGGACCAGATTGTGGAAGTGAACAACATCAAGATGCTTGTGAACTACGGCATGGACAAGATGCGCTTCGGACAGCCCGTGATTACTGGCAGCCGCGTGCGACTGGTGACGAAGCTTCACAACATTCAGGACATACGCGGAATATGCAAGGCCGAAATACGCTTCAAGATTGAGATTGAGGGGCAGCGGAAGCCCGCTCTCGAAGGCATTGCCTCGTTCCTCTATTATTTTAATTGATTCGGCAGGCGAAAAAAAGCATGCAAAATGCTTTGCCAACTGCGAGGAAATTTGTAATTTTGCAGCCTCAACGTAATAGTAAGGCATTTTTCAACCAATCAGAAAGGCATCTATGGGAGGTTTTTTTGGAGCTATATCCACCGAAGAGTGCGTAAACGACTTGTTCTACGGCACCGACTACAACTCACATCTGGGCACCAAGCGTGCAGGTATGGTCACCTTCGACCCCGAGCGAGGCTTCAACCGCTCTATCCACTCGCTTGAGCGCGACTACTTCCGCTCACGCTTCGAAGACGAGCTGGACCAGTTTCGCGGCAAGCAGGGGCTGGGCGTCATCAGCGACACCGACCCGCAGCCCATAATAGTGAACTCACACTTGGGGCGATATGCAGTGGTGACCGTGGCCAAGATCAACAACCTCCGCCAGATTGCCGACGAGCTGCTGGCCCAGCGCATGCACTTCAGCGAGATGTCGGCAAACAACATCAACCAGACGGAACTCGTTGCCCTGCTCATAAACATGGGTCAGACGTTCACCGAGGGCATTAACATGGTGTACCGGAAAATTGAAGGCTCATGCTCAATGCTCATACTCACCGAAGACGGCATCATTGCAGCACGCGACTTCCTTGGGCGCACACCTATTGTGATAGGGCACAAGGAGGGAGCCTACGCCGTGAGCAGCGAGACATGCAGCTTCCCCAACCTCGACTACAAAGTGGTGCGCGACCTGGGGCCGGGCGAGATTGTGCGCCTCAAGGCCGACAGCATGGAGGTGATGCAACCGGCCATGGAGCGGGAACAGGTGTGCGCCTTCCTATGGGTGTACTACGGATTTCCTGCCAGCAGCTACGAAGGCATCAACGTGGAAGCCGTGAGAGAGGCCAACGGCCGCATGATGGGAGAGCAGGACGAAACCGAGGTGGACTGCGTATGCGGAGTGCCCGACTCCGGCGTGGGAATGGCACTTGGCTATGCCGAAGGAAAAGGCGTGCCATACGAGCGCGCTGTGCTGAAGTACACACCCACATGGCCGCGGTCGTTCACTCCAGGAAACCAGAGCCGCCGCGACCTCGTGGCCAAGATGAAACTCATTCCCAACGGTCGCCTGCTGAAAGACCGCCGCGTGGTGTTCTGCGACGACTCCATAGTGCGCGGCACACAGCTGAGAGACAACGTGCGCACATTCTTCGAATACGGAGCCAAGGAGGTGCACTGCCGCATCAGCTGCCCACCGCTGGTATATGGATGCCCGTTCATCGGGTTCACATCGTCGAAGAGCGACATGGAGCTGATAACCCGCCGCGTCATAGCAGACTTTGAGGGCGACGACAAGACAAACCTTGAGAAATATGCCACAACAGACTCAGTGGAATACAAGCGCATGGTGGCAGAGATTGCACGGCGCTTGGGACTGACAACACTGAAGTTCGCAAAGTTGGAGTCGCTGGTCAAGTCGATAGGACTGCCCAAGTGCAAGGTGTGTACCCACTGCTTCGACGGAAGCAGCTACGGCCATGCCCCTGACTCCGAGAATTTCTTCTGACAAACAACAATCTTTATTATGTATAGGACAAATACTTGTGGCGAGCTAAGACTCGCCGACAATGGAAAGGAAGTGACGCTGGCCGGATGGGTACAGCGCACACGCAAAATGGGCGGAATGACCTTTGTGGACATCCGCGACCGCTACGGACTGACGCAGCTGGTTTTCGACGAATCGAAAGACGCAGCACTCTGCGAGAAAGCAAACAGGCTCGGACGAGAATTCTGCATACAGGCCAAGGGCACCGTAAGCGAACGACAGTCGAAGAACCCCAAGATGCCCACGGGCGACATAGAGATTCTGGTGAGAGAGCTGAACATTCTAAGCGAGAGCCTCACACCGCCGTTCACCATTGAGGACCAGACCGACGGCGGCGACGACATCCGCATGAAGTACCGCTACTTGGACCTGCGCCGCAACGCTGTGCGCAAAAACCTGGAGCTGCGACACCGCATGACCATACTCATTCGCAACTTCCTCGACAACCAGAACTTCATCGAGGTGGAAACACCCATACTCATAGGCTCGACACCTGAGGGCGCACGCGACTTCGTGGTGCCTTCGAGAATGAATCCCGGACAGTTCTACGCCCTTCCGCAGTCACCCCAGACGCTGAAGCAGTTGCTCATGGTGTCTGGCTTCGACCGCTACTTCCAGATTGCCAAGTGCTTCCGCGACGAGGACCTGCGCGCCGACCGCCAGCCAGAGTTCACCCAGATAGACTGCGAAATGTCGTTTGCCGACCAGGAGGACGTGTTCGAGATCTTCGAGGCCCTCGCGCGCCATTTATTTAAAGAGGTACGCGACGTGGAGTTGCCGCCGCTGCAGCGCATGACATGGCACGAGGCCATGCGCCGCTTCGGCTCCGACAAACCCGACCTGCGCTTCGGCATGGAGTTTGTAGAGCTGATGCCACAGCTGAAGGGAACAGGCACGTTCCCCGTGTTCAACGAGGCTGAGTACATCGGCGGCATCTGCGTGCCAGGATGTGCCAACTACACTCGCAAGCAGCTTGACCAGCTCACTGACTTCGTGAAGCGCCCGCAAGTGGGCGCCAAGGGACTGGTCTACGTGAAGTTCAACGAGGACGGCACCGTCAAGTCAAGCATCGACAAGTTCTACGAGCCTGAGGTCTGGCAGAAAGTGAAAGAAGCCACAGGAGCCAACGACGGCGACCTTGTGCTCATACTGAGCGGCGACAATGCCAACAAGACGCGCATACAGCTCTGCACGCTGCGCTTGGAAATGGGCGACCGCCTGGGGCTGCGCGACAAGAACAAGTTCGTGTGCCTATGGATTGTTGACTTCCCACTGTTCGAGTGGAGCGACGAGGAGCAGCGGCTCATGGCCACGCACCACCCGTTCACACTGCCCAACCCCGACGACATCCCACTGCTCGAAAGCGCTCCGGAGAAGGTGCGCGCCGTGGCCTACGACTTCGTGTGCAACGGCGTCGAGGTTGGAGGCGGTTCACTGCGTATACACGACGGCAAGCTGCAGGAGAAGATGTTCCAGATATTGGGCTTCACGCCAGAAAAGGCCATGGCACAATTCGGCTTCCTTATCAATGCCTTCAAATACGGTGCCCCACCCCATGCCGGCCTCGCCTTCGGCCTCGACCGCTTCGTGTCGCTCATGGCAGGCCTCGACAGCATCCGCGACTGCATAGCATTCCCGAAAAACAACTCCGGCCGCGACGTGATGCTTGATGCCCCCGGCGAACTGGACCAGAAGCAGCTTGACGAACTAAACCTCAAGGTAGACATCCAGGAGTAACATACACTAAGGTAGAGGGAGCATACAGGTAAGGATAAAGGCTACGCTGCATGCTGGTAATGGCTTCATCTTGGCTGATGTGCCTATGTGTTGCCTTTCAGCAAGGTCAAGCATGCCCCCCTGTTGCACCATCATGCGGCGGCTTAGGGAAAGACCTATGCCGCTGCCGTTAGGCTTGGTGGTGAAGAAGGGCACAAAGAGCGACTGGCGGTTCTCGGCAGGGATGGGCAGGCCATCGTTGCCGACGTAGAGGGTCAACTGCCGACTGCCTGACACTCCCTCTATCTGTTCTACAACCATGTTCTGGGCTTGGGCCTCCACAGCATTCTTTGCAAGGTTCATGAGCACCTGTCGCAGCATGCCAGAGTCTGCTCGTACCACAATGTCGCTGGTGATGCTTACCTCCCACTTCAGTTCCGGGTAAGCCTTGCAGACATCGTCGAGCAACGGGCGAAGCTGTATGTCGGCCAATACCGGCTTCTCCAACTCCGACATCTTTCGGTAGTTGGACACGAACTGGCTCAGATGGCGGCTGGTGTCGTAGATGGCCTGAATACCTGGTTCGAGCGGAGTACCTTTCACGTCGTGACGACTCAGCATCGACTGGCTGATGCTGGTTATGGGTGCTGTGGCGTTCATCATCTCATGGGTCAGCACACGTGTCAGCCGTTCCCACGATTCCACCTCGCTTTGGTTCACCTGCTGACGTATGGTCTCTCCCATTTGGTTCAGCGTCTGCTGCATGGCGATTTCCCCTGGCAGCAAGCCGTCAGTAGGCAGGCGAAAGGTGAAGTCGCGATTGCGGATAGCCTCTTGCATCAAGTGGGCACGCAGCTTTAGCGAACGCTGGTGGTAAATGAACCACCAGACAAAGCAGGCAATTGCTATACCTATTATTATATACCACATAATGGAAGTGTCTATCTACTCCCCTCTCCCTTTGTAGAGGGGTTGGGGGTGAGGCTTTTTATCTTGTTGTAGAGTGTCTGTCGGGTTATACCTAATAGTTCAGCCGCCTGCGTGAGATTGCCGTGGCAGCGGTCGATGGTTCGCCGGATATGGTCTTTCTCCATCTCGTCGAGCGTCACAATCTCGTTCTGCATGTCGAGCACATCCTTCAGCTTACGGATAAGTTCGTCGTTGTCCCACGGCTTGGTGATGAAGTCGGCGGCTCCGCATTTCAAGCCCTTGACAGCCAACGACACATCGGCGTATGCCGTCAGCAGCACCACGGGTGTCTCAGGGTGCTGCTTGCGGATGGTGCGGAGCCAGAAGAGTCCCTCCTGTCCGCTGTTCACGCCAAGCGTGAAGTTCATGTCTAAAAGCAGGATGTCGATAGGCTGCTGAGCCATCAGCTTCAAGATGTCGTCAGGCCGCTCCAGCGTCAGTATTCGCTCGAAAGTGCTGTCTAAGCAGTAGCGCAGTGCCGTCAAGATGGACGGATTGTCGTCGACAATCAGAATGGTTCTTTTAGTGTTCATGGTTTTAAGTTTATAAACGGCCCATACAGCTGCCAGATAATATAATTGATTTCTGCCATGGGCTCTGCCTCGTCTTCGCCAGCCATGATTCTATCCACCAACTTCACTATTTCTTCGTGAGCCTGCTGGTTAGGAAAAACAACAGGTATCAGGCGTCCGTCGTTTATCTGCAGCGTGTGGGTAATGGTAATCATGCTTTTGATGTACGCAGCGATGAAGTCGGAATTGAGCAAGGCAATGATAAACTTGTCGCTAATAAAGTGACAAAAACTGTGCATCTTGATGACATTCTTGGAATATGGCCCAACGCCAACGCTGAATCCTTTCAGGCGGTCGGTGAAGAAGTCCACCCATCCATAGCCTGTTGAAGCATAGTAAGGTTCGCCCTGCCATCGGGAGTTGGCATTTGTCTTCAGTTCATGCACATACTCCTTGCGCCAATTGATAACTTCCGTCGTGGGCACGCTCCATCGCAGTCCGTCGGCATTGCCCCTGTTGTATTCCACCCAGCAGTCACCCTCGGTTCCTGTCCTTTGCTCTTCGGGCAGGAGGTCTTCATATCTGCGCACCTCTTTGCGGTCGACTACTTTGTATAGGAAGAACTTGCCAAACAGTGCCGGTTTCTGCTTATTTGTCTTTAGTTCCTCTGCTTTGTCATAGTAGTGCTGCCTGTCGGCACGGAAGTCGTCAAGCGTAATACCGAAATGACCCTCACGGTTGAGCAGGTCAACGAACCGGGCTTCTATTTCATCGGCCTTGCCGTTGTTGCTCTTTATCACACCAAGATATTTGCTGTTGTTGCCGGTGACAAGTCCCTGGTCGCCGTCAGAGATAAGCCCAAGGAAGGTGATGTCTCCCGGTTTCAGTGTTTTGCAGTAGTTCTCAATCGTCTCCCTTCGGGCATCACTTGCAATGGAGCTGTCTCTCGTCAGAGTTTTCTTTGCTTTCTCATAGAGGTCAGCAAGAACGGCCTGTATGCCGTTGTACATGCTCAGGCTCGGCTGGTTGGGTACGAAGAAACGGCTCAGGATGTTCTTCTTGAACACCTGCTTATCACATTCATAGCACGAACTGGACTCCAGGCTTTCGTAGAAATATATGGTGCCCGACTCTTGCTCTCTACCCGTCAGCTGAAGAACAATCGTGTCTACAAAAGCGTCTGAGAAGCAATACCCCGTGTGGGTCATTTTCAAATCGCCATACATGAGCAAATCCCGGCGAAGGGTAGCGTAGGACGTCAGCGTGAAATAGGTATTCGGCGTGATGAACGACAGGATGCCGCCCTTCCTTACAATCGACATGCCAAGATAGAAGAAGTACACATACGAGTCGGCCTTGCCTGTCTGACGGGCATACACCTTACGGACACGCTCATCCAGATTTCTGTTGAAGATATATGGCGGGTTGCCTATCACCACGTCGAAGCCCATGAACAGCTTGCTCTCATTCCACACCTCAGGGAACTCCAGCATCCATTCAAGAGAGTTGTAATAGACAGACTCTCCCGTCGCTGCCCCAAACATGTCAGGATGGGAGTTTTCACCGATGAGTTGTTTGATTCTGTCAATGTCTGTCAGTAATTGTGCCTTCGCCCTTTTGTCGTTGGTCTCCTTGTAAAGGCTCACTTTCTCCCCATATTGGCTAATAAGCCTGCCCACTTCAGAATCCTCTTTGACATTGTTCAATACCGATTTCCCTATCCGCACTGGATATTTCTGAATGAGCGAGTCACCACACTTGATGTTGATGTCGATGTTCGGTAGCGTCTGCAGTTTGTCATCCTCATTATAGTAGGCACTTTTCAGAAGTTCTATCCAGAGCCTCAGTCGACAGATGTTAGCCGCATTCGGGTTGATGTCCACACCGAACAGACAGTTCTCAATGATAGCCTTCTTTTCGTTGAAGAGCGTCTTTTGTATATATAGTGACTCGCCTTTGCCCTGATAGTGAAACGGAAGCCCGTCGTCTACATTGACAATGCGCAGACCGTCAGACAGAATGTCAATATTCACGCTCCGGGTAATCAGCCTTCCTCGCTCGTCCTTCATCAGTCCGAGGTCGCGGCGCAGGGCCAGCATCTTGTTGAGGGCTGCCACAAGGAAATGGCCGCTGCCCACCGCCGGGTCGCATATCTTGACAGAATAGAAGATGCGGTTGGCCTCCTCTCCGTCTTCTATGGCGTTGTAAATGTCCGTTATGGTTGCACACTGCTCGTAGTGGCTGTGCTCCCTGAAGCGGGCAATGACAGCTTCTTCTATCGCCCGGTCACACATATATTGGGTAATATCCTCCGGGGTATAGAACGAACCGTCCTGATAGCCGTTGATTTTTTCAAAGATATAGCCCAGCACAGAAGCAGAGATAAGCCTGTCGGGGTCTTGCCCCTTCTTACTGCTGGAGGAGAAATCAAATTTGTCGAGAAAATGAAGCAGATACTGTAGTGGGGTGTAAGTCACGTCCTGCTGTTGGTCACTGTTCAGCACGGATGTTTTATAGAGCGAGAGTGGGAAATTCTGGTTCAGGTTGCCTATGAACATGATTTCCTTCTCCATCTCAGTAGGTTCAAACAGCGAGCTGTTCAGATAAGGCACATTCTTGAACTTCTCGCCAAACACCTTTTCTCGCTGCTCCTCTGGTACATTCAGGATATAGAAGAACAGGTCGTCAATATCTGCGTAGGTGATGTTGTCATCAGCGACATTCCTGTCAGTCTTGAAGAACTTGTATTTCTTGTCGCCATTATGGAAAAGCAGCAGTTGTCCTTCAAGCAATTTTAGGAACAGCAGGCGGTTTACCCAAGTAATCGAGAGGTTCAGCGCTGCACTGAACACCATGTCTTCCTCATCACGGTCGCCAAAGAACTTAGCCAGTTTCTTGCTCAGGCCGTGGGTGTAGATAAACGAAATGGCATTCTCCACCAACGAGCCTGCCATGCGCTTTGCAACTGGCAGACGGCGGATGTATTTCGTCCCCCCTTCTTCCACCTCGCCAAGCCCCATGATATGAAGCAACTCGTTGTAGAAAGCCGAATTCATCCTCAGAGTCTTTCCCTCGTTTTCTTCTTTCAGCAGGTAGTATGGAGAGAGCAGATAGTAGAGGTCGCTGATATTCTTCTTTACCTCGCCCTTCTGGGTGTATGCCAAATCCTTGAAGTTAAAATAGGCATATCGCAGGGTGACGTTCGTCCGCTTCACGAATTCCTCACACTCAGCATAAAAAGCCGAAGTTCGGGCATCAGAGACTCTCTTGGCAGCATAGTCGCGGTATTTCTTCAGCAGTTCTGAGCGGTAGAATATACGGTCGTAGTCTAAAGCATCAAAGACAAACCATGTCTCCATATTGGTAATCACGACGCGGCGTAAGCTATTGTTCTTAGCCTCTCGTTCGCGGAAATAATAGAGAATGGTTTCGTAGAAAGCCTTATGCAACATGTCGCCATCCTCAACCATTTCGTTGCCCTTCGCCTTGCTGTATTTGTTCTCGATAATCACGCCGATGGGTGAATTACCGTCATTGTTCACGTGAATCTGGCAATCTATCTTGTGATGAGCACCAACGCGTATGGCGTTGCTCCCCTCATAGAACACTTTTTTCAGAAAGTTACTGACAAAGCCTTTCTCGTCTTCCTCAGATGTGCCAATATCGAATTGGGGTCTAAAGTCCAGTAGTGCCTCTCTGAATCGCTCGGTAACTTCTGTACTCAAAATGCCAAAAGCATGATGTTTCTTCAGCTCTTGACGAAGGTCGATATATGACTTGAACAACATCTTTATATTATTATCGTTTCTAAACTAATGGGTAACACACCGCTTTGTTCCTTGATTGGTCGCTGCAAAGATACAATAAAATGTTGACAACAGCAAAAGAAACTTATTGAAAAGTAGAGTGGGAAATAGTTTCTTCGCCCCAGACTGTCTAAAAATCATACGAAAGACTGTCTAATTATTAGACAATCAGCATTTGGAAGTGTTAAAAGCCTTGGAGCATAACCCGCCAATCATTAATTTTGCATTACGATAAATTCAAAAACTAATGAAAAGAACGTTGATAGCAATCATGATGCTTACAGTTGTTTCGGTCCATGCCCAGGAAACTTGGACCATGCAGCAATGCATGCGGTATGCTGTGGAGCATAACCATGAGGTGAAGCGGACAGAGTTGGAGCTTGAAAACTACAAGGTAGCCGAGACAGGAGCCATTGGACGTTTCCTGCCTGAGGTGGATGCCGGCATCGGGGTGCAATACAACTTCGGACGCGCCATCGACCCTGAGACGAACGGCTATACCGATGTGAGCACCTTTTATAATGGATACTCCCTGAGTGCCTCGCTGCCAGTGTTCGACGGGTTCAGTAGGTTGCATGCATTGAGAGCTGCCAAGGCCAGCGTGAAGATGGGGCATGCTTCATTGCGCCAACAACAAGACCAGACAGCTCTCAACGTCATGCAGGCTTTTACCAATACAGCCTATTATGGGGGATTGGTAAAGATGGCCGAGGAGAAGGTGGAAGAGACCACGCTTCTGCTCCGTCAGACGCGCATATTGGAAGAGGTGGGGCGCAAGAGTGCTGCCGATGTGGCTCAAGTGGAATCGCAGCAGGCAGAGGCCGACTATGAACTGACGCGTCAGCAGAATCTCTTGGCTTCTGCCCTGTTGGAGTTGAAGAAGGAGATGGGCTATCCTCTAAGTGAAAGCCTCACACCCAGCCCATCTTTGGAAAACCTCACCCACAACCCATCTCCAAATGGAGAAGGGAGTGAAGCTTCTCGCAGAGGGGCTGGGGGTGAGGCTGTATTCCGCTACCAAATGGAAGTATCACGACATGAGTGGCGTCAGGCCCGTACTGCCCTCTTTCCCTCTCTCTCGTTGAGTGCGGGTCTGAACACCACTTATTATAAAACCTTACATTCGCAGACCGCAGCGGCTTTCAGCAGCCAATTCAAGAACAACATGGGTGAGTATGTTGGTGCCACGCTGAGCATCCCCCTGTTCAACCGCCTGCAATCAATCACCAACATACGCAAGGCGAAGAACAACTATAAGATAGCCTGCGAGAACTACGAACAGAAGCGGATAGAGTTGGAGAAGCTGAGCCTGGAAGCCAGGCATGACTGGCAAGCCTATCTGAAGCAGACAGAGCAGATGGCGAAGAAGGTAGAGGCCAACTCTATGGCCTATCAGTTGGTGCGCCGCCAGTTTGAGGAAGGGCTGTCTACGGCCATCGACCTGCACACCACTTCCTCACAACTGCTACAGTCGAAGGCCACCCTGCTGCAGTGCCAGCTGATGGCAATAGTCAAGGAACAATTGGTAAGATATTATAATGGTGAACAGATATGGACAGAATAATTGAAAAGACAAAGTCGCAACGGCTGAAGAAGTACTGGCCGTGGTTGGGCATTGGGTGTTTGGTGGTGGCTGTTGGATGCTGGCTGCTGTTTGGCAATCACGCCTCAACACTGAGGGTGAGCAAGGACGAGCTGACCATCAGCGACGTGCAACACGCTGAGTTCAAGGACTATGTAAGGACCAACGGACAGGTGCTGCCCATACAGGTGGTGCAGATCTCGCCCGAGGAAGGCGGCATCGTGATGGAGAAAGTGGCAGAAGAGGGTACGCAAGTTAAGAAGGGCGACGTCATCGTCCGCCTGTCGAACTCCAACCTCGACCTACAGATACTGAATGCGGAGGCCGAACTGGCCGAGAAGCAGAACCTGCTTCGCAACACCCAGGTAGCCATGCAGCAAGACCGACTGAACAACCAGACGGAGCAGGCACAGTTAGACATGGACACCCAGCGCAAGCAGCGCACCTTCGAGCAGAACCGTCGGCTCTACCAGGAAAAGCTCATCAGCCGTGAGGACTATCTGCAGTCGCAGGAAGACTACCTGCTCGCTGCCAAGAAGCGCTCACTTGTGTCGAAGCGCCTGAAGCAGGACAGCATCTACCGTACAGTTCAGATGGACCAGATGGAGGACAACCTTCAGAACATGCGTCGCAACGTGGTGCTCGTACGCCAGCGCAAGGACAAGCTGGAAGTGCGCTCCGCCATCGACGGCGAACTGGGATTGCTCGATGTGGAGCTGGGACAGAGCATACAGCCGGGCCAGAAGATTGGTCAGCTGAACGACCTCTCTGACTATAAGGTGCAGGCGCAGATAGACGAGCACTACATAGACCGAGTGCGGCAGGGACTCACCGCTACCTTTACTCGGGGCGACAGGCAATACCAGTTGCAGGTGCGCAAGGTATATCCCGAGGTTCGCGAGGGCAAGTTCCGCTGCGACTTTGTCTTCCGTGGCGAGCGTCCAGGGAACATCCGTACGGGCCAGACTTATTACATCGACCTGGAACTGGGGCAGCCCGAGCAGGCCGTGCTCATCCCTCGTGGCACCTTCTTCCAGACCACGGGCGGACAGTGGATATTCGTGCTCGATAAAAGCGGCTCGAAAGCCTATCGCCGCAACATCCGCATAGGTCGCCAAAACCCGCAGCACTATGAAGTGCTTGAAGGCTTGGAACCCGGCGAGCGTGTCGTCACCAGCGGCTACGAGGCATTCAAGGACAACGAGGTGCTTGTGCTTAAGTAATTGAGTCCACTTTAAAAAGTCAAAACCATGATTAAGACGGCAAAAAACTACGCGCAGCCACTCCCCTCCCATCAAGGGGAGGGGCAGGGGTGGGGTCTGTAACATCCTGACAGCGAAGAAGATACTGACCCCACCCCCAACCCCTCCCCTACAAGGGAGGG
>JAFSKJ010000118.1 GCA_017449025.1 Prevotella sp. | reverse complement strand
TACAAGATTCTTCGTCCGGGAAACGTTTGGTGAACTCTAATAGTTTCATGCTAACCCTTATTTTTCGGCAAAGGTACAACTTCTTGGCCACCTGGGCAAATCCACCCAGTTAAATAACACTAAAATGCGGATAATCATATTGAAAATATATTCGTACCTTTGCACCCGTTATAACACTTTAATGCGCATAATTATGGCAAGACCTATCAGAGAAACCCCCGTGCTGAAGGGCGAGGATGCCTTCAACTTCGAGATGCGAAGGCTGGAGGTGGAGCACATGAGCAAGGAGCAGCGGGCAGAGAACCGTCGCAAGTTGGACGAGCGTATAGCCAATGCTAAGAACAAAATAGAATGGTGCTGGTAGGCTATGCAACTCGTTCCCCTCACTCCCGATTATCCGCTCGTCGCCTTTGACTGCGGCGACGAAGACCTCAACAAGTTCCTGCTCGACGATGCCAAGCCGTCGCAGGAGCTTCGCATTGCCAATACGTTCATTCTTGAAGCCGACGATGGACGTATTGCAGCCTATTTCTGTCTGCTCAGCGATAAGGTGAGCAAGGACGAGGTGATTGGCAGCCGATGGAAGAAGGTGCGTTCCAAATTTCCCAAAGGCAAGCAGTTTCGCAGTTACCCCAGCGTAAAGATTGGGCGACTTGCCGTCTCTTTGGAGTTTCGTGGTCAGAACGTTGGAAGCGATATGATGGATATGCTCATACGAAAGTTGCAGGGCGAGCGCAATGCCTTGGCCTTCCGTTTCATCACCGTTGATGCCTATCTCTCTGCCGTTCCCTTCTACGAAAAGAACGGGTTACTGCACCTGACTAAGAAGGACGAGGACAAGCACACCCGACTGATGTACTTAGACATGATGGAGATTGCCGAATAACCCAAATCATAAAGCGGCACGAAGAAGGTGAAGAGCGTGAAGGCGGTGAAGAAGGCGGCTGCGGTGGCTGCCATGCCGACACTGACCTGGGGCGAGATGACGCAGGGCCGCGACCCCATGAGCGGGGGCAGCGGTTCGGGTACCTACTACGCGCCGACCTTCAGTGCGAGGCAGCAGGTGGCCGTCATCTACAAGAACACAAGCGGCCAGACGGTGAAGGTTTTGACCGATGCCCTGACCGCCGAGGACATCAGCAACGAAGGCAAGTCGGCCACCATCAACGTGACTATCAACGATGCCGACAAGACACAGCCCCTGACCTACATCTATCCCGCCACGATGGCCAACGACGACGGCACGGTAAACTACGGCACGTTCAATTTCACGGCGCAGAGCGGTACAGAGGCCCCTTTCCTCATTGCGCGACTGCTGCATGGCCTCCGGTGCCTGGGACGGCAATGCGCTGCCCTCAGTGACGATGGCCAGCCAGATGGCCATCTGAAAGCTCACGCTTACATTTTCTGATGAGATTTCCGTCAACAAGGTGACCGTCAAGGTAGGTGGCAACAAAGTGGCAGAGGCATCGACATCGGGTGAATTCGCTTATCCTATTGTTGTTTACCTTGCCCTGAACCCCGCAACGATGGGTACTGGTACCCTGCGCATCGAGGCCGATGAATCTGGTGATATCTACTACTACCAAAAGGCCGGCGGCGTCAGCCTCACGGCAGGCAAATTCTACCAGTCGGCTGTTGAGTTGGAAATTGGAGTAATGATTCTTTGAACGGACTCAGACAGGGGGCTGTTCCCCTGCGCGAGCCGTGAGAAAAAGTATTTATTAACGCAAATAACAAGAACAAGGATATGAAACATACAAAGAGATTTCTGTTGACGCTCGCACTGGCGTTCACCGGCGTGCTGGCATCGTGGGCACAGGACGAAGTGACTGTGACCCCGACGGCCAACGCCATCGAGTGGACATTCGAGATGCCAGCTGCGGACGTGGAGCTGGAGGTGGAATACTACACCGACGAGGAATGGCTCGACATGGGCGAGGCCCTGGAGCTGACGAAAGTCGCCAACGGCGAGTGGACACTGGCAGCGATGCCCGCCTTCGACGTGGAACTGGAGGTGGAATACGAGACCGCGCAGGCCTTAGACGAAGCCACCGACAACGGGGATGCCCTCGCCGAGTGGAACAGCTACGAGGCCGACGTCACCCTGACGCGCACGCTGCAGACGGGCGGTCACGATGTTGCCGACGATGTTATCCGCTTTAACTTCCACGAAGGTCTAAAGAACGCGCAGCAGCACCTCCGTCTGTTCGACAATATCATCTTCATCGACGGTAATTCCGAGTACGGCCAAATCATCGCCCTGCACATCAGCAAGAGCCACACCCATAAGGTCGTTGACAATCCCCCACTTTGGTTCCGTGAGCAGTTCGAGGATTTTTTCAGTAAGCTATAATAAAGGTAAGAAACAAAGAGCGAGGATGATAAGACGGCGCATCTTTGCCCGCCTTTGCCTTAATATATATAAAAAATGTGGTGGGAAATGGAACAATTTACGAAAAGATTTCGTACCTTTGCGCCATAATTTAAAGCAAAACAATTATGAGTTATTCACAAATGGCACAACTGGAACTGCTGAATGCCCTGAACAGCATCACTTCGGAGGCAGAGCTGAACGAGTTCAAAAACCTCTTGGCCCACTATTTTGCGCAGAAGGCGCAGAAGGCCATCGACGCGCTGTGGGACGAGGGAGTAATCAATGACCAGACCATCGAACAATGGGGCGCAGAGCACATGCGCACCCCTTACGGCTATGCGACGCGTCGTTCTTGACACCAACTGTCTGCTGCAGGCGCTGCCCAGCCGCAGTCCGTATCACAAGATATGGACCGAGGTGCTGGCGGGCCGCATCAGCCTGTGCGTCAACACCGAGATACTGAACGAGTACGAGGAAATCCTTGCCGAGAAGACCACCGCCGAGATTGCCCACAACGTGGTCGAGGCCATCGCCCGGCTGGATACCACCTGCTTTCAGGATGTCTATATCCACTTCGGACTGATTGATGCCGACCCCGACGACAATAAGTTTGTGGACTGCGCCGTGGCCGCCGATGCCGAGTACATCGTAACCAACGACTCCCATTTCGACATCCTCAAGCAGATAGACTGGCCGAAACTCACGGTCATCGGCATCAAGGAGTTTGCCATGCAACTGAATAACGACAAATAGCGGAGATACGCGATGCAGAAAGTGTGTGAGACGATAGGATTATTTAACGCGGAAGGGCAGTGCAAGCCGAGCGCAGAGCGGAGCTTGCTCCAGCTATGCCGAGGCGCAGCCTGCCCTCGCCCTACAGGGCAATATTTGGCCATGTCAGATATTTCGGCGCAGGGGGGAATGTCCGTGGATAGCCCATATGCAGCCTAACCAAAATATCTTAGCGCAACGGAACTCATATCGAAGAAAATGGTTACCTTTGCACCATGGCAAAGAGACATTCATCATTCGACTACGAGACGTT
>JAFSKJ010000117.1 GCA_017449025.1 Prevotella sp. | reverse complement strand
TCAGCATGTCACTCACCGACACCACGCATCTGAGAGATCTCTTCGACAAAACTATATTCAAAAATGACAAAGATCGAAGCGGTTCAGGTGAACCTAATTTATTTAATTTTTAAACTCGTCCATTTTTAGTGGACACTAGTGTAATGACATAGCAAAATATCGGCACTTTACCATCTTTTCATGCTTGTTGCAGCCAGAATATGCATCATTCTTTGTTTCTTTGCCTCTCTTGCTAAATGGATATGTCGGAAACATTGATGTATGACAAACGCCCCGACATACTTTCATGTGGGGCGTTCACATTAGAGATTAATCCGCTGATTCACGGATGATGCAGCAAGCAAGTTTTTCCATCAGATTATTCGAATGGTTAGTTCAAGCACCGCAATTTTGGTAAAATCCCCCGAAAATTGTGTAACAGCAGTTTCGGGGGATTGTCGTACCTTTGCAGTCGAAATAGGACAATTGCGAAGATGCATTCCCGAGCAAAGCTCGCCTACCCGTAGCCTTTCACGCTCGGCAAAGCTCAAACGAGTTTGGCTCTGCTCTCGCTTAATCGCATCATTGCACCATCAAAATCAAACAAGCAATAAAAACTATGGATTTCAGAATGCAAGATCGCATGGAGTTGAAGGCAGTAGTAGACTTCTATGCAACCGAGAGTGACAAGAACAACCAGGACTGCTATGTGGAGATTTTCCGTCCGGACATCAAACTCGATGTGTATTTCGGTGACAAACTGGGTATGCAGGCCCGTGAGGTGCAGGACATGATTCGCCAGTACAAGGCATTCGGTGCCGCCAAGGTTTCGTTCCACATGAACGGACAGCAGAACGTGGACTTCGTGGACGAGACTCACGCCAATGGAACTTGTTACGCTCTGGCAACATTGGTTACGGAGCAGGACGGCAAGGACGTGCTGACTACCCACGCCGTACGTTACTACGACAAGTACGTGAAGATTGAAGGCCGCTGGTGGATAGCTGAGCGTGAGCAGCACTTCGAATGGTCAACGAATCAGGTGCTGGGGTAAGCTCTGATGAAAAGAATGATTCACCTTGTGCTGATGCTTCTGTGTTTCGCAGTGGCATCAGCACAGGTGCATAAAAAGGGAATGACGATGAAGTTTACGATAGACGGTCAGGTATTCAATGTAAACACAAATGATGATTCGCTTGTGACGCAGATTGCAGCCATGTGTCCGTTGAGTCTGGAGTTCAGCCGTAGTGGCAATCATGAATACTATAGTCGTCTGCCTAAAAAGGTAGATGAGAGTAATAGCACAAAGACAACAAAGGCACATGTTGGGGAACTGATGTACTTTGGAGGATGGAACTGCCTGTCGTTATTGTTTGCAGATGCAGACGTTGTACCTTATCAACTTGTAAAGATAGGTGAATTTGACAGTGAGATGGTCTCATTGTTGAAGAAGTCTGGCAACTCAGTTAAGGTTAAGATTGACATTGAATAACGACGTTTCTCCAAATATGGTAAAATCCCCCGAAAATTGTGTTAATGCAGTTTTGGGGGATTATCGTACCTTTGCACCAGATAATTTAAAAACAAGACATTATGGCAAAGAAAGTATTAATTGCGTACTACTCTCGTCGCGGAGAGAACTATGTGAACGGAAGTATCAAGAACCTGAAATTGGGAAATACTGAGGTGGTTGCCCAGAAGATTAAGGCATTGCTGCCTGATGCAGACATGTTCCAGATTGATACAACCTATGAGTACTCCAAATCTTACATGATCTGCATCGAGGAGGCCAAGCAGGAACTTCACGACCAGGCTCGTCCTGAAGTGAAGAACCCGCTGGAGTCGATAGATGAGTATGACACCATCATTCTGGGCTATCCCAACTGGTGGGGGACGATGCCGATGGTGTGCTACACATTCTTGGAGTCGTATGACTTCACGGGCAAGACCATCATCCCCTTCTGTACCAACGAAGGCTCTGGCATGGGCAGCAGTGTGCGCTTCATCAAGAAACTCTGCCCTGGAGCGACGGTCGAGGATGGCACACCTATTCATGGTGCAGAAGCAGCCTATGCCGACAGCGAGGCAAGAGAAATAGCAGACTTGGCAAAATAAACAAAAATAAAGAAAGGACAGAAATATGAGAGACTTTGTATTTGAGAACAAGACCAAAATCTACTTTGGCAAGGAGCAGATGTGCCACCTTCATGAGGAAGTGGCACGATTCGGTAAGCGGGTGTTGATGGTCTATGGTGGCGGCAGCATTAAGCGTACTGGCCTCTACGACAAGGTGATGGCCGAACTCCAGAAGGCTGGCATGGAGGTATTTGAACTGCCTGGCGTAGAGCCGAATCCTCATCATACGACTGTGAACCGTGGTGCCGCCATCTGCAAGAAGGAAGGCATTGATGTACTGCTGGCTGTCGGCGGTGGCTCTACGATTGATGCCACGAAGGGCATTGCCGCAGCCGCCAAATATGAAGGCGATGATGTGTGGGATCTGGTAACTCATAAAGCCGTTGTCACCGAGACACTCCCCATCATTACCGTGCTGACGCTTTCGGCTACAGGCTCAGAGATGGATGGCGGCTGTGTCATCAGCAATGTAGAGACTAACGAGAAATATGGCTATTATGCTCCCGACAATA
Source organism: Prevotella sp. (assembly GCA_017449025.1). GTDB lineage: Bacteria > Bacteroidota > Bacteroidia > Bacteroidales > Bacteroidaceae > Prevotella. Next base: position 2,006 of record JAFSKJ010000117.1, on the reverse strand, counting down.
ACCCCGACGTGTCGTTCCTCGACCCGACAAACACCTACACCGTCAGCGCCTATCAGACAGCAAGTGGCAGTGCCGACATCATGTCTCACGTCTTCGACGTGGCCTATTTCAGCAAGAAGCAGTCGATGGACATGCTGCTGCGCATTCAGGAAGAAGTGCTGAAGACGGTTGTGAAATATGCGCCAGTGGCTGTGAATAAGCCTGATGACTACGAAGCTCGTGCCAATCTGATGTGGGCATCGTCGTGGGCACTCAACAATTTCCTCTTCGACGGATTCTTTCAGGCTACCGTATGCCACTCAATGGAACATGAGTTGTCGGCCTTCTACGACATTACCCACGGTCATGGCTTGGCCATCCTCACTCCGCGCTGGCTTTCTTACATCCTCAACGAAGAGACCGCTCCCTGCATCTGCCGCTTTGGCATAAACGTGATGGATGTTGACATGTCGCTGACCATGATGGAGGGTGCCAAAGCCGCTATCAAGGCCCTCGAATCTTTCTTCTTCGAGACTCTTGGACTGAAGCCTCGACTCTCTGACCTCGGCATCGACGACAAGAACTTCGCCCTGATGGCTAAGAAAGCCTGTGGCCCCGATGGAGTTCTCCACGGCTTCACCGACCTGACTCCTGCAGATGTGGAAAAGATATACAGAATGTGCTTGTAAACAAAGATTTGATAGTTATGAAAAGACAAGTAGCAGTATTGGTTGGTGCTGGCAGCATCGGACAGGCAATCATCCGCCGCGTGTCGGCTGGTAAGCACATAGTGTTGGCCGACTATAGTGAGGAGAACGCTAAACGGGCTGCAAAGACGCTGGAAGACGCTGGCTTTGAGTGCTCAACCATCAAGTGTGACCTTGGTTCAAAGGCTGACATCCTGAACTTGTTGGAGTTTGCAACAGGCAAGGGTGAAGTGACGAACTTGGTGAATGCCGCCGGGGTATCACCCTCACAGGCTCCCGTAGAAGAAATCCTCCGTGTTGACCTTTATGGCACAAGCGTATTGTTGGAGGAGTTCGGCAAGGTGATAGCTGAGGGTGGTTCAGGGGTAATTATTTCATCGCAGAGCGGTCATCGTCTGCCAGCTTTACCCCAGGAGCAGAACGAGGCCTTGGCTACGACTCCTGTAGATGAATTGTTGGAGTTGCCGTTCCTTAAGGAAATCAACGACACGCTGAAAGCCTACCAATTCTCTAAGCGGTGCAATGTGTTGAGAGTAATGTGTGAGGCTACACGTTGGGGAAGGCGTAATGCTACCATCAACAGCATTTCTCCAGGTATCATCATCACACCGCTGGCAAACGACGAACTGCACGGGTCACGCAAGGATGGCTATCTGAAGATGATTGAAGGAATGCCAGCCCGTCGTGCGGGAACGCCTGACGAAGTTGGCGCGATATGGCAGAGTTCCTGATGTCGAGCCGTGGACGCTTCATCAGCGGTGCCGACTTCCTCATCGACGGTGGTTGCACAGCCAGCTACTGGTATGGCGACTTACAGTATTTGAAAGCTACACATTAATAATATAAGGTATGAAGAAGATATTGACTTTAGCACTTACTTTCTGTGCCTAAAGGTCAGCTTGTAGCATTACTCGTTAAGAAATTACCGAGGGACCTTCCCACGGGAGCAATAGTGCAATTTGTGATAGAAAACTTGGACAAGGGTGGTAAATGGATGTATGAGCATCAAAAAGGGAAGGGATTTCACTAAATGCAGATTGTATCAGAGTTGTTTTTTGAAATGCGTAAGAAAACTCGTCGATTTCCAGATTTTTGCATTTCGACGAGTTTCCTTTCCAAATATTACAATAGAACATCTAAATTAAAGTAGTTAATCTACGAAACAGAAATTTCTTTGATTCACTAGTGTCCACTAAAAATGGACGAGTTTAAAAATTAAATAAATTAGGTTCACCTGAACCGCTTCGATCTTTGTCATTTTTGAATATAGTTTTGTCGAAGAGATCTCTCAGATGCGTGGTGTCGGTGAGTGACATGCTG
>JAFSKJ010000017.1 GCA_017449025.1 Prevotella sp. | reverse complement strand
GATTCTGGCATCTTTGCTGATGCCCTCAAAAATTTCTTGAACACGTACAAAGGTACGAAAAATCCGGCAAATGAACAATACATTATATGTTAATTTTGGGGTGGAAAGGGGTTAAAAGATGTGTATAAAGAGTAGTCCCATGCAGGGGAGGGGTCGGGGGTGGGGTCGGTAATCTCGCGAATCCCCGTGGCTTCGTCCTCGCCGAAGTTGAGCACAAACGACCGTGCCAAGGCGGCGTCACCTGCCGTGATGCCGCTCAGCAGGAAGTATGCACGGCACGCGTTGATGTTGGTCGTGGCCAAGCCGTCGGGGAAGTAGAGGGTATTGTTGGTGCCGAGGAAGAGCACGCTGCGGGTCTCGCTGTCGTAGCTCACGGCACCGTATGTTCCCACGAGGCTGACGCTGCCGTCCTCGCTCGTCACTGCCGTCGGCGCGTCGTTGCTGACGGTCACGCCGCCGAACACGGGATTGGCAATATCATAATTGCCGGGGTTCTGGTCGTACTTGCTGGGCTTCGTCCACTTGATGATGTAGGGCTTGCCCGCCTCGATGGTCGTTCCTGCCGACTTGAAGTTCAGGTAGAGCGTGCCCTCGTCGTAGCCCGTCTTGTGGCCGCTGTACGCCGTCTCGGTGTCGAGTTCCATCAGCGTCACGCCGGTCTTGTCGAGCGCACTGCCCTCGATGTCGAAGTCGAAGGGCAGGCACAGCGTGTTCCAGTCGCCGTCGCGGTAGAGCGTGCGCCCCGAGAGCGTCACCATGCGCTTCTGTCCGCTGGCGGCGCTGAGGCGGTCGGCGTTCTTGTCGCCGTCGGGTTGTGCGCCGTCGTCGTTGAGCAGGGTCATCATGCCGTCGGTCTTGTCGTAGAAGAACAGTTCGATGTCCACGCCGCCCGCTGGCGCAAAGCTATAGCTCGTCACGTCGCTGGTCACCTGCTTCTTCGTGCCGTTGTTCACGATGGTCAAGGCGCAGCCCACCGTCTCGTCCTTCGTGACGGTCAGCGTGATGTTGTCAGCACTTGTTGCCACCCCGCCGCTTGGCACGGTCACCGTGCTGCCGTTGTCATATTCGTTACCACGCCCGTCCACCAGCGTCCAAGTGCCAGCCGTCGCCGTGCCGTCAGTCGTAGCCATGATGCTGAGCACGGGGTTCGTGCCGAACGTGACGCTCACCGCCGCGTCCTTCTCCGTCAGGTCGAGCACGTAGGTCTTCGTCGCGCTGCCGGCGATGGCGGTTGGCGGGTACGATGTGCCGCTGCTGCGGTCTGTCAACGTATAGGAGCCGCTGAACGAGTAGCCGTCGTCGGGTGTCACCGTCAGCGTGTACTCGCCTGGCATCACCTTCCCGTCGGCGAACGTCTGCCCCTTGGCATTGGTCAGCGTGGCCGTGCCGCCAGCGTTGGCCGTGATAGTAGCCGTGCCAGCCGCTGCCCACTTGGCGTAGAGCGTCATGCTGTGGTCAACCACCGTCGTGAAGTCGTACTTCAGCGTGCGCCCCGCGTCGGAGTACCAGCCCTCGATGCCGTCCGAGCCGTCGAACTGCACGGCGGGCTCCGTCACCGTATTGCCCGATGTCACCGTCTGCGCGTCGATGTCCGCACCTCTGCCGTCGAGGTCGAAGGTGATGGTATTCTCTAAGGCCGTCCACAAGGCGTGGAGCGTGATGTCTTTGTCGATTGGGTCGGAGAAGTCGATTTCCCACCAGCACCAGGTGTATAAGGTCCAGCCGATGAATTTGTAGCCCTGAGCTGTCGGTTCGGTGGGCTTGGTCACCACGTCGGCCACATTAGACCATACCTGCTGCGAAGAAGGTGCCGTGCCGTGACCCTGCATGTCGTATGTGACCATGCAGTAATAGTGAATGACGGGGATGTACGATAAAATGCATTAGCATCAACATCGACATTGTTCCACTGCGCCACCGTGCCATTAAACCAGAAATCCGCTAATCCGCTATCGCTAAAAGCATAATTCCCTATTTTATATAAGCTGGCGGGAACGGAGATGCTTTTCAGGTTGGAACAACCATAAAATGCCTGTTTCTCGATTGATGTGACATTGCCGAGGATGGTGACGCTGCTAAGGCTGCTGCAATTCAAGAACGTAGAATTCTCTATCAGTGTCACGCCCGCAGGAATGGTGATGCTGCTGAGGCTGCTGCAGCCAGAGAACGCACTTGACTCTATCTGTATCATGCCAGCAGGAATGCTGACGCTGCTGAGGCTACTGCAGCCAGAGAACGCCCCTGTCCCAATGACTGTAACGGTGCTGGGGATGGTGATGCTTCCGAGGCTGGAGCAGCCATAAAACGTATATTCATAAATGTGCGTGAGGCCGCTTGGCAGATTGATGGCAGACAGGCTGGAACAATTACGGAAAGCATATGCTCCGAGGCTCGTCAGGGTAGTTGGCAGGCTGACGTTGGTCAGGTTGCTGCAGGACCCGAACGCCCTATCATCTATCTCCATCACGCCTTCTGAGACTGTTATGCTGGTCGGGTTATTAGTGAAACAATATCCCCCGATAGCCCTCACCGTATAGCCACCTACCGTGGCAGGGGTGGTGATTACGGTAGCAGAGCCACGGTATCCCACCAGCGTTGCCACACCAGCAGTAACTTTGAAATTCCAGTCGCCATCGGTGAGAATTTCTTGCGCGGACATGCCCAGCGGGCATATAATCATCACGAGCAGCGTCATTGCCGCCCTCGTAAAAAACTCCTTACTCTTGTTTTCAGTCTTCATTGTTGTCTATTGATTTATGGTTTATGATACTACGCAACAACACACACCGCGAGGCACGTCTGCGCCCCGTAGTGGGGTTTGGGCGTGCCTCGCGGCATCTTGGTGCTCTCGCACCGAAACCGTTAATTCTAAGCCGAAATGTGTGTGGGTGTGTGTGGGGGGGGGGGGGGGTATTTTCGCCGTCCGCGCCGTCTGTCCTCACGCCGTCAGCCCCGCCGCCGTTCAGGCAGCGCAGCAACTCGGGGCGATATGTGAGGGTGAGGGTGAGTGGGAGCATGGGGGGATTACTTACGAATAAGTTCTATGAGGTCGAAGTACATCAGGCGGCTGTTGAGGGGACGCTCTGGCTTGATGCCTCGGAATTCGCGTTCTTGCTCCTCGGTGCTGAACAGATAATTGAAGCCGTTGCGCTCGTAGAAGGCGAGATTGCGCTCCTTGTTGTAGGAATCGACGAGGAGGAAACGGCAGCCGGTCTTGTTGAGCGGGTCAACGAACCATGCCTTGATGAAACTGAGCACGTCGCTGCCCAGGTGCTGGCTCTGGAAATCGGTGCCGATGCCGAGGCGCCCAATCATCACGGCAGGATAACTGCTGTAGAGTTTTTCGCGCGGGATGTTCTTCTCGACCTTCTTCTTGCGCGAGCCGGGAATTTTCTTGATGCTGTCGTTGGAAAGGGTGAAGGCTGCGACGATGGCCGTGGGGTCGTCGTCGAGCGTAAAACAATAGTTCTTGCAGAGCAACTGGTCGCTCTGCAAGAAGGCATCGCAGCGGAAGAACTCGTCAAGGTCGTCATCGCCACAATGGAACGGCTTGCTTTGGTCAGCCTTCTGCTGCGTGTAGAATCCGAAACTGCATTTCTCTTGGAGGAATCCCATAGGTCTTGAAGTCGTTTAGAGGTTTGCCTTAGAGAGGATGGCCCGTGCCTCGTTGATTTCACGGCTGAAATCCACGGAGCCGCGACGCTCCTCGCTGGCCTCCATCATGCGGTCGAAGCGGTCTGATGCCTCACCCGTCAATACGGGTACTGTTGCAATTGATAATGCCATAATCTTTTCTCCTACTATTTTATTTTCGGGTGCAAAGGTAAACAATTATTTTCAATTACGATGCGATAATCGCGTTAAATAATTCTATCGTCTCACACACTTTCTGCATCGCGTCCGCCGCCCCATTCGCAGTCGCTTCCGCCCTGCCGCCCGCCGTCGTGCGGGCCACCTCAGAAGCGTGTATGTACGTGAGCGGTGACATAAGCATGATGGGGGGGTTACTTCGTGATTATCTTCACTTTTTCGGGACTGGTAGCCTCAATCCACATCAAGAGGCGTTAGTCTTTGTAGTTGTTGGTAACGATGATTCGGCATTTCTGCTTCATGGCAAGCACGTATTGCAACATTGTCCTCGAATAGGTCAGAATGCAAGATTAGGGAATTGTGCCTTCTCCTCCTCGGTAAGTTCGTCCACCTTGCCGGCCATCCACACACCGAGCAGGAAGTCAACGAGTTCTTTACGCTTCAGTCCGTTCTTCTGGAGCAGCAGTTCGAGTACGCCCTTGCGCTCCTTTTCCACTTGTTTCTGTTTCTCGCTCATAATGCTGTCGTATTTATTGGTTACGGGGGCAAAGGTAAGCAATTATTTTCAATTACGGCGCACTCGCCACCACATTTTTATTATATATCAAGGCAAAAAGCGTCGCCGGGAAGAAGAAGTTCCACGGCAAGTACGTATTACCACAAAAAGCGAAATAAAACGCCACAAAAACAGGAAACAACAAAAGATAAGGAAACATGTCTGATGTGGAGTGGCACTTTAAAGTGCCACTCTACGGATGAGTCCTCGATGTTTCACGGTTGAAAAGTGTAATGAGAACTTTCGTAGGGCCTTCTTCGACGAGCAAACAGGGCTTGGCGGCTACGAGTGCAGCTCCAGCACAAACCGTGTGCCCTTGGTGAACTGGGGGTCGATGTCGAGGTCGCCTTTCATGCGCAGTGCCATCTGCTTGCAGATGGGCAGTCCCAAGCCGTCGCCGGTGGTCAGGTCGCGCACCTCAAGGAAGGGTTTGAACACGTCCTCGCGCTTCTCCTCGGGAATGCCTGCACCCGTGTCGGCCACAAGGAAATGGAATGTGTGGGGGCCGCGCTTCTTGAACTCCAGCCAGATGGTTCCGCCCTCGGGAGTGTACTCGGCGGCATTGTCGAGAAGGTGCGACAGTATGTGGCTGACATACTCCCGGTTGATGCTGGCGCTCATCTGCTGGGCGTTGACCGTCAGTGTGACGCCCGGCTTCACCTTTCCGCGTATATTGTCCATTAGGCTCTCGCAGAACTGCGGAATCTGGGTGTCCTTCATCTCCAAGGAGTCGTCGCCGGAGTTCTCCAAGTCGGAGAGTGTCTGAATGTGGTTAGAGAAGTCAAGCAAGGCCTTTACCTCAGGCACTTTGCTGTCCAACCTCTGGAGCGTAGGCTCGAGTTGCGACGATATGTTGCTTATGAACTTTGCCTTCAGCGCATTGCTGTCGTTCAACAGGCGTATGTTCTTTGCCTGCTTTCGTGTAAGCAGTATGAAGCGGAGAAGCACGATGCCCCCCATCACCAGTGCTGCTGCCAAAATTCCAACCAGTATGCCCAGCCCCACTATGATAGCCTTGCGTGTGGTAAGCGAGCTGGCCTTATCGGCAATGTCGGCCTCATGGTCAGAGATAGTTTTCTTCAGTGCAGCAATCTCGTCGGCATGTTTCATGGCAGTGGCGGAATCCTTCCATGCTATGTAGTTGCTGTACGACTGTGCCACCATGCTTGCATTGCCCGACTTGCGTCCGTTGGCAATCAGCGTCTGATAGACTTCATCCACCTTTCCATACTCCTTGCTGGCTGTAAGCTTGTCTGCCATCTCCTTGAACACGGCATTGCCCTTGGCGTTCATTCCGTACGTATAGTAATAGATGGCCTTGGTATAGAGCAGGTCGTTGCTCACGGCATCGTCATTGGCCTGGTTGGCAAGGCTCTCCATAATGTTCAGCTGGTCCTTGGCGCTGTCAGCCTTTCTGAGCTTCATGTACATCTGGTGGCGCTCCTTGGTTGTCTGGTAGTGCAGGGCAGCCCTCGTGGCAGCGTCTTTGGTGGTGGCGTCGATGGTCTGGTCGGCACGGCGAAGCAGGTCAAAGGCCTCCTTATAGAAGTTCTCCCTATAGTACAAGGCTGTTGCCTTGACGGCACACTCCACCCCCGGGCGTATCTGCCCCTTGTTGGCGTAGTCGTTAAACGCATGGATGAACAACGAGCGGGCGGTAGCAATGTTTTTCTTTGAGTCGACAGCCTCCGCCCGCTGGTGCAAGTCGCTCTTGGCCTGCTCCTGTGCGCTGATGCCCACAAACGAACAGAACATGGTCATTAGTAGGATAAAAACTCTCTTTTTCATAACATTGGTAATAATTGACGGTGCAAAGATATACATTTTATTTCAAAGCACAAAGAAGTAAGCCTTCTTTTTTTCTCCAACTTTTCAGCTCTCCGCCTGTCAGCGAGCAGTAAGCATCATGGCCGCCCAGCCGTTATCGCTGTCAATCGTGGCCACCTCCAAGCCCAGTTCCGCTCCACGCTCCGACAGCAGGCTTACATCGTCAGTATAAAAGCCGCTGAGCAGGAGCACCCCTCCGGGTGACATCACACGCCTCATCTGAGGCATGTCGGCCAGCAGGATGTTGCGGTTTATGTTAGCCATGACAATTCCGAAGCGTTCCTCCACCTTATTTAATATAGAGGCATCTCCGTGGGCAATGCTGATTCTGTCGTCAACGCGGTTGATAACGGCATTGTGGCGTGTGTTGTCCACGCTCCACTCGTCAATGTCGTAAGCCATGGCCCGCTCCGCCCCCATCTTTAGTGCCACTATCGACAGTATGCCTGTGCCGCATCCGCAGTCGAGCACGGTCTTGCCGCCCACGCCCACGGCAGACAGCATGCGGCAGATCATCCGGGTTGTCTCATGTGTGCCGGTGCCAAAAGCCATGCGGGCGTCAATCTCGACGGTTATGGCGGAAGGTGGAAGGTTGAGGGAGGGAGTGGTGTGCCTACCATCGTGAATCAGGATGGCAGGGCGGGCTTCGCCCCCCTTGCCCGACGCCCCGCACTCCACCACAACAGGCTCGAAGCCGCCCTGTTCCCACTGCTCGTTCCAGTCGCGGTCTTCAGCCTCCTCTATAGTGTAACTTATTTCAACACCGGGGAATGGCATTGCAGCTATGGCCTCGTCTACCAACTCTCTGCTGAAGAGCTGCTGCTGCACATACCCGTACAATCCACCGCCGGTCTGACAGAAAGTCTCAAACCCGGCATCACCAACCATGGCAGAGAGCACGTCGCACACGTCGCCAATCACCTCCGGCTGGCACTTAATAGAGAAATTTACCTCGTAATATTTCATAAGGATGTTAAATTTAGCCGCAAAATTACAAAAAATAGGGAAAAACCTATCATTGTTTAGGGTTTTTCCGTAATTTTGCACAGGAAATAGCACTAAATTTGCATCGTGAACCAGTAAAAACAGATAAGATTATGAAGAAGTGGTTACTTTTTTCGATTGCTTTAGGGCTGATGCCTTATAGCTCAATGGCACAAGACGACGACATGTATTTCGTGCCATCAAAGAAGTCGTCGGCTACTGTCACTAACACCAACAGATATGGCAACAGTGGCAGCTACAACCGCCCACGCGACACGTACTATTCGGGGAGCAACCGCAGCATTGACGAATACAACCGTCGGGGCGGAAGCTACTATCAGGTGATTCCTGGCGACACCACGGCCAACGACATCATAAACTTCTCGGCCGTAGAGGGTGTCTATCCCGACTCTACCATCCAAGATGACTATGCACTCACCCGCGAGATGAGCCGTTGGGACGGCTATGAGCCGGAAAGCTCATACTGGGAGGGATATGCCGACGGACGCCGCGACGGCTCGTGGAGCTGGCACTCGCCATGGTACTACTCGTCATACTATCCCTGGTACACAGGATGGTACGACCCTTGGTACTACGACCCCTGGTATTACTCCTACTACTACGGATGGTACACACCCTGGTACGCAGGAACATACTGGGACTGGGAGCGCTACCACGGCTATTACGGCTACTACGGAGGCTACTACGGCGGATGGTCGACACCACACCACCACTATGCCGTGCGCACAACGGGCAACACAGGCACCATAGACCGCTGGGGCACCACCCACGGGCGCTTCATTGGCAGCCGCAACCCGTCGGCATCAACATCCAACAGCCGATTCAGCGGTGCACGCAACCGCACCATTGCCGGCCACCGCAGCTACGGCACCTCGTCGCGCCCCGTATCCACGGCCAACCGCTCGCAGAGCGGAAACTTCCGAGGGTCGCGCAGCAGCAGCTCACCAATCTACAGCTCATCTTCGTCATCATCATCTTCATCGTCGTTCAGCGGGTCGCGTAGCAGCAGCTCATCAAGCTACAGCGGAAGCAGCAGCCCTGTCTACAGCGGCAGCAGCAGTCGCAGCAGCAGCGGCGGAGGCTTCAGCGGCGGAGGCTCACGCGGAGGCGGTGGAGGCGGCGGAGGACGCTTAGGCGGACGCAGATAGGCCCATTTGCCAAGAAATAAACACACAGCATCATAATAAACACAATCCATCACGACTATGAGAACGAACATATATATTTCAGCCTTGCTTTTGGCCACGGCAATGCCCATGGCAGCACAAGACACCTACGAAAGCGCACGCCTCATGGGCGAAGACCTTAACGGCACGGCTCGCTACGTGGGAATGGGCGGTGCGCTCGACGCATTAGGCGCCGACATCTCAACCATCTCTACCAACCCCGCCGGCATAGGACTATTCCGCCACAGCACCGTCAGCGCCTCGGTTGGCCTTGTGTCGCAGCAGGATGCAAAGAAGTTCGACGGGCTGGGAAAGACAAACTTGAGCTTCGACCAGATAGGGTTCGTCTACACCAACGACTTTAACGACAACTCGTTCATTAACTTCGCATTCAACTATCACAAGAGCCGCAACTTCGACCAGCTGCTCTCGGCAGCAAACTCCCTGCACAGGGCTTCACTAAACAAGACCACATACGCAAAGGTGGCATACGGCGACGTACGCAACGGCGGCTTTGACATTGATGAAAACAACCAAGGAGAACTGATGGGCTACGAGCACCCAACAAGCGACCTCAGGGCCCTCACATTCAGCCAGCTCGACTATCTCCAGGCCAACGCCCTGCTGAATGAGCCTTCCGACGGATTGTTATACTTCAACGACGCTGACGCCTTCATCTTCGACCGCGCTCACCGCGGATGGATAGCCAACTACGACTTCAACCTCAGCGGCAACGTAAAAAACCGCTTCTACTGGGGAGTCACCATAGGCGCACGCAGCGTCAACTACAAGGGCTACACCGAGTACACAGAGGGACTTGTCTTCAGCGACGGCTCTGATGCAGGCATAGTAACCATAGCCGACGAGAGGAAAGTAAGCGGTACGGGCTACAGTCTCAAGGGCGGCATCATCTTCCGGCCATTGGAATACTCCCCACTGCGATTCGGACTCTCAGTGAGCACGCCCACATGGTACGACCTGAAGACCGAGAACACCACACTGCTCATAAACAACAGCCAGATAGGCGCTTACGACGAGGGCGAAAACTCAGAGCGCTACGACTTCAAGCTCTACACGCCCTGGACCTTCGGACTCAGTGCCGGCAACACCATTGGCAACAACCTGGCTATAGGCTTAGGTGTAGACTATGCTGACTATGGGGCTACGCGCAACCGCATCAACGACGGCTACGACGCATACGGCGACGAAGAGTCTTACACCGACGAAAACATGAAGCGCAACACAGAGCGCTCACTTAAGGGAGTGGCCACCGTCAAGGCTGGTATCGAGTACAAGCCCGACCCGGCACTCGCCATACGCTTAGGCTACAACTACGTGTCGCCAATGTACGACGAGGGAGGTTTCCGCGACGCCACCCTTAACTCCTACGGCGTGATGTACTCGTCAACGGCAGACTACACCAACTGGAAGTCGACAAACCGCATAACCTGCGGCATGGGATTCAAAGCCGGAAACGTAAACATTGACCTGGCATACCAGTACAACACAACATCCGGCGACTTCTACCCCTTCCAGCCAAACCTCGACTTCAAGGACGGAGACACATACGAGACCAACGTCTGCAACCCGACCAAAGTAACCAATAAGCGTCACCAGCTGTTGCTCACCCTGGGCTACACCTTCTGAAAACAGGCTGAAAGCAATAACACCATCGCCTCCACGACCATCTTCGCGGAGGCGATATTCTTTCCTCCGCATGCCCAGCATCCGTAAACGTTTAAATAATACGAAGGAGCCCAATAGAAAGGCAGGAGGCAGTGCCATTCCGTAGATCTTCAGGCTCGGCGTATTGGCGGCAGCGCCACGTGCGGCACTCTCTCCGGTGGTACCTGCGAAGATGTAGACCATGTTGTCGAACACCGTTCCACTCAGGTCGTTCCCTTCGGTGATGTCGCCGCCCTCGGCATAGTTCGCGCCGTCGCCATTTACTGAAGAAATGCATTGGCTGCTAAATCGTACACTTGAAGAGTATTTAGCAATTGGTGGTAGTGAAAACGATATGCTTGTAGACATAGCGCATCTATATTACAATAGAGGTGGTTTTGTCAATAAGATTAAAGCAAAGCACTACATCAACAAGGTAACCAATCCAAATCTTAGGTACTCCTTCTGGCGTACGGTAAAACATCCATAGAGGCAGAAAGGCTAAAAGATGTTATCATAAAGAACGGAAATAACAACTTTTGAAAAAGTTTCGCTATCTTTGCAAAATCAATTAAAACAACGACTAAATAATAAATATGGAACTATTGAATAACAGTATTGGAGCAGAGGAGAAATCTTTAAAGGACATTCTGAATGGAAAAAAGTATACATGTGATTATTTCCAACGTGAATATAAATGGAGAAAAGAGAATGTAGAACAGCTTGTTCAAGATTTAACAGATGCTTTTAGGGAGAATCTTCGTCCAAGCCACACAACGGCAGATGTAGAGCATTATTCATCCTATTTTTTAGGCTCAGTAGTGCTTAACAAGAAAGGAGATGGTGCTATCAGTATTATTGATGGTCAACAAAGGCTAACTTCATTAACTTTATTGCTTATCTTTTTAAGTCATGAGTTAGCGAAAAGAAAAATTCAAGATGAAATGAACTTGAATTCAATGATTTTCTCAAATCGTTTCGGTAATAAATCCTTTAATATTCAAATCGCAGAACGAGAACAATGCCTTAAGTCGTTGTATGAGAAAGGTTATTATGAGATAAATGAAACAGATGATGAAAGCACCCACATAATGATTGAACGCTATCAAGACATCTACGACTGTTTCCCTGCAGATATAAAGGAAGACCATTTGCTTGCTTTTGTTTATTGGCTACAGGAAAATGTAATTCTTGTAAAAATAACAGCAAGTAAGGAGGAGAATGCCTATACCATTTTTGAAACTATGAACAATCGTGGAGTTCCGCTAACAAATGCAGATATGATAAAGGGGTTTATCCTATCCAAATTTACACACGAAGATAAGCGCTCAAGTGTGAATCTGCAATGGAAGAAAGATATGCAGAATTTGGCGGAATATGGTGACGGTGTGGAAAACCAGTTTTTCCAAGCATGGTTAAGGTCTCAATTTGCTCAAACCATTCGTCAAGCAAAAGTGGGTTCCTTCAATGAGGATTTTGAGAATATTGGTAATCGCTTTCATAATTGGTTTAAGGATAACTACGAAAAGTGTATTAATGGCGATATGGAGTTTTTTATTGAAACCAACTATCGTTTCTTCTTGAAGAAATTCTTACTTATTAAGAATGCAGAAAGCACATATATTAAAGAATTGGAACATGTTTTCTATCATGCCTATTGGGGTATAGCTCCTTCATTGAGTTATCCTCTTTATTTGGCTCCTTTACGTTTAGACGATAGCGATGAAGATTGTGTAAAGAAGATTGAACTTGTGGCTCGTTATCTCGACGGCTTCGCAACACGTCGAGCATGTAATTTCCGAAACTTTAGCGCTAGTTCTATCCGTTACACTATGTGTAATTTGACAAGACAAATACGAGGTCTTTCTATAGAGGAATTGCGTAAAACGTTAATAGATAGTACAGAAGAAATTGATGATTTCTACAAAAGTCTGCTTTCCTTCCGCTTGCATGGAATGAATGGCCGCTTCATAAAGTATTTCCTTGCACGAATTACTTCATATATTGAAGAAGCAACTGGAAGAGGGAACAACTATGTCAAGTATATGTATAATCCAAATTGTAAGTCATACGATATTGAACATATATGGAGTGATCACTTCGAATGGCATCAGGACGAGTTTGTCCAGACAGAAGAATTCAGTCAATGGAGGAACTCTATAGGCGATTTACTATTGCTACCATTTGATGTCAATCGGTCGCTGAATGACATGAATTACAGGGAGAAAATGCCACATTACATCAAGGAGAATCTTTTGGCTCAGTCTTTATGTTCAAAAGCATACGAAAACAATCCTAGTTTTATAGGCTTTATCAAAGATATGGCATTTCCCTTTATACCATTCGATGAATTTAAAAAAGAGAATGTGAGAAGTCGATGCGAATTATATGCAAAAATTGCAAATTGTATCTGGAAAAAAGACTTGAGCGATTAATCACGTAATATGGACGAGAATGTAAGACAAAGGAGGCTGAGACGTTTGCTTCGTGTAACGTTGCCAGACGGGAAGGTGTTGTGCTATAAGAGTGCAACGATGACGTTTGTGGAGGCATTACAGATGATTAGTACAGACAAGTTGAGCGAAGTGAAATTGGAGAGTTATCATCTGCCGCTTATCTCCCAAGAGGTTTATCCACGATTCAAAGAATGGATGAAGCCCATAAAGGATGGTTGGTATGTCAATGTGCAAAGTGATAGCGACCAGAAGTATATGCAGCTGGTTTCCATCAATCAACAATTGGGCTTGGATTGGAAGATTGAGGTAGGTGCAGACTTTACGCCAAGCGATGACAAAGTACCGCAACGTAAGAAACGTGAGGCTCAGCGATTGATGGTGAAGTTTCCTGATGGAACAACTATTTGTGAGGCAAATCCTGTAGATACCTTCAGACGTACAATAGAAAAAAAAGGTATAGAAACGTTGATGCGAAAAGGTGTTCAGTATAGTGGGAAACCGCTAATCACCCTAACAAAGCAATATAATGGCCAAATTGAAGTTGGCGAAAGACGCTGGCTGACAATTCCTCCGCAGACGAGGGATAAATTAATGACACTTAGGATTGTCAGTGCTAATATGCATCTTCCCTTAGTGGTGCTGCAGCGAGCAAAGCAAAGTCAAGAAGGCACATTGGAATTTGGATAATTGGCACTATATTTGTAACTTTGCAAGCGAAATGATATATGGACAAAAAGAATAAGGAAATAGACATCAGTGAGCCACGTATTGTGAAATCTCACGACGTGAAGCTGGATGCAGAATATGCAGAGTGGATAGCGGAAGTAAAACATCGCTATCGCTCGGCACAGGTGAAGGCTGCTGTGAAAGTGAATGGCGAGAAACTGCTGTTCAACTGGCAGATGGGGCGTGACTTAGTGCAGAAAAAGGCTGAGAAACGTTGGGGCGCAGGTGTCGTGGAACAGGTAAGTCTGGATTTGAAGAAAGAGTTTCCCAATGAGGACGGATTCTCTGCTCGTAATCTAAGATATATGATGCAATGGTACTTGTTCTATACTACGGAAGCGGCAAAATTGCAACGACCCGTTGCAGAAATTATGCACCAAGTTGGTGCAGAAACGGAGAATGGAAAATTGCACCAAGTTGGTGCAGAATTATCGGAAGAGAAACTCCACCAAGTCGGTGGAGAATTTCCATTACCTTTCGCTCTTGTTCCATGGAGGCATCACGTTGAAATAATAACCAAATCCAAGTCTACAGATGAAGCCTTATTCTATGTTGGCAAGACCATAGAGCAAGGTCTTAGCCGTGTTGCCCTCATCAATTGTTTCAAGGCTCACCTCTACGAGCATCAGGGGAAAATCGTTAACAATTTCTTTCTGTGTGGTGTAACTACTCAGTCCCCTCTTGGAATATGATTTGCTCATTCGGAATGCAGTCGTTATGCCGTTAATAATTCATAACGAGCACTTGCTAAGACGAAT
>JAFSKJ010000116.1 GCA_017449025.1 Prevotella sp. | reverse complement strand
CTTCCGACTGCGATGCCGAAGAGGTGACGCAAGTCTATGTCCCCCGCTCAATAAAAGAATTGAAGGGTTTCCAACGTGTAGCACTGAAGGCAGGTGAAAGTAAGGTTGTGACTATCCCTATCCGCCTAACTGATCTCTGCCACTGGGATGAGGCCACCCAAAGCTGGACTTTAGAGTCTGGTGACATCACTGTCCACGTTGGTGGCTCTTCTGACAATTTACCTTTAACGAGCAAAAACAAAATTAAATAAATGAGAAAGAACATCCTATTGTTGGTCTTGGCTACGACAAGTTTCTCGGCTCCGGCACAGACATTCCAGCTAAACAGCGATGGCTACTTTAATGCCGGTGGTACGGACGTGATGGCATTCAGCGATTTCTACCCAGAAGGACACCAAGGCGGTGTATGTGTGATTATGAACGGACATCGTATTGCCACCAATGGCGACATCCGACTGGAAGCAACACCTGGTCAGTGGCAGCCAGTGCCAAAACAGTTGAGCCGCCGTGTCGAGGGCGGAAAGATTATCACCACACTCTGCTATCCCGACTCCTCGCGCCACATGACGGGTTTCAATCCGATGGTATATCCCGAATGGCATGTCAATTACACCGTCACAGTCGAACCACAGGGTAAGAGCATCCTCGTTACCGTCGACCTCGATAACCCCGTGCCTGAATTCCTACTTGGGAAGGCTGGTTTCAACCTGGAGTTCTTCCCTGGCGAACTCTTTGGCAAACCCTGGCTGATGGATGGCCAAAGCGGCATCTATCCCCAACAGCCGAACACGCCACTACTCCAAGTGCCCACAAACCGAGGCCACGATGGTAACTACTTCGCTGGCCGTGGACAGAAGGCAGATCTCGCACAGTTGGACGGAACAGACTATAGCCCTCTCCGTGCCGACGACATCATCGCTGCGCCTTACGCTGTCGGCCGTAAGTTCACCTCCCGTCCTGATGACCTTAGCCAGAGGCTGACGGTGGAGTCGCTGACTGGCGACTTGAAACTCTATGATGGTCGCATGAACCACAACAACGGTTGGTTTGTGCTTCGTAGTGAGATTGCACTAGGTGCTACGAAGGGAGCCGTCCGCTGGCTTATCACACCCGCCATCGATGAGATGTGGCGATATCCCGCCGTCATCCAGACCTCGCAAGTGGGCTATCTACCTCAACAACCTAAGCGTATCGTCATCGAGACCGATAAGCGCGCAACTACAGTGGGTGACGTTCAGCTCGTCCGCATTGGTGCTGATGGCGAGACGGTGGTTCGCATATCCACACCAAAGGTCTGGGGACAGTTTCTGCGCTACCGATATCTCACAGCCGACTTTAGCGATGTTACGGAGCCTGGGCTCTATCAGGTGCGTTACGGCGGTAGTCAGTCGAGCGTGTTCCGCATTGCCGACAATGTCTATGAGCGTGGTGTCTGGCAGCCTGTCGTCGAGTATTTCCTGCCCGTCCAAATGTGCCATGTGCGAGTGGCCGAGAAATACCGCATCTGGCATGACGCTTGCCACCTGGACGATGCGCTGATGGCGCGCGTCGGTAATCACATTGACGGTTACGACCAGCGCCCAGGTCTCAGTAAATATAAAGAGAGGGAGCAGGTTCCTGGTGTAAACATCGGTGGCTGGCACGATGCCGGCGATTTCGACCTGCGTGTAGAGTCGCAAGCCGGTGAAGCCTACATTCTCGCATTGGCTTACGAGCAGTTCCGTCCCGACATTGATGTTACTTCCATAGACCAAGCCCGCCATCTCGTGGAAATCCATGAGCCAGACGGCAAGAATGACATCCTGCAACAAGTGGAGAATGGAGCGCTTACCGTCGTCCGCAGCTATCAGGCCTTGGGCCGACTCTATCGCGGTATCATCTGTAGCACGCTCCGTCAGTATGCCATGCTGGGCGATGCCGCCGCCATGACTGATGGCGTGACGGGAAATGACGATGACCGATGGATTTTTACGGAAGACAATCCTATGCGTGCCCTTTCCGCGGCTGCCCAGTTGGCAGAAGCAGCCCGTGTCCTGCGTGGCTTCAACGATGCGCTGGCCCAAGAGTGTCTCGACATCGCCGCCGAGCTTTATCACCAGACACAAGTGAACGACCGCATGGCGGGTATGAAGCTTCAGGCCGCCGCCGAACTGTATCTGACCACAGGAGAGGTCGAATACCTAGACTTTATCCTCGCCCGGCAGGACACCATCGTCAAGAACATTGCCCGCACAGGCTGGTTCACCGCCCGCATTGCCAAACTGCTTGAGGCGAAGAGTCAGGCCAAGGGCATCGACAGCCGCGACCGTAAGGTCTATCGCGACTTCGCCACCGCCTTCCGCACGGCCCTCGCCGACTACAAGGCCAGTCTCGACCGTCAGGCCGCCGAGACCCCATACGGCGTGCCCTATCGCCCCAGTATCTGGGGTGCAGGATGGGACATCCAGCGCTTCGGCTTTGAGTACTACTTCCTGACCAATGCCTATCCCGACATTTTCCCCAAGGAGACGGTTTATAATGCCTTGAACTTCGTGCTTGGCTGTCATCCCGGCAGCAACACCGCCTCGTTTGCCTCAGGCGTGGGAGCCCGTAGTGCGACTGTGGCCTACGGACTGAACCGTGCCGACTGGAGCTACATCCCTGGCGGTGTAGTCAGTGGTACCGCTCTCATCCGCCCGGACTTCCCCGAATTGCTGGAATTCCCTTACCTCTGGCAGCAGACCGAATACGTACTCGGTGGTGGCTCTTCCCACTATATGTTCCTGGTCTTGGCAGCAAACTCCAATTAAGCCCAGGGTGGAAGGCACTAACGACATCGACCTGCTAGCAGAGGTCGCCGATACATTGGAATAATAAACATAAATAATAATAAGGACTTATGAAAAAGATTTTATCAGCTTTTGCAGTACTGCTCACATTGACAGCCTGCTACAACGGAAACGAACAAAAGACCGATGCCGCAGAAAACTCTGACGGCAAGGCCATCGTAGAGAACATCATGACGCGTACCAGCATCCGACAGTACACGGATCAGACCATCAGTGCCGACACCATCGAGACACTGCTCCGTGCCGGTATGGCTGCACCAACCGCTGTCAACAAACAGCCCTGGCATTTCGTGGCCATCACCAGCAAGGACAAGATGAAGGAACTGGCAGCTACAAATCCCAATGCCAGAATGTTGGAACAGGCTCCGTTGACCATCGTCGTCTGCGGCGACATGCAGAAAGCACTCGAAGGTGAAGGACGTCAGCTTTGGATTCAGGACTGCTCAGCAGCCACTGAGAACATCCTTCTTGCAGCCCATGCCCTCGGCCTTGGTGCCGTGTGGACTGCACTCTATCCTCGTGATGACCGTGCAAAAGGTGCCATCGAGGCATTGAAGCTGCCCGAATACATTGTTCCTCTCTGCGCCATCATCATCGGCTATCCCGCTGAACAGCCGGAGCCGAAGGACAAGTGGAAGCCTGAGAACGTATCGTATAACGAGTTTGGCGGTAAGGTAGAGTAATAACACAAAACTAAAACAAAACACAATTATGGATTTCTTAGAATTAGCAAGAAGCAGGTACTCCTGCAAGAGTTTTGACTCGCGTCAGATCAGTAAAGAACAACTTAACAGCATTCTGGAGGCTGGACGCTTGGCTCCAACAGCTAAGAACCTGCAGGAACAGCATGTGTACGTGGTGCAGTCGGCAGAAGGTGCAGGCCCACTCGCCAACCACAACAGCCACAAGCCGATAGAGGAAACGGTAACTTACCTGTAAGGAAATATAGAAACTCATATTCTGATATAATGGGTTTCTGTCAGTTCTTCCTGAATCTTCGGCGAGCCGAACTGCTGGAGGCCGAGACGGATGCTCTTGATAAGGAATGCCATGTTCAGGCCCAACTGGCGCATGGTTTGCATGCCCTCCTCGTCGCGTACAACCTCACCTGGGGCTGTGCCGTGGGCGATGCTCCAGTACTGCGAGGGAACGACGGGCATGTTTGTTTTCAGGAAATACTTGTTCAGCACGTCCATCGTCGTCGTGGCTCCACCACGGCGGGCAATGCTCACCGAGGCTCCCACCTTCATCGACCAGTCTGTGTGCAGATTGGAATAAAACAGGCGGTCGAGCAGCGACAGCAGTGTACCGTTGGGCGAGGCGAAATAGACGGGCGAACCAATGAGCAGTCCGTCAGCCTCGCGCATCTTCTCCGAAATTTCGTTCACTATGTCGCCAAATGTACAGATGCCTGTCTTCCAGCACTTATTACAAGCGATGCAGCCGTGAATCTGTAGGTGACCCACATGAATCCATTCCGTCTCGATGCCCTGCTGCTGCAATGTGCGCTCCACTTCGTGTAGAGCCGTCGCCGTATTGCCGTGAGCCTTCGGGCTGCCATTAAGGATGATTACTCGCATATCTATCGCTTTGGTTTTATGTTCAGGTTCACACCCAGCACGTTCTCGCTGTCCACAATCGTCCAGCTGCTGCCGGGATAAACACCAATGGTTCGCTCTGTGTTGAACCCCATCTCCTTCAGTTCCCTGATGACCTCGTCGCGGGCATCGCCTACCTCAAAGCCGAGGTGGTGGACACCCTGGCCATGCTTGTTGATGAACTCGCGGAAGGTGCTGGGATTGTCGTCAATCTGATGCAGTTCCAGCACCCAATTGCCCATCTCGATGACGCACATCTGTAGGTCGCACGGCATATTGCCATTGCCGCGGTAGGTATAGGGATATTCGCCGTTGCTCTCCAGATGGTTTGTCCAGATCTCCGGCTCCGGTACGTTCAGCAGCGCGGCCCATGCCTTGGCAGCACGGCGGATATCGTTGACAACGATGGTCACCTGTATGAACTGCTCCTTCTTTAACGGTGTTACCAAGGGCTTGAACGTGCTGGTCGTGTCAGCCTCCTGACGGCCAGCTATGTAGCCCTTCATCTTTTCGATGCCATACTTGGATACCACCAAATCCTCTTCTGACGTTGCTCCGCTGAAGGCGAAAGCCAGTTTGCAGCCTTCAAACTCGTCGTAGGCACCACCGGCATAACCCAGTTCACCCGTAATCGTCTGGTGGTTCGGATCACCACTGTCGGCCTGGGTGGCAATCACTTCGCCGCACTTCGACCATGCCACGGCCACCAAATTATAGCTGTCTTTCCAGTTGCAGTACGAGCCCACAACCTTCATTTCGCCGATCCAGTCAACCGTATCGCCGCTGTTAAGAACCGAGGCTGTTGCCACACCCTCAATACCCATCTCAATGGCCTTGGCCTTCATATCCTCCAGTGCCAAAGCCAGTTTTTCTCTTAATTCTCCGTTTGTCATATTCTTATTCTCTTTTGTTAAGTCTGTTTTCTTCTCGTCATGCTGCGGTGCATTACAGGCGAAGCACACACCGCATAGAAGTAGCATTAATAATGTCTTTGTGTTCATATCTGATAGTTTTATTAGTTTTGTGTTACCACGGGAAAGTCTCAGGGTCGTTGAGCGCGTTCGAACGCAGGTTCTGATTCAGGGCGCTGATGGCCTGCATGTCGTCGTCGGAGAGCGAGAACGACATGACGGCCAGATTCTCGGCAAAGTGGTTGGGCTTGGCGCGGGGGATGGTAATCAAGTCGCGCTGTATAATCCATCTGAGCACGATCTGCGAGGCGGTCTTCTGATACTTCGAGGCCAGCGACTGCAATAGAGGATGACCGATGACGTCAATGTCACCTTGTCCAAAAGGCCCCCAGGCCTCGACTTGGATGCCTAGCGAGTGGTTGTAGGCGATGTTCTTCTTCTGCGTCATCAGCGGGTGAACCTCTATCTGGTTGACGGCGGGGCGGATGTCGGCGTATGAGAGCAGATCGTCCAGATGGTGGCGGTTGAAATTGCTCACACCGATGGAGCGCACCTTGCCCTGCCGCACGTAGTTCTCCATCACCTGCCAGGTGTCACGCACGCAGTCCTTCACAGGCCAATGGATGAGTAATAGGTCAATGTAGTCTGTCTTCAACTTGGCGAGGCTCTCGTCGATGGACTGCTGCACGGCCTCCTGACCCTCACGCATGATGTTGGTAGCAACCTTCGTTGTAATGAATATCTCACTGCGCGGCACGCCGCTGTCGGCGATGCCCTGTCCCACCTCTGCTTCGTTCTCGTAGCCTTGCGCCGTGTCGATGTGTCGGAATCCGGCCTTTAAGGCCAGTAGTACGTTCTGCCGCGCTGTCTCGCCGCGTAGCGTCCAAGTTCCAACACCAATCTGGGGGATAATTAAGCCGTTGTTAAGTTTCATAATCTCTGTATTGTTGGGTTTGTTTATAAACTATCCAATATAACGCTACAAATATAGTGATTATTTTCGGATTTTGTGTAAATTTACCGTCAGTTTTAAGTGTATTTAGGTATTATGAGTATGATAGACCAGATTATCGACTTCAATAAGAGCTTCGTCGCACAAAAAGTTACGAGGTGTATCTGACCATCAACATTTATATTATATCGCAGACGATATATTGTTAAACTCTCTTAAAGTTTTCGATAAATCGCTTGCGATATAAAATATTCTCCTTACCTTTGCCGCAGAAAAAGTCGCAAACGATTTAAATAAGATATGACT
>JAFSKJ010000113.1 GCA_017449025.1 Prevotella sp. | reverse complement strand
ACCCTGCTCCTGGTGATGGCCGTCGTCGTGCTGGCGATGGGCATCGTTGTGGCTGTCATGATGTGGCAGTCCAGTCGGCGTCGCCACCTGCTTCGTCGCCGCAAAATGATTATCGAGCGTGAACAGCAAGACGTAAACCGCCTGTCGGAAGAAGCCCGCCGCGAAGGAATGACAATTAGTTAAGAATTAAGAGTTAAGAATTAAGAGTTAATGGATATGGTAAACATCATTTTATTCATCGTGCTGGCAGCCGTCGCCGTGCTGCTGGCCTTCGCCGTTGTTCATCTGGCGCAAAGCCGCCGCCACGAGGAGCGTCTGCTCAACAGCAGCGCCCACACATTGGCCCGGCTCATAGCCAGCAAGACCCGTCTGAGCCGTCTGCTCGGCTCCACGCTGCTGAGTACAGCATTCATGTTTTGTGTTGTCTCCACCGCCTTTGCGGCTGGCGGTTCTACCGTTGTGAATCCCACCAGGGCTGCTCAGCAAGAAGGCTCCGCCCGCATCTACCGTATCGACGGAACCCCCGCCGACAACACCTCAAACGGCATCGTAATTGCTAACGGCAGAAAAGTAATAAATCATTCGAGATAACAAACAATAATAAGTAACAATAAATTCCAAAAACAGCAATGAACAGGAAAGTATTATTTATGTTCGCCCTGCTGTGCGCAGTCGCACAGGGGGCATGGGGCTGGGATGGCAGCGGAACGAGCGCCGACCCGTACCTCATCAGGACGAGTGCTGACTGGAAGCAGTTGGCCGACGACGTGAGCGGCGGCAACAGCTACAGCGGCAAGTTCTTCGAGATGGCTGCCGACATCGACGCCCAGGGCATCAGCGTCGGCACAAGTGACAAACCCTTCAGCGGCACGTTCAGCGGCGGCATGCACACGCTGACCTACAACCGTGGCGGGGCAGAGCCGGTGGATGACCGCTGCGCCCCGTTCATCCGACTGGACGGTGCCACCATCCGCGACCTGAAGGTGACGGGCAAGGTCTATAGCTCGCATAAGTTTGCAGGCGGCATAGCATCGCTCATCGACGGTACAGCAGTCACCACCATCAGCAGTTGCGGAGTGAGCAGCGAGCTGTGGGCGGCACAGGCCATCGTCAGCGACGCCACCTTCGGCGGACTCGTCGGCGCGGTCAGCGAGACGTGCACCGCCACTCCCGTCATTGAGAACTGCACTTTTACGGGTGCCATCCAGTTCCATGCCACGTGCAGTGGCGGACTGGTGGGCTACACGTTCAAGATGCCCGTCACGTTCGACCATTGCCTCTATGATCCGACGGAGGTGCCGCGCGTGGACGGCTGCGCCACCTTCGTGCGCACAGCCCCGGGTGTGGAGTGTACGTTCAAGGAGTGCTACTACACCAAGCAGATGGGCACCGTGCAGGGTGAGGCCGTCTTCCGCGAGGTAATCGTGCCTGAGGGCTGCACCTACCGCTTCGTGAGCGAGCCGCAGGTCCCATTCAACGGTGTGGATTACTACAAGAGCGGCACCGTGATAGAGCTGTCGGTCCCCGACGACGTGGACTTCGACCACTGGCAGACCATCTCTGATGGCTGCTGGATCAGCAACCCCTGGCAGCGCAGCGGCCTGCAGACCGTGCGCGACATTCGTTATGCGCCCGACTTCACCATCGCCACCACGATGCCCGAGGCCAAGGAGGAGCGCAAGATGGACGGCACCGTCTATCGCTACCTCTACAAGCAGGACTACCACCTCTATATCAGCGACGAAGAGGTGGCCGCCAAGCGTTACTACTTCGACGACAAGGGCGAAATGTTCAAGTGGGACGAAGACGGTAAACACGTATGGGTGACCGCCGTAACGGGCTGGGTGCCGGGCAAGATACCCTCTGACGGCGCACAGATACACAACGACCTGTCGGGAACGGGCAAGGACTATACGCTCCTCGGTGCCATCGCCCCGCAGGCCTTCAAAGGCTGCACGGAACTGAAGACCCTCTACTTCAAGGACACCGACGCCAACAACTTCAATGCAAGGTTCCCGTTCGACTTCATCATCGGCGACAAGGCATTTGCCGACTGTCCCAATCTGACGGAAATCAAGATGATGCAATATACTACCAAGGGTGAGAACCACTGGGAGGCCCTCAGCCCCGAGCAGGTGACCCTCGTCGGCGACAGCGTATTCGCCGGCTCGCCGCAGGCCAACTTCACCGTCGATGCCTCGAAGTATCAGGACTTCCTGAGCAGCCAAGTGTGGAAAAAGGTGAACAACCGCATACTCATCTATGGCCACACCCATGTGGACATGAAGGTGAACGGTGCCCAGTACTCGTATATGCGCAACACCGCCGGCGATCCGCTGAAGAACAACGCCGAGGGCCACGACCAACTGATGGAGACCCTGCGCTACTGGAACGCCGACTACCAGCAGTTCACCGCCAGCAGCCTGCTCACCACCGCCGACGAGAACATCTGGTACACCAAGGTGGTGGGCGTACAGGCCAGCAGCCTGAGCGACGGCACCATGCGCATCTACAACGACCCCGGCTCGTACTACAACTACAAGACCATCGCCCTGGAGAGCCTCGGCGAGAGCAAAGACGTGAAGGCCATCGAGTTCTGGCAGACCAACGGCCGAAGCGAGAACTCATTCTCCGACTTTAAGATGGTCATCCGCAACGGCGCACTGAAGGGCTGCACCAACCTGAAGGAGCTGCGCCTGTTCTACTACGTGCAGGACGGCGATGACCACTGGGAGACCCTTGGCCCGCAGGACGTCATACCCGGCGACAACATCTTCGGACTGCCCACAGGCACCGACCTTGCCAACCTCAAGGACGACGCCCGCAACGATGCGATAATGGCCTGCCTGCCCCAAGACCTCAAGATTATCGTTTCACCCGAACGCTATCAGGAGTTCCTTGACGACCCCAACTGGGTGGCTTACGCCAGATACATCACTCCAGAAGACTTCGCCCCAGACAAGCAGCAGAAGAAGGACTTTGAGTTAGGCGGACTGACCTACGGCTACATGACCTCGCCCGGCGGCATCATGCAGACCTCGCAGACCGTCAGCCAGGACGTGTCGTGGTGGACAGCTCCGCGCCTTGCCCTCGAAGCATTGATGTGGTACGTATCGATCAGCAATTTGGTTACTGGTCTCAATGCACTCAGAGAAGGCGCAGCAGCATTACGTGAAGTTCAGGATTTGGAGGCATTGGCAATTCCGCAAACTTTTGATGAAGCAGGACAAGCACAGACAGCTCCGATTCTGCAAGAGCTTGCCAACTCAAATACCGCAAACATGTACATAAGGGAGATGATAAACAAAGGTACATCGACAACACATATAACAACGCTTGAGTCTGGGGGATATATAAATATTCAGACATTGGCCGATGGCACAAAGACATTCTCGTGGGCTGAGGACTTGCCCGCAGCTGTACTCAATATAGACAAAGACGGAATAGATTTTAGCACTAATCTTGCACTCGGGGAACTTCAGTGTGCGGCCATTAAGATGGGCAACAATGCAATCGCTCAGGCTGCTCCCTCCGCGCTGCAGCAGGGTGCTGTCTGGGCTACGGCCTTAGCGAAAGGCGGTGCCGTGACCACGGCCGGCCTTGTGTCAGCACGGTGCTGGGGCGGCAGCGGTTCGTACGACGGCGAAGCCCTGCGCAAGGGCATGCGCCAGAACATCCTGTCGAACATCCATCAGGTGGGTCTGGTAGGCGGAAGCTACGTCATTACCACGCCCACCAAGAACCTGGTCTATCACACCTACATCAAGAGCGTGCCCGACCAGGAGGAGGTGACCATCTATGCCGGCACAGGCAGTGGGCAGGGCACCAACAACAACGCCCGCACTATGACCTGGGCCAAGGATGCCTTCCACAACAAGAAGAACCTGAAGACCATCAAGTTCTACGAGAACACCGTGCAGAGCGACGAGGCCATCCCCATGCTGCTCACCATCCCCGACTCGGCCTTCGTGGGCTGTACCAACCTGACAACCATCGACCTGCGCGTGCAGACCAAGAGCAACGGCTCTCAGGCACTGGGTCCCGAGAGTTTCATCCTGGCTGGCGACAACGTGTTTGCAGGCATCGACTCCACCAAGATACACATCATCATCGACCCCAGCCGCAAGCAGGACTTCCTCGACAACGAGTTGTGGGCACCCATGCAGCAGTACTTCGTCTATGAGGCGGCTGAGCCTGAGACCAAGTATCAGGAGTATGGCGGCAACTACACTTACGCCTACGAGAACGGCACGACACAGAAAGTACACAAGGTGAGCGGCCACAAGATAGAGCACACCGTGGTGACGGGTGCCGATGACAGTTTCCTTCAGCAACATCAGGGCGCTCTCAAGCTGTGTAACGACATTGGTGTGTACAACAACTACCAACTTGACGCAGTGGGGCACAGTGCTTTCTATGGCAACCAGAACCTGCGAGTGGTGAACTTCACCGACCTGAAGGGGACGGGAGCCTTCGGCGACACCTATACCGATTTGGAGGTGACGCTGCAAGACTCTTGCTTCGCCAACTGCAAGAACCTGGCCGACCTCGACCTGCTCTACCTCGTGACTGACGGTGACAACCACATCGACGCCATCACGCCACAGCAGGTGAAGATTGGCAACGGCGTACTCGACGGCACGTCTGCCATGATCAAGATGATGCCACAACAGGTGGCATGGTTCGAGGCCGACTCCTCATGGGTGAAGTATAAGGACCGCTTCATGCCCTGCGTCATACAGCCTGCTGACAAGGGCTTCAAGGCAGCACTGAAGGACATGGCCTACTACGACATGGCCCACTCGGGCTACGACCCCAGCCTGTGGAACGACTACATCGACCTGGCCCGCATCGCTGGTGTCGGCTTCTCATGGCTCGACGGCAAGTTTAAAGCACAGAAGGATGACATCCTCTCGCTGGCCGACTTCAAGCACTTCGAGAGCGTAGGCCTCAACTACGTCGGTGAACAGTGGTTCGAAGGTCTTACGAAACTGACCAACATCCAGCTGCCTTCTACCATTGAGGCCATACGCTACAGGGCTTTTGGCGACTGCACAAGTCTGCAGGAGATAGAAATACCCGAAGCGGTAATAGCTCTGTATGGACGGGTGTTTGAGGGCTGCACCAGCCTGAAGACCATCGTCATGAAGGGCAAGAAGCCGGCAACGCTTTATGCGCAGAATGCATTCCCGAAGAACGAGGGCATGAAGATTTATGTACCCGCCGAGAGCGTGGACTACTATAAGAGCGCCTGGCCTGAGTATAAGGACTACATCGTGAGCGATGCTGAGTATAAAGTAAATAAGGTGGTGACGCTGACAGAGGCCGGCACGCTGGCCGACAAGCTGGGCCTCTCGGTGGAGTGGAGCTACACGGGCATCGTGTACGGCGATGAGCCTTATCTGCTCCACGGTGCATACGCCAAGTACGACTCGCTGACCGTCAGCGGCCCGCTGAACGACCTCGACCTCTGGGTCATCCGCTACCTGGGCGGCAACAACGGCTACGAAAGCGGCGGCAAGGCCACCGACGGATGCCTGCGCTACCTGAACCTCTACGATGCCAGCATCGTGAAGGACAAAGACTGCAAGGCCCACTATCGCTGCGTAGCCTCAAGCTCATGGCAGTGCATCGAAACAGACAACGTGCTGCCCCGTGACCTCTTCAGAAACTGCACTGCCTTCGAAACGGTCATCCTGCCGAAGAGCCTTACCTCCATCACCTCCGGCATCTTCGAGGGCTGCAAGGCACTGACGCGAGTGGCCATCACCGGAGCCGTGAAGGAGTACGACGGCTGGACCTATAC
The DNA here is from genome assembly GCA_017449025.1 of Prevotella sp. GTDB lineage: Bacteria > Bacteroidota > Bacteroidia > Bacteroidales > Bacteroidaceae > Prevotella. The sequence goes on along the minus strand of JAFSKJ010000113.1, from coordinate 3,284 downwards.
CACCCATCTGTTCAGCAATCCTTTGCAGGAACTGGTGCTGCTGACCGACCAGCACGCCACCACCTCGGCCAAGAATCCCTGGGGCACTATAATCATGAATGTCTATACCCAGCAGTCGCAGATTGGCGACTACATGAACGACAGAGGCCTGACCACCCAGGCACGCTCCATACAGGCTCCGTTCCAGGACCGCATGGTCATGCGGATGCTGGCCGACCACGGCGAGTTCTTCCCCTCAGAGTATCTGCTCAAAGAGAGTGTAGAGGGCTACTTCCAGCGCTGTGCCATCCACGACTTCGACGACTTCACCAACTTCCAGAATGTGAAGCGCCTCGAAGCCACTTTCCAGGGCACTGGCAACATGAAGCGCATAGCCCTGCCAGCCTCTGTGGAGTATATTGGCGAGGATGCCTTTGCCTCCTGCTACCATCTTGACACCATCCGGGTCGAGGGTATCACGCCTGCTGTGCTGGCGAAGGATGCATTCCGCCACCTGCCCGCCGACTTCCGCATCCTCGTGCCGCGCCGCTATGCCAAGCGCTACCGCACCGAGTGGGCACAGTATGCCGACCACATCAATGCCGACGAGACGTATGAAGGCAACCGCGACATCCTGACCGTCACCGTCAGCGAACCGAACACGCTGGCACAGGCCTTAGGATTGAATGCCACCTATGGCTCCGACGCAGGAATGGCCACACAATTGTTCCTTAGGGGTTTGCGCGGCAACTACAGCCACATCAGCAAACTGAAGGTGGTTGGTCCCATCGGTGCTGCCGACATCGACTTGCTGAAATACCTGTCGGGCTACTGTTCGTGGACTCGCTCGCGCAACTACCTCGGAAGCCTGCAATACCTCGACCTCTACGATGCACAGTTCAGGAGGACGAGCGAGAAAAGCTATGTGCTGGGCGAATACAAACGCTGGGTGGGCGATGTTGTGACGGCAGGCTATGAAGTCAAGGACAACAAACTGCCCCGACACTCGTTCCTGCGTGCCTACAACCTACAGACGCTCATCCTACCCAAGACCTGTAAGGAGGTGGAGGAACGCGCCCTGCAGGAGTGCGAAGGTCTGGAGACGCTCGTCTTAGGCGACGACATGGAGGACTTCAACTGGAACGCCCTCGATGACGACGCCATGCTCACCCGCATGTATATTCTGGCCAAGAAAAAGCCGGAAATCAGCTCGCAGTGGGCCATCTGGCGCTGGCTGTGCAACAACTACAACCCGACGTTCGATGCCTTCTACGTGCGCCCCAGCCAGTATGAGAGCTACTTAGGCGACGAGGCATACACCGGCTCCTCTTGGCAGCGCACCAACAATGTCTCTACGGGTGTGTTCAACGACGATGAGTCGTTCTGCGCCTTCGCCAGCCACGGCGCCGCCACGCAGGACGAACTTGCCTCCATTACATCAGTGAAGGGATGGTTCGACCACAACACGGGACTGACCGACCTCTCGCCGCTGCGCTACACCAGCATCGGCTATATGGACAAGGCCACCATTGCCCCGCTCAAGGAACTGCAGAAAATTGCCATGCCCGTGACGCTCTACGAGATGGAGGACGGCCTCTTTGCCGACGCACGTCACCTGCGCTCGGTCGACTTCCTGATGTGCGACTCCACCGACGTGGTGGCCGGCCTGCGCAACGGCGGCCTTGCCAAGTTGGGCATCAACACGCAGCAGACGCTGGCCTACGTACCCGCCACCTATGGCACAACCACCGAGACGAATGTCGTGGTGAACCAGGGCGGCGTGCTGAAGACAAAGACCTACCGCATGGTGGATTCGCTCTCCTACATGGTGCCCTATGAGTTTGAGGCCGAGAAGATTGAGAACCCGCGCACGCTGGCTGCCTCGTCCATCCCCTACACCTTCTGCGTACCCTACAAGATGAACGTACCGCAGTATGCCCGTGCCTACAAACTGAGCAGCCGCGACGGCAACAGCCTCGTCTTCGAGGAGGTGAAGGGCGAGCTGCAGACGATGCAGCCCTACCTGCTGAAGGTGGTGGGCAACAAGCGCCTACGCAAGATGTCCACAACGCTGAACACCGACATCCAGCAGACCATCCCCGCCAGCGGTGTCATGACCTACGGCCGTCAGGTGGACGCTCCGGGCTACTCCATGCGCGGCACCTTCGACGCCATCAGCAACGCCCAGGCTGCCGAGTACGGGGCCTACATCCTGCAGAGCGACGGCGACTGGCACCCCGTGAGCACGGACAATCAGAAGGCAGAGATTCTGCCGTTCCGCGCCTTCCTGCTGCCCAGTGCCCGCAATGCCGCTGCCCGTCTCAGCATGAGCCTCGTGGACGACACCACCGGCATCGACAACATCGAGACCATCGACGAGGACGGCACCCGCCGGTACTACGACCTCAACGGTCGCGAACTGCCGGGCAAACCCGCACAGGGAGTGTATATATATAATGGTAAAAAGTATATGATGAAGTGATAATAAAGTGGTCGCTTCGCTCATATAAAAAAATTGAATAAGAAAATTATATTTGAGCGTTCCCGTTAATCGGGAAGCGGCGTAAGCCTAAGGGCAAATGCGCAGCCTTTTTATAATTTTGAAATAGATTTTCTTATAATTTTGAGCGTAGCGACCCATAAAAAAAAACGATAACGACAATGAAAAAGATATTTATGTTTCTGTTCGGCCTGGTGCTCTTTGCCAGTTGCTCGAACGACGACAACCCCGCAGGCCCCGCCACTGAGGCACAGATGCAGGTCCTCACCGGCCACTGGTATGCCGAACTGCCCATCAGCGGCGAGACCGACAACTGGCGCACCGAGGAGGAGAGCGACCGCACCGACTACGACCACATCGGCGCACTCATCTACCTGAACGGCTACCAGACCGACCTCAGTTACTGGGGCTATCTCTACATGAAGGACGGTGACATGGTGAACTTCGACGGCATTGACCGTATGACCGAGGATGCCGCCTTCGACTTCACGATGAACAGCGATGGCAACATCACCACGTCGAGCCATCTGCCGAATGCACCTAAGGTTACCAACATGCACTGGGACAGCAAGAAGGATGTTATCACAGCCGATGTCAGCTACAACGGACAGACGCTCAACATCACATTCACCCGCCCCACTGCCGAGCAGCAGACTTTCCTCAACGACTTCTGGGAGATGCTGGTAGAGGCCGGCATGGTGGGCTACGAGGATGACGGCGGCCAGCAGAAGACCGACGTCACCGACGAGAATGCCAGCGAGCCGTCACGCGCTCGACGGAGATAAAACAACGAATTACACGAATT
>JAFSKJ010000016.1 GCA_017449025.1 Prevotella sp. | reverse complement strand
TTTTTTTTAACCTTCAAAATGGATTTTGTTTGTCTAAAAGTTGGTACTTTTGCACATCCTCAGGAATAATAAGACAAACAAATAAGATATGCACGCTTCCTGCCAGAGACCCTATCCTCTGAATTGAACAAGTTGAATGACGATTTGACGAAATTGGAACTTTTCTAACTCATTCTCAGAATTATTGTGTAAAATTGGAATAATTAGCAAACCTTTTGTAAATAAAGGCAGTCTGAGGGATTGGGAAAAATCAGGGTTACGAATAGGCAACTGTTCTCAATTCCACATTCTGCTGTGATTTGCATATCAAAGAACTCCCGACGCTGAGCCACCAGCCTGTTTCAATGGCTCTTTGTCGGGGACAAAGGTAATGCTTTTATTTGGAATCACCAAATCTTATACACATAATTTAACTGAGACCTATCGCCATATCGGCTCCTTGCGCCAGTCACCTATAAATCCGTATTTGTAATAGGGGATGCTTGCGTTATTATCAATCAATGCAAGCAGTTTCTCCTTTATCTTGTTGTCAGGATACACGGCATTGCAGAGATAGAGCATGGCGGAAATAACTCCGTATGGTTTCTTCTTCTGATTGTCCGTCAAAGGAGTCTGCAACCACTTGTCACGATGGCCTTTGGGATTGGTCACTTGTTTGGCAAGGCTTCGATTCCAGAGACGTGAATGGTGGGCAATGATATTGCGAAGCACTGAAATGGCCTCCAGCCAGCTAGATAATTCCTTTGTAGAATACAGGCCGAAGTCCTTGGCAATGGCAGCACGCTCAGGTAATTGGCTCTTCAAGTTTTTGTACATCTTCGAGAGTGTTCCAAAGGTCGCACTTTCGAGTATCATCCATGCATCAGGGTTGTCACCCTCCATAGATTCCCAATCCCAATTAGAGTGCTCTGCAATATACTCTTTGGCAAATGGCTCAGTGCTGCGGTCAAACTCATATTTAAGGTCGTGCACGAATTGCTCATAATAGTCTGACCGTTCAAAGAGAGAGGAATCCAAATACCAAAGTCCACTATCCTTTGCCTGTGAAAGATGATTGATAATCTTGGCCCGCAGAGCCACCTCAATAATCTCAATGGCATCAAAGAGTATAAGCCGAAGACTGCGGTCAAAGTTGTATCGGGCAATCACATTGTCAAACAAGGCTCCATCCTTGAGGTCGTGTTCTGTTTCCTCATCCCTCATGTCCGTCCAATAGTATTTCAAACGGAAGTAACTAATGTACGCCAAACACTGTTTGGCTTCCTCTTCATTGCCGAACACCATTCCCCTTGAACGGAGTAGGCGGATTTGCTCATCTATCGTTCGTGGCTTCTGATTGCTCATTGCTGTCTATGTAAAAAGGTGACCCGCCAGCAGATCTATGGGATGCCGACGGGTTCTGTTATCGTTCGATTCGGACTGTCTTATCCGAGAATCTTCTTATTTCAGCTGCAAATATAGCACATTTTCTTTAATAATGCAAATTTTTCGAAGATTATTATTAAAAAAGAGATTTTTCTGCTGTTTTTTTCGTAATTATGCTGCCGACCAAGCCAGTCCAAGCTGTCGGCGGCCAGCAATGGCTGATGACTGTGAGGGCAGGGCGGGTCAAAACAAACATCTCCTCATGGTTTCCTCTAAGTTGATTTTAGAGTCAGTCTGTGCAAAAAATGCACAAGTTCATTCCGATAGGAATGTCGCCACAGAGTGTCCATCGGTTATTGTCATAATGAGTCAACATTAAATACTTCTCTTGTGCAAATGTACTTGAACATGACATGAAGAGGCAGCAATATTGGGCGACCCTTTTAGGGTCGTTGTCCTACCCTCACCTTCTCACGCAATAATTCTTCGGATTATATATGAAGATGCATATCACTTCCTACCAAAATACTAATGGTTCATACCATTACTCATATTCTCTATTGCTGGAATTATAAACTTGTTATACCTTTGCATAGTTGTGCTTAATATCCAAGGTCCTCCCCAACAAGCACGACAACATGACGGCCCCTTGGAGAGTTTCTAAGGAAGTGAACGTAGTTGCAGATGGATTCCGGGGAGTTGCAGTTGTGGCATACACCGTCCACCTGACATGGCGTCTTAATGTCGAATCGGGCAGCATTGACGGGTGATGCCGTTCCTCTTGCCCTTGAAAGAGCAGCCTCTACGGTCTGGGCAACTTTATTTAATCCTATCACGAAGATCACCTTCTTCGGCCCCCAGGTGATAGCTGCTACACGATTGCCATTACCGTCTATATTGACAATGACTCCATCCTCAGAGATAGCGTTGGCACTGGTCAGATAGACATCGGTTGAGAACGCCCTGAGATACATGGCTTGTTTTTCCTCTGGGGTCTCTACCAGGTCACGGTCAAGCACCTCCAAAGTTCCCCTGCTTCTCAGCGCATCTGGAATACCCAGGTCACGGACAGTCATTGTGCCGCCCCATGTCACGGAGCTACCATCGGGTATTAGCTCCAATACCTTTTTCACAGCCTCTTTACCCGTCGTACAATAGAATCCCTCTATGTGACGGCGTTGGAGGTTCTTGATAATTGTTTGAGCCAAATGCTCGTTTCTTTGTTCTTTTGGTGTCATATCATTTGATTGTCATCGAATTACTTGAGCCCAAGCAAGCTTCTTGCGTCCCGCTGGTAGCCGGCCAGCCGCAGCTGGTGGGCCATGCAAACATACACATTTTCAATCGCAAAATTACGAAAAACAATCCTATTCATAGCCATCTCCGAATTATTTCTTCTAAAATCACATAAAAATTAGCACTTTTTCAGAGTAATTGATTGTAGTAAGAAGATTTTTGTGATTATCCGCTATCGTACCACCAAAGCCCCAAAGGGGCAGCAGAACATCCTGCCGCCCTTTCAGGGCTAATGTGTACGCTACTGTTTGCAGGGGTTTTTCACCACTGCCTGTGGTCTGCTGCCCCTTTGGGGCTTTGGTGGTATCTTTGCAGATAATCATAAAATTCTTTGCAGGAATATGCCTAATCACATTGTCTTCACCACACACAATGACATCCTGATTTTTTTTCTGTTTGTCTACCAGCAAAGAAAACCGTGAGGGGTACTCACTCACGTGAATACCCCTCTTCAGTAATATAATCGAAAAAATGTATTTGATGCCTTGATTATCTCTGGCGAATCTTGTAGAAGCTCTCCGACTGGCCAATGACCCACTGCTTGAAGCCATCGCCAACGTACTGCTTCTCCCATGCCCAGTGCTCGTCGCCTGGTGTGTACCAGCCTTCAACGTATGCATCAACAGGCATAGCAACCTTCTGGGCGGCCTTACCTACCTCAGCCTTCAGCTCTGTCCAACCAAGGATGTTGTCATCATCGTCTACAGATGCAACCTCAAGCTTGATCTGGTGGTTCACCTGAGAGTTGAACTCATCCTGATCTTCGCTCCAACTGCTGTAGCCAGTGTAAGAAAGCTCAACGTAGGGCTTGGTGGCCTGAGAATATGGAGACTTGGCAACGTGGTACTTACTACCAGTGTTAACCATGCACTTTGTGTCTACATCGAACAGCTTGTGAACCTCCCATTCGGTGTTTCCGCAGATGCGGAGGGGCACTGTGCCACCAGCAGCGCGGAGAATAATCTTCACCTCACCAGCGCTAACATAGTATACGTCGATGACTACGTCGTTGAAGTCGAACTCACCGGGCTCCTTAGCGCAGAGGTCTTCAGCCAGCACGCAGAGAGAAGGACCTTCTGAGGGAGGAGGCACGATGCCACCGCTGAATCCGGGATTACACTCGGTCTCTTCAATCGTTACAGCGGGCTTGCCACTCTCGAAGCCAGAAGCATAGATCTTGGCATTGCCCTTGAAGTCGATGTAGGGATACTGGCCGCTCATGCCATTGGCAAAGTGGCTTTCCTCAGCGTATACATACAGGTTGCCACCGTAGGTTACCTCGTAGCCCTGATTAGCAGCGCCGGCAACAATCTTGTTGGCCTGGAACACAGCGTAGTCGCCGCTCTCGGGGCCATAGATACCGTAGTCAGCCTTGGTAGCGTTCATGGTAGCTGTGCCAGTTACCTTGAATACAGAGGCAGCGCCCATGTAGATATAGAACGGACCACCGTTGTAGGAAACCCAATTCTGGTTGGCATTATTGAATTTGCCGCCACCGTTGAAGTTCTTTGTGATGACACCAGAACCAGCGTCCATCTTGAAGTTGCCGTTGCCGGGGTTGTCGCCAAGGTTGATGTTGAAGTCCTCGTCAACAGTCAGCTTACAGTTGTTGATAACCTCGTCGGAAGCTGCGTGGTAATAGAAGTAACCAGTGTGATACTGGCCGTTGTTCACCCATGTGTTGTCGTTGCTGTTCACAACGGTATTGCCGCTGATTTCAACAGTGGCATTGTTCTCGAACTTACCGCTACCTGCAGTGTTCAGGTTCTTAGCAGTGATGGTTCCGTTGTTCTCAATAACTGACTCAGTGTTCTCAACAGAAATCTTGCCATCAACGGTTACGGTGCCAGCATTTACCAACCAGCTGTTGCTGTTGGTAGAGAGCGACGGAGCCTCAATGGTACCGTGGTTGTAGATGTGCAGGCCATTGTTCAGCTTCAGCTCGCCGTTGGCAACGAGCTTGGCACCCTCAGCAATGTAAATATTGCAGTTGGTCTGCAGGTTGCCAGAATTTTCTGCGGACAGTGTCAGTGTGGCGCCTTCAACCAGATAAAGCTCTGAGTTGCCTGCAAAGTAGAAATTACGGTTTGAGAAGTCGCAGTTGCCCTTCACATAGAGTGTGCCACCTTCAGCCACCCATCCGTTCTCTGCCGTGCCGATACCCCAAACATTAAGCTCGCCCGTATAAGAAGCGTCAATGTAGTGGTTGGCCTTGCCAATGCCGGGAGCCAGCAGTTCAATGCCCTCGGGAACGTCTGCCAGGAACTTGCTGGCATCAGCGTCGCTGGGGAAGTTGAAAGAAGGCTGGAGAGCACGAGTGGCATTTGCCAGACGAACGGCACCGAAGCCCCAGTTCTGGTTGGCAGCGGGCTGGCCGAATGTCTTCTCAAAGGCAGCGGTGTACTCTGCCTTGATGAGCGATTCGTTGAAAGGCTCATAAAGATCCTTGTCCTTGGAACAGCTCACAAAAGCAGCAGAGAGTGCCAGTACGGCTGTTCCCATCATCAAATACTTTTTCATAATTAATTAGCGGTTTAAATTGTTGATATTAAAAAGTGATTTATTTGTTCAGAATGTTCACGAAAGTGAATGGTCCACGTTATGACATCATAGTAGATTATCATATAGATGGGTGCAAAGTTACGCATTTTTCTGAAAATTGCAACGAATTTTCCGTTAATTTTACTTAAATTTTGCTAATCCGTTCGTAATTGTTCCGTTTCTCACCTCTGTCTATAACTTCTGTTCAACCTCTATTTCCGTGAAGGTCTCAATGATGTCGCCAACGGCAATATCGCCCCAGTTAACCAGTGAGATACCACATTCCAGTCCTGTGGCCACTTCCTTTGCGTCGTCCTTGTAGCGCTTAAGGGCGTCGATGGCAGCAGTGTGTATGACAATGCCGTCGCGTATGACGCGCGCCTTGTCCTTGTTGTGCACCTTGCCGTCGGTGACCAGGCCTCCGGCCACTGTGCCCACCTTGGAGATTTTGAACACCTGCTTCACCTCTATCTCGCCGGTAATGATCTCCTTCTTGACCTTGTCGAGCATGCCCTGCATGGTGGACTTGACCTCGTCGATGGCATCGTAGATGATGCTGTAGGTGTTGATTTCCACACCCTCGCGCTCTGCCAGCTTGCGTGCGTCGGCCGACGGGCGTACCTGGAAGCCAACGATGATGGCATCGGAGGCAGAGGCCAGCATGACGTCGTTTTCCGAAATCTGTCCCACCGCCTTGGCAATGACGTTTACTTGCACCTTTTCTGTGGAGAGCTTGATGAACGAGTCGGAGAGTGCCTCGATGGAGCCGTCGGTATCGCCCTTGACGATGATGTTAAGCTCGTGGAACTCGCCTAATGCTATTCGGTGGGAGATGTCGTCGAGACCTAACGTCTTGGTGGTGCGCAGGCTCTGCTCGCGCTGCAGCTGCAGTCGCTTGTTGGCAATCTCTCGCGCCTCCTGCTCGGTCTCCATGATGTGGAAGGAGTCTCCTGCCGTGGGGGCGCCGTTCAGTCCGAGGATGATGGCCGGCTCGGCGGGTCCTGCCTGCTCTATGCGCTGGTTGCGCTCGTTGAACATGGCCTTGATGCGTCCGTAGCTGGTGCCGGCAATGACCACGTCGCCCTGTCGCAGTGTGCCGTTGGCTACGAGCACTGTCGACACGTAGCCGCGGCCCTTGTCGAGCGACGACTCAATGATGGAGCCTGTGGCCTTGCGGTTGGGGTTGGCCTTCAGGTCGAGCATTTCGGCCTCGAGGAGCACCTTCTCCAAGAGTTCTTCTACGCCTAATCCCTTCTTTGCCGAAATCTCCTGGCACTGGTACTTTCCGCCCCATTCCTCTACGAGCAGGTTCATGTTGGCCAGGTCTTCGCGTATCTTGTCGGGGTTGGCACCCGGCTTGTCTATCTTGTTGATGGCAAACACCATTGGCACGTTGGCCGCCTGTGCATGGGCTATGGCCTCCTTGGTGGTGGGCATCACGGAGTCGTCGGCAGCAATGATGATGATTGCGATGTCGGTGACCTGTGCACCGCGGGCACGCATGGCCGTGAATGCCTCGTGGCCTGGTGTGTCGAGGAATGTGATGCGGCGTCCGTCCTTAAGGCTTACGTTGTATGCTCCAATGTGCTGTGTGATGCCTCCTGCCTCACCGGCAATGACGTTGGTGTTGCGGATATGGTCGAGCAGCGATGTCTTACCGTGGTCTACGTGACCCATGACGGTGACTATGGGTGCGCGGCTCAGCAGGTCGTTCTCGTCATCCTCCTCCTCGGTGATGGCGTTCTGTACCTCAGCCGAGACGTACTCTGTGGTGAAGCCGAACTCCTCGGCAACAATGTTGATGGTCTCTGCGTCGAGTCGCTGGTTTATGCTCACCATGATGCCTATCGACATGCAGGTGCCTATGACCTGGTTAACGCCTACGTTCATCATGGTTGCCAGCTCTGATACGGTGACGAACTCTGTGAGCTTGAGCACCTTGCTCTCTGCTGCCATCTCGGCCATCTCCTCGTTAAGTCGCTCCTGCACGGCGTCGCGCTTCTCGCGGCGGTACTTGGCGCCCTTCTTGTTCTGGCTCTTCGATGTGAGTCGTGCCAGCGTCTCCTTCACCTGGCGTGCCACGGCCTCGTCGTCAACCTCGAGCGGGCGTTGCTGACGGTTCTTCTTCTTGTTGTTGGCGTTCTTGCCGCCGTCGCGCTCCTTTGTGTTGGCTTTGTTTACATCCTGTCCTCCCTTGCCTTTCTTGGCCTTGTTTTTGTTGTTGGCCTCGTTCTTGGCTTCGGCCTCAATGTCCACGCGTTCCTTTCCTATGCGTACGCGCTTCTTCTTCTCGCCGTTGCCGCCGCGCTGCTGAGCCAGCTTCTCCTCGCGTTCCTTGCGCTTCTCCTCCTTCGATTTCTTTTTCGGGCGGGTGCTCTGGTTCAGCGACGACAGGTCGATCTTGCCCAGCACGTTGACCTTCGGGGCGAGCTTGGCCTCGCTCTTGAGGGTGAACACCTTGGGCGACTGCTGCTCCTCAGCCTTGGGCTGTGGCTCGGCCTTGGGCTGCTCCTCGGCCTTGGGCTGAGGCTCAGTCTTGGGCTGTGGCTTTTTCTCTTCCTTGACTGTTGGTGCCACGGGCTCAGCGGTTGTCTCTACAGCCTCTTCATCCTTTGCCGGCTTTGGCTCTGTTGGTGCAGGCTCGGCCTTTTCCTCCGGTTCCGGGTTGGCTGTCACCACCGGCTCGTCGGCTATGACGGAAGTGGTTTCTGCGGGTTTCTCCTCCACGGGCTTCTCTTCCTTCACATCCGTCTTCGGCTCAGGCACGGGAACTGGCTCTGGCTTCGGCGTCTCGGCAACAGGCTTCGGCTGCTGCGCTGCTGGTTTCTTGCCAAGGCTGTCGAGGTCTATCTTGCCAATGGTCTTGAAGCCTATCTTTGCCATAGGCTTCACGCTTGTCGTCTGCTCTTCGGCGATGGTTTCTTCGGTCTTCAGCTTCTTCTCCTTTTTCTCCTTCTTCGGGAACAGCTTCACAGCCTCCGACTTCACTTCCTTGTCGCGCTTGAACTCGCTTACCAGCGCGTCGTATTGCTCGTCGGTAATCTTCGTGGTGGGGGTGGCGTCTTCCTTTATCTCACCCAGGCTGCGTTTGTTCCTTAGGAAGTCAATTGCCGTCTGAAGACCTATGTTAAGTTCTGATAATACCTTATTTAATCTTATTGCCATATCTAAGCCCCCTATGTCAGGGGGTGGGGTCTGAACAAGCGTAATCAGCCCGGTTAAGTTAATGTAATGGTGAGGGGGTGTCTGCGCTTGTTCAGACCCCCATTCCCCGGCAGGGGCTTCGGCTATTCAAACTCTGCACGTAGCACGTTGAGGATGTTGTCGACTGTCTCTTCCTCGAGGTCGGCCTTTTCTATGAGCATTTCGCGTGGTGCGTTGAGCACTGCCTTTGCCGTGTCGAGTCCTATGTTCTTGATGGCGTCAATCACCCACTGGTCTATCTCGTCGGCAAACTCGTCGAGGTAGATGTCCTCGTCTTCCTCCGACTCGCTGACCACGCGGAACACGTCGATGGTGTGCTCTGTGAGCATAGATGCCAGCTTGATGTTCATGCCGCCCTTGCCTATTGCCAGGCTCACCTCCTCAGGCTGCAGGTAAACCTCTGCCTTGTGGTTTTCCTCGTCAAGGGTGATGCTGCTAACCTTTGCCGGCGATAGTGCGCGCTGTATGAAGAGCTGTATGTTCGACGTGTAGTTAATCACGTCGATGTTCTCACCTCCAAGCTCCCGCACAATGCCGTGGACGCGGCTTCCCTTCACGCCTACGCATGCTCCTACGGGGTCTATGCGCTCGTCGTAGCTTTCCACGGCCACCTTTGCGCGCTCTCCCGGCATGCGTGCCACACGCTTTATGGTTATCAGCCCGTCGTTTATTTCGGGCACTTCGCCTTCAAGCAGTCGCTCAAGGAATAGCGGGCTTGTGCGTGAGAGAATGATGCGCGGGTTGTTGTTCTCGTTCTGCACCTCCTTTACAATGGCGCGTATGGTCTCGCCCTTGTGGTAGTTGTCGTTGGGAATCTGCTCGCTCTTGGGCAGGTGAAGCTCGTTGCCTTCATCGTCCATGAGCAGCACCTCGCGCTTCCACATCTGATAAACCTCGGCAGAGACAATCATTCCCACGCGATCCTTGTATTTCTGGTAGAGGGAGTCGTGCTCCAGCTCCAGGATTTTCGATGCCAGCGTCTGTCGCAGGTTAAGGATGGCTCGGCGGCCGAACTTCTGGAACTCCACACGCTCACTGACTTCCTCGCCTACCTCGTAGTCAGGCTCGATTTTCTGCGCGTCGTCAAGAGATATTTCCTTGTTCTCGTCCTGTACTTCGCCGTTGGCCACAACCACGCGGTTGCGGTAGATTTCAAAGTCGCCCTTGTCGGGGTTCACGATGACGTCGAAATTCTCGTCCGACCCGAACATCTTTGCAATGACGTTTCGGAAACTCTCTTCAAGCACGCTCACCAGTGTGGTGCGGTCGATGTTTTTTGTCTCTTTAAACTCCTGAAAGGTCTCAATCATCGATGGACCTTTCGCACTTTTCTTTGTTGCCATTTATGTTTCTTTTTAGTTCTCTCCTTACTTAAATGCCAGCAGGTAGCGCACAGACCTTATAGTCTCCATGTTGTACGTGTGGTCTACGTCCACCATCACTGGGCGCTTCTTGCCCTCAGGCAGCTGCTTCTCGCGTATGGTCACCACAAAGTCGCTGCCGTCGACAGACTTCAGCACTCCCTGCAGCTTCACGCCCTCGGCGTCGATCACCTCTACCGTGTCGCCCACGTGGCATACATACTGCTGCCTGACCTTGAATGGCTGGCCTATGCCGGCAGAGCCTACTTCAAGCTCATAGTCGCCCAGCTCGTCGCCAAGGCGCTCTTGCAGGAAACGGCTAAGGTCTGCACAGTCGTCAATCCACACCCCGTCGGCATGGTCAATCTCGATAACTATGCGGTCGTCCTGGCCAAGGATAATGTCCACCAGGAAGTAGTCTCCCTTCGCGAGCCACTCTTCCACCACTTGTGTTAATACCTCTTTATTTATCATCTTAAAAAATAATAATTAAAATGAAAATGAGGAGCTTCGGAAAGCCCCTCATTCCACTGAACGGGTGCAAAATTAATACTTTTATACGGAATACGCAAGCTTTTTGCCTTTTTTTTCTCTTTAGACACATAAAAACCTCTTTTCCCGCCATTAACTTTAACCTTTTTTTTGAATGTCGACAAAAAATCTCGGCAAAAGATGCACGCTATTCGTTTTTTTGTAGTAACTTTGCAGCCGATTTCTAAAAATGCTGGCGGAAAACTCCCGTCGAAAGCCGTCGGCAATCGGGATGTAGCGCAGTTGGTAGCGCACTACGTTCGGGACGTAGGGGTCGGGCGTTCGAGTCGCCTCATCCCGACAACAGAGAGGTCTGACTGATTGGTTTTCAGCGACCTCTCTGTTTTTTATGTTCCGTAACTATGCCATGCCCGTATACGGATTTCTCCGTTCACTCCTGCGGCAGAAGGGCGCAACTGGCATACATGGGCATGGCGAGCAACCACGACAGCCACGAGATGAGGGGAGAAGGAAGGATGGAACACTTACTTTACTATCCAGTCCCCGTTATCATCTTTTTCAAGATTGACGGGGTTTTCTGTTTCCGTACCGTCACCAAAAATCACTTTCAACATAATTTCGGCTGTTCCACGCTCTTCGTCAATTGTCGGCTCGCCAAGCTCAAAGCTGCTGACTCCGCCCTTATTCTCTATTGCCTCCTCCATGTATTTCAATATGAAGGAATCTTTCTCACTTTCGGGTTCCATTTCCTCAGGCTTTAAGCCCATGTACTGAACCACACCTTTGTAGTCTTTATCCTTTATGCACTGGAAATATGCTTTAGCCACTGCCTTCGGATCCTTCATGTCTACTCCGCAACTGGTCATTACAGCCAGCATCATCATGCAGGCAGTAAAAGCAATAATAATCTTCTTCATAATCTGTTTGGTCTTTTATTAACAATAAATGAGTCCACTTGAAAATGTGGCATTAATTTGATTAGACATTGACCTCAGACTGGCTTTGTATCCCAGTGTTGGTCGTTAACTCTCGGAGCTGGCGTGAGTCGGAAATCGGTCTCGTATGACCAAATGGACGCTCACAGGCTCATATATAGCCCTCATACGAGGACTGAATGTGGCCTTTGAAACATTTTATGCTTTCCGGAGAGCCAGATTGGCGGAATTTACGTCAAAGAGGAACAGACGGCGCATGTTGATCCAT
>JAFSKJ010000015.1 GCA_017449025.1 Prevotella sp. | reverse complement strand
GAGGGTGACAGGAGGGTGACAGGTATGACAATGGTCTTTAATAAGCCCCCCAACCCCCTAAAGGGGGAACTACAGACTCTGCAGGAACTCCCCCTTTAGGGGGCAAGGGGGCTTGGGGGGTGCTTTGCACCGCCCGACATTGAGAGGTGACCGCTTTGCGGTCATACTGCAGTTCAACCGCACAGGTCGGAAAAATCCAAGGGTACAGATCACACTTACATTTGCCACTTCACCGCCGGCATCGGCAAGGACGGCTCCAGAGGCATCAAGGTGCAGTCGGATGGCAATGAGAAAGAACAATGGGACACCTCTTTCAGCATCCGTATGCCTTACGCGTTGCCCTCAGGAAAGTATAGGCTGAGCTTCTCGCCAGCAACATGCTCAACGTTACCGAGTTTGGCGCTGCCCTGACAACGCTCCAGCAGGCCATGACCGACTTCGTCGCACTCAACAGCATCTACGACGTGACCTTCGCCCCCACTATCGCCGATGGTGACAAGTGGACAGCTACTCCCGACAAGGATGTCACCGAGGGCACCACCGTAACCCTGAACTACACGGGCAAGAAGAAGGTGAAGAGCATCACCGTGACTAAGAACTAACCCGTCCCGCTCGCGTAATAATATAATGAGTGCCTCTGACGAGGCAGAAATCGTTCTTTGACATACTGAGACAAACGGATATTATTCTGAGGGAATCCTTAGGGATTCTCAGGAATTTGTTGTATCTTTGCACCGTCAAACTCTAAACATTGAGAATTATGTGCATATACAACATTTCCCTGAACGATGAACTGGTCATGCAGTCGCGGCAGTCGTTTGCCAGCGAGACGGCCATGACCCTGTGGCTTCAGCAACAGGTGGAGACCCTGCTCGTGTCGTTCAACGCGAGCCAGCAGTCTGCAAGGCAGAAAGCCCGCCAGTCCATTGAAGCCATGCGACGCCAGAGCGAACAGAACGGCAATGAGGCCATGACACTCGACGAAATCAACGACGAAATCCGTCAGGCCAGGGCGGCCAGGAAAGCAGTGGCACTCTACGGAGCTAAAGTGGCACTTTTTTGAAATTAAGTGCCACTTTACAATCGTAAAGTGCCACTCTACGGATGACCCCAATATTAATATTATTCAATCAACCGCTCTTTGCGGCAATGGCCAGTGCCACGGTGTAGGCTGTGGTCCATGCCGCCTGGAAGTTGAAGCCGCCTGTGACGCCATCGATGTCAAGCACCTCACCGGCAAAGAAGAGCCGAGGTATGACCCGCGACTCCAGGGTGTTGGGGTTGACAGCCTTGAGGCTGACGCCTCCGCAGGTGACGAACTCTTCCTTGAAAGCAGTACGTCCTGCGGTGTGATAGGTGTCGTTGCATAGGATATTGGTGAGGCGGTACATTTCCTTCATGTTCAGGCTCTTCCATCTGCCCAACGCCCTCTGCCTGCCAAGGGCTTTCTCTGTGAGATATGCCCACAGGCGCGACGAGAGTGGCGATAGGCCTATGCTCTGTATCAGCTTCTGGGGATGCTCGGCGGCAATGGAGTACAGCTCCCGGGCTATATCGGTATCGGAGCTTGACACCCAGTTGATGGCGAGAGGCAACTTGTAGTTGGCCGCATGCAGCTCACGTGCGGCATAGCTTGACAGGCGGAGCGTGGCTGGGCCGCTGATGCCCCAGTGGGTGATGAGCAGCGGTCCTGTAGCGCGCAGTTTGGTGGAAGGGATAAAAAGTATGGCCGACTCATCCACAGTGCCCATTAGCGACTGCAGCCTTTTATCGTCGATGCTGATTGAGAATAGCGACGGTACGGGCGCAACTGTCTCTATGCCCCTCTCCGTGAGCCACGACAGGCCCTCGGCACGTGGAGAGCCGCCAGTGGTAACGGCCACGAAATCGTAGTCCTGCAACTGCTGGAGCGATGTCACCTTGCTGCCCGTCAGTACTTCAATGCCAAGACGGCGTGCCTCGGAGGTAAGGCAATTGATGATGGTATGAGAGTCCTGCGAGGCAGGGAACACGCACTGGTCTGCCTGGGTGACAAGTCTGACGCCACGCCGCTCAAACCACTGACAGGCATCATGTTGGTTGAACACGTTGAACAATCGCTTCATGAGCCGATGGCCTCGCGGGTAAACCTTCGAAAGATCGTTGACGGCAGCAAACGTGTTGGTACAGTTACAGCGTCCGCCTCCCGACACCTCGACCTTGGCCAGCACCTTCTGCGACTTCTCGAAGATGGTAACCGCCATCTGCGGCACCATCTCCTTAAGGTTTATGGCAAGGAAGAACCCGGCGGCACCTCCGCCAACTACAGCCGTACGCATGTTATTTCTCTACAAGTATGCGGGCATCGACAGCCACCACATTGTCGGCGTCGGCAAGCAGCGGGTTTATGTCTATCTCCTTGATTTCAGTGGCGAAGCGCAGCAGCGTAGACAGGCGTACTATGATTTCAGCATACCTCTGCTCGTTGATTCCCTTCTGTCCGCGCGTACCTTTTATTATATTATATCCGCGCAGCGAGTGAATCATGGAATAGGCCTCGGCATAGCTGAGCGGGGCCAGTCCAGACGAGACATCCCTGAGCACCTCGACGAATATTCCGCCCAGTCCGCAAAGCACCACATGTCCGAAGCGCTCCTCATACTTGGCACCGATGAAGAGTTCCGTGCCCTTGATCATCTTCTGCACCATAACAGCAGTGGCATCGGGAATCTGCATCATACGGTCGAACTCAAGTGCAAGGTGCTCCGGAGTTCGTATGTTCAGCGCCACGCCGCCCACGTCGCTCTTGTGCACAGGCCCCACCACCTTGGCCACCACGGGGAATCCCACCTTGGAGGCGAAGGCTGTCAGCTCGTCCTTCGACGTAGACACCAGCTCGGGCACAAGCGGTATGCCGGCGCAGGAGAGAATCTGGCGCACGGTCTGCGGGCTGACATAGCCGTTGTCGGTGATGCCGGTGATGACCTTGTGCAGCTGCGGAATGTCTATGCCGTAGAGTTGCACCTCGGGCGGTGCGGGCTGCGGAGTGCGCATGATTTGCGACAGGGCCGTGGCCAGGGTCACCTCGTCGCTGAAGTTGACATGCCCTTTCGCCAGGAATTCGGCCACCTCGGGACCTGCTGTGTGCAGGCTGGGCAACACGGGGAAGATGGGTTTCCGGCATTCGCGGATTTTCCGGTCGAGCACATCGTAGGCCTCGTAGAGCTGTGTCAGCCCCGGTGTGCCGTAGATCACGGCAATGGCATCGATATTGTCGAAGCGCTTCTCGCAATAGTCTATCACGGTGCCTAACTGCTCCGGTGTGCCCGTGGCGAGGAAGTCGATGGGATTGGCCACCGACGAGCCGGGAAAGAGTTTTGACTTCAGCTCAACGGCTGCGGCCTTCACGTCACTGGAGGCGTCGGAAATGAGGGAGGGCACGTTCAGGCCACCTTTCGACAGGGCGTCGGTAAGCATCACGCCCGGGCCTCCGGCATGGGTGACAATGGCGAAGTTGCGCCCCTTGAGTTCTGGAAGAGTAAAGATGCACCCAACAGTTGTCAGCTCCTCGCGCGAGAAGCAGCGCACGATGCCTGCCTTACGGAACAATGCCTCTACGGCAGAGTCGGAGGAAGCTATGGCACCCGTGTGCGACGAGGCAGCACGGCTGCCGCTCTCGGACGAGCCAGCCTTTATGGCTGCAATGCGACAGCCCTTCCGAATGAGGTTGCTGGCGTGGAAGAGCAGTTTGTCGGGGTTGGAGATGTTCTCTATGTAGAGCAGCTTAACAATCGAGTCGCGCTCGGCGTCGAAGTGCTCGTCCATGTACTGCAACACGCCCTCGATGCCTATCTGCTTGCCATTGCCTATCGACCATACGCTGTTGAACTGCAGGCCCTTGGCGACAGCGCTCTCAAGAATGAACACCGCCGTGGCACCAGAGCCGCTGACAAAGTCTACTCCTTTGGCATTAAGGTTGGGAATGGGCAGGGTGAACACACTGTGGTGGTGGCGATTGAGCAGTCCGATGCAGTTGGGGCCAATGAGTGCTGCACCATACTGCTCACAGGTGTCGAGAATACGTTTCTCAAGTGCTGCGCCCTCAGGGGTCTCTTCGCCGAAGCCGGCACTGATAATCACAAAGGCGCGCACACCCTTCTCGCGGCAGAGATAGTCTACATAGTCGGGACAGAACTTCGCAGCCACAACGAGCACAGCCAAATCAGCTGGCGGTATGTCGCTGACATCGTGGTGCACCTTGATGCCCTGCACTTCAGACTCCTTAGGGTTAACAATGTATAGGCAGCCCTTATAGCCGCCACCGATGATGTTGCGCACGATGGAGCCTCCGGGCTTGTGCACGTTGTTGGAGCCTCCAACAACTACGATGCTTTTAGGTTCAAGTAGCTCTCGGTTTATCATATTAAAGTCTTTTGTTTGATGTTCATTCCAACTGCTGCAAGAACAGCGCTGGTGAGGATTCTTGTGCAAAGATAACACATTTTTTGCAATCTGTAAGGCATAAAGGAAAAAAAAGATGCAAAAAACTTGGATATACTAAATAAAGTAGTTACATTTGCAGACGGAAACAAAAACAGACACACAGAATATGGCAAAAAGAGACGAGAAAACCATGTCTATCAAGACGCTGACAAAGAGCAGCGCATGGGACGTACAGGAGAACGACATCTTCAGAATGTGGGAAGGCGCCGAGAAAGACCCTGAGGTTAAAGAGAACATCAGGCACTATGTAGACATCATACGCAATGCGTTTATGATAGAAGAGGTGAAGGGCGACCAGAACATAGAGAGGAAGAAATACGAGAAAATGGGATACAAGGTCGCTGAGGTGAAACTCGACGACAACCAGCGCATAACATGGGCGATAAAGAAGCGCCCCATAATGCGCGTTACCGACCTCACCTATGAGAACATCCGCCACATCACGGCAGCAAAGCTTATAGAAGTGCTCGACCGCAACTTCGGCGGCGGCTGGGAGTCGCTGTCGCAGAGCATCAGGGACATAATAGAGAGCGGCTTCGACATCTCCACAACCACACTGCCCAAGGAGAGACTGCACAAAAAGGGCGGCATGTATGAGAAGAAGGTGAACGACGGCTTCGAGGTTCTTGAAGTGCCAAAGGGCACATGGGTGGAGGCAATCTTCGCCAAGATAAAACCAGAGGCGGAGAAGCCAAGGCTCAAGCTAGAGTCGAAAATAGACGAAGAGGATGAAGACTACGAGATTGAGGACACCTACAACCGCCCCGACGAGGACGACGAGGAGATTGACGACCCCAACGACGACCAGATAACGGAGGAGAACTACTCCACCATGATGGAGATAGAGACCGACCCGGACGAGGAAGCCGAGGAAATGTCGGTCTATGGGGATGACTAACAGGTTTCGCCATCTTTTCCACGCCTTAGGCGGAAGAACAACACCATGCTCGACAATCTGAGGAAATACCACGTAGTGCTGGCCAGCAATTCGCCAAGAAGGCGGGAGTTGCTGGCCGGACTTGGGGTGGACTTCGAGGTGCGTGTGATGGCCGGAATCGACGAGAGCTATCCCGACGACATGTCTGCCATGAAAGCCGCCGAGTACGTGGCAGGAAAGAAAGCTGCTGCATACAAGGAAACCTTAGGCAACGACGAACTGCTGATAGCTGCAGACACGATGGTGATTGCCGAGGACGAGGTGATGGGGAAACCCCACGACGAGGCAGACGCGCTGCGCATGCTTGGCAAACTGAGCGGCAAGACCCACCACGTGGTGACAGGAGTATGCATAGTGACAAAAGAACGGCAGTCGCTATTCTCCGTGGTGACGGATGTCACCTTCAAGGAGCTGAGCCATGAAGAGACGGAATACTACGTAAACAACTATCACCCCTTAGACAAGGCAGGAGCTTACGGCATCCAGGAATGGATAGGCTTCATAGGCTGTACGGGACTTGAGGGCAGCTACTTCAACGTGATGGGCCTGCCCGTACAGCGCATTTACACAGAACTGCTTAAGTTTTAACACATCGCTACCAGCCGAAAGCCCGTTCGTCGCTAAGCCACCGGCCTTGGGCCCGAAGCACCTGCTCAATAACATCTCGGCCACAGCCGTAGCCACCATCGTAGTCACTGATGTAGATGCTGGCAGCCTTTACCTCGGCACAGGCATCCCTTGGGCACACTGGGCACCCCACCCTGCGCATAATCTCAAGGTCGGGGATGTCGTCACCCATATACATCACCTCTCCATCCTTAAGCCCGTACTTTGCAAGCAGCTCCACGTATGCCTTGACCTTGACAGCGCAGCCCATCAGCACATCGGCTACGCCAAGACGGCTATAGCGCAAGTGCACGCTCTCAGTGGTGCCACCAGTGAGTATCACTATGCGCAGGCCGAGCTTCACAGCCAGCTGGATGGCGTAGCCGTCCTTGATGTTAACGGTGCGCATTGGCTCCCCATTAGGATGCATTGTGATGGTCGACGCACTCAGCACGCCGTCGACATCGAAGATAACGGTAGTGATGCGCGAAAGATCGTAGTTGATCATTGAACGTTTGGATTCTGGTTTGACATCGGCACTTCAATACTTGCCGGCGTGAACATTCTCCCACTTCAGCTTCTCCTCATTCTGCGGCTTGCGCTCGTCGGCCTTGTGGCCGAAGCCGATGGCACAGAGCACAGACAGATTGTCGGGAATGTCGAGGATGCCGCGAATGACAACGTCGGCAGAAGTGCCATCAGAAAGGCCGCGGCCACGCATCTGTGCCCAGCATGAACCCAGCCCCAAATCCTCGGCCTGATACTGCATGGATATGGCGGCAATGGAGCCGTCCTCCACCCAGCAGTCGTTCTGTATGGGGTCGCCAAGCACAACAACCACTAACGGTGCTCCCTTAAGGAACTGTGCACCGAGGTCCTTAGCGTCGGAAAGCTTCTCAATATCACTCTTGTCGTCGACAACCACGAACTGCCATGCACGCTGTCCTTTGGACGTAGGCGACATGAGAGCTGCGCGGAGGATGAGCCTGACATCGTCGGCACTAATCTCCTCAGCTGTGAACTTACGATGACTGCGGCGCATCTGCGCCAGGTCTTTGAATGTAGACATATTTATCTTGATATACTAAATGTTAACTGAAAAGGCGCTCCCGCTTCCACGAGAGCGCCCCAATGATCAATATAGGTTTATTGAAAAGAGTTAGCAGAGTCTGCGTGAGCCGTCGCCGATGACGACATCATAGACCTTCGGCTCGTGGCCGTACTTCTCGTTGAATTTCTGCTTGGCAGTTGCAATGAAATTCTTGTAGAGGTCGTTGCGGACAAGGTTGATGGTGCATCCGCCGAAGCCGCCACCCATGATACGGCTGCCAGTAACGCCACACTCCTTGGCGATGTCGTTGAGGAAGTCGAGTTCCTCACAGCTCACCTCATAGTCCTTCGACAGGCCCTCATGAGTCTTGTACATCATCTCGCCCACTTTCTCGTAGTCGCCTTCTGTCAGGGCATCGCAGACAGCAAGCACGCGGTCTTTCTCGCCAAGGACGAACTTAGCACGGCGATAGTCTTCCTCGCCTACAAGCTCCTTAACCTCTTCAAGCTGCTCCCAAGTGCAATCGCGCAAGGTCTCAAACTTTCCTTCGGGGTGCTTTTCCTGAATGTGCTTGACTACATTCTCGCACGAGTTGCGGCGGTCGTTGTAGGGCGAGCCGGAGAGCTGATGCTTAACCACAGAGTCAAGAAGCACAAGGCGGTAGCCATCGGGCTTGAACGGGAAGTACTCGAACTCACGGCTGCGGCAGTCGAGACGCATCAGGCAGCCGGCCTTGCCGAAGACAGAGGCAAACTGGTCCATGATACCACACTTCACACCGCAATAATTATGCTCCGTAGCCTGACCAGCAAGCACCATATCCCACTGGGACACCTTGTTCTCGCCGAAGAGGTCGTTGAGACCACAAGCGATACAGCTCTCCATGGCAGCACTTGATGACATGCCGGCACCGAGGGGCACGTCGCCCGCAAAGGCAATGTTGAAGCCCTTCACATCTGCGCCACGCTTCTTCATCTCAAGGGCGATACCATAGATGTAGCGTGCCCAAGAGGCCTTGGGGCCTGCGGGGTCGTTGAGGTGGAAGTCCACGCGGTCCTTAAGGTCGATGGCGTATGCCATGACGGTATCTTCCGTACCATTGGCGCGCATTTCGGCAGTGATGCCCTTGTCTACAGCTCCGGGGAATACAAATCCGCCGTTATAGTCGGTGTGCTCACCAATCAGATTGATACGACCAGGTGAAGTATATACGTTTCCCGTTTGTCCGTCAAAGTGCTTGATGAAGCGGCTTCTTACAAATTCAATGTCAATCATGTTAATTACTTTAAGTTTATGAGTTATTAGTTTTAGATATTATTTCGCACTTATTCCAATCTTGCTGCCGAAGTTGCAGAACCAGATAATGTAAGCATAGAACACGAACATGGCGCAGAGGGCGATGATGACACCTGCAGCGTCGACAATGGCACCCATGACCGGCATGAGGAGTGCACCGCCGATGACACCCGTGTTGATTACACCTGAAGCAGCCTTGGTGTGAGGACCGAGTTCCTGCAGACCGAGGTTGAAGATAAGGGGCCACATGACAGAGTGGAACAAACCGGCGGCCAGCATCAGCCAGATGCCAAGCATAGATGACGACATGACAAGCGACAGGGCTATGCAGAGAGCACCGAGGCACAGGCAAGCCGTCAGCAACTTACGCGGTTCGAACTTAGTGAGGATGCCTGCACCAACGAAACGGCCAACCATCATGCCACCCCAGTAGAAGGCCAGATAACTGGTGGCCATCGAGGCACACTCGGCGGGATTCATGTCGGGATAGAGCAGTTGGAAACGATAGGGCAGCATAGAGGGAACACCTATCTCAACTCCCATATACATGAAGATTGCCAAGGCACCAAGCCACACGTGAGCATACTTGAACACGCTCGACTTGTACTCCTTCTTCTCGCCAGTTTCCTCTTCTGCCTGTTTGCCCTCGTCAATCTTCGGCAATTTCAGGAATACCAGAATGCCGCAGATGATGAGCGTGAAAATGCCCAGTCCGAGGAACGGCCCGGGAACAGCATCGGGTGTAGGAGTCTTACCGGCGATGATGACTGTCGTAATAAATATAGGTGCAACGGTAGTGGCTACCGAGTTCAAGGCCTGTGACAGAGTCATGCGGAAAGCGCCGCTTTCCGGCTTGCCCAGCACCATCACGTATGGGTTGGCAACATTCTGCAGCATCACCACGCCCATGGCGACAATACACATTGAGAGCAGGAAAACGACGTAGACATTGCTTCCAGCAGAAATTGCAGCGTTGATACCAAACGAGTTGATAACAAAGCCAATACCAGCAACGGCAAGTCCGAGAAGCAACGTTCCTTTATATCCTATCTTGCTCATCAGCATGGCAAACGGGATGGCCAGCAGATAGGCACCATAGAAAGCAGTATTCACGTACTGTCCCTGCTGGGCCGTCAGGTGGAAGGCTTCAGAAAGGAAGGCAATCATGGAGTTGTTCATCGTGGTAATGAATCCGATGAGGAAGCACACGATGAACACAATAATCAACGGGAACAGATAGTTCGGTGTTTGTTTCTGTGACATAGACTATTATGTAATTTGAAGTATTAGAATAATAAGTATAGAATCCTTTTTTAACAGGTTATTCCACACCAAAGCGGAAAATCGTCTTCTGCTTATAACGGTCATTAGGCCTCAGCACCACGCTTGGGAAGTAGGGACGGTTCGGAGAGTCGGGGAAGTGCTGGCACTCGAAGCAGATGGCAGAGCGGCGGGGGAACGTAGCACCATTCTGTCCACTATAGCCCGTAGCCCAGTTGTCGCTGTACACCTGCATGCCAGGCTCGGTTGTAAATACTTCGAGCGTGCGTCCGCTAACTGGTTCTGTCAGTTTGGCAGCAAAACTCAGCTCTCCCACTTCGCGCTTGTTCAGCACGAAACAGTGGTCATAGCCAGCCCCGTTCTTTATCTGTTCGTCGTCGGCATCAATATCCTTTCCGATAGCCTTCGGGGTGCGGAAGTCGAACGGAGTGCCTGCAACCTTCAGAATCTCGCCCGTGGGGATAGAGGTTTCGTCGATGGGGATGAAGAAGTCTGCGTTGATCTCGCAAATCTGATTGTCGATGGTTGGCGTGGGATTGGCAATACCGGCCAGCGAGAAGAAAGCATGGTGGGTAAGGTTCACGATGGTCTTCTTGTTGGTTGTTGCCAGATACTCGATCACCAACTCATTAAGATCAGTAAAGGTGAACTCTACGGTAATCTTACATTCTCCAGTGAAGCCCTCCTCGCCGTAAGCCGATGTGTAGTTCATGGCCAGCGAGCGCGATCCCATCTGCTTAGCATCCCATACGCGGGCATGGAAACCGGTAGGTCCGCCGTGAAGGGCATTTGGGCCGTTGTTGATAGCCAGCTGATAATCCTTTCCATTAAGAGTGAACTGCCCTTTGGCAATACGATTGCCAAAGCGCCCAATAAGTGTGGAAAGGAACGGTTCCGGCGAGTTGATTACGTCATTGATGTTGTCATGTCCTTGGATTACGTTTGCCACATTGCCATCTTTGTCGGGCACCATGATGGCGCAGATGGCACCGCCATAGTTAGTGATTGCCACTTCGTAACCCTTGCGGTTGCGCAGGATGTACAAATCAGTTTTCTTACCGTTGACAGTGGTCTGGAAGTTCTCTCTCTTCAGACCACATAAAGTCGCATTTTCTGTTGTATTTGCCATAACGTTTGCTTTAAGTTTATAGTTTTGTGCAAAGTAACACAAAATAAACCAAATAAACGAATGAATGGCTGTAAAAAACGTTTACGGCAGTGTTAAAAACAACTAAATGCACGTTTTCATGAAGTCAGCGACCACGTATGTACTGCCTCCCACGAAGATAAAGTCGTCTTCGGTGGCCGCTTCAGTGGCTGCCTTGAAAGCTGCCTTCACTGTGGGATAGGCAGCGCCTTCCAGTCCGAACTGCTGCCCAAACACCTGCACCGACTGCTCGGGCAGTGCCCGCTTCGTAGATGCTTTGGTAAAGTAATAGACGGCATTGGTGGGCAGGGTGGACATTACTCCATATACATCCTTATCGTCTACCATTCCGAACACTATGTGCTTCCTGTTTCCCTTCGACTCGGCAATCTGCTTGCTCAGGTACTGCCAGGCACCTACATTATGTCCGGTGTCACAGACCACAGTGGGCTTCTCGCCTACCTTCTCCCAACGCCCATGAAGTCCGGTCAGGTTTTTTACGTAAAGAAGGGCCTGTGTCATCTCATTCTGTACGGCATCCCTGTTCTCGGGGGTCTGGCACTGGCAAAGATAGCCAAGCTTCACCAACTCGTTGAGCACTGGCAACATGGTGTTGACGTTCTTCTGCTGGTACATGCCCCCCAGTCCGCACTTGAACGGCGGAATATGCTTGTTATGGCACATCACGGTACCGTCGCTGAGCAAATCCACAGACTCCACCTCCTGTTCGTCTTCAGCATACACTATAGGCGAGCCTGCCTCTTGTGCCATTGCCTCAAACACTATGCGGGTCTCCGGCAGGGTCTCTCCTATTACCACGGGTACACCTTTCTTTATTATACCAGCCTTCTCCATGGCTATCTGCTCAACTGACGAGCCCAGGAGCTGGGTGTGGTCGAGACTGACATTGGTTATGACGCTCACTAACGGCGTAATGATATTCGTGCTGTCGAGACGGCCTCCAAGTCCCACCTCAACGACGGCAATGTCTACGTCATGGTCGCTGAAATACTTGAAAGCCATGATGGTGGCAATCTCAAAGAATGTGGCCTTCACCGAGTCCAGATAGTCTTTCTCTGCATCGACAAAGCTGGTGACATAGTCTTCGCCTATAGGTTGTCCGTTGATACGTATCCTCTCGCTGAAGTCAGCCAGATGTGGCGACGTATATAGTCCTACCCTGTAGCCACAAACCTGCAGTACCGCCGCGAGCATGTGCGACACCGAGCCTTTGCCGTTGGTGCCGCCCACATGAATGGTTTTGAAGCTACGGTGAGGGTGCCCGAAATGTTCGTCCAAGGCCAGCATGGTGTCCAACCCCTCTTTGTATCCGTTCTTTCCCTGGCTCTCGTAGTTCGCAGTCTGGTTGAACAAGTAATCGCAAGTCTCCTGATAGGTCATGGCATTGGTTTTTTAACTGAAATAGTTTTTAAAGCGTTGGAATATGGAATCCTTTGTCTGCTTGTCGCCCTTGAAGTTGTCGCTGTCGTGCATCTTAAGTAGCATATCCTTCTCCTCGCGGCTGAGTGTCTTTGGCACATACACGCTTATGTTCACCACCAAGTCGCCGTGCCCGTTACCGTAGCCCTGCACGGCAGGCAGCCCCTTACCCCTCAGGCGGAGCGTCTTTCCTGGCTGTGTTCCGCTGTCCAATTTCACCTTCAGCTTAGAGCCTTCAATGGTTGGTATTTCCACTTCACCTCCCAGTGCAGCTGTAGGAAAGTCGAGCAACAGGTTATAAATCACATCGTTGCCATCGCGGAGGAAGGTGTCGTTATCTTCCTCGTCGATGAACACCTGTATGTCGCCATTCAGACCGTTGTGCTGTCCGGCGTTTCCCTTACCCGGCACATTGACAACCATGCCCTCGGCCACACCTGCGGGAATATTTATTTCCACCACCTCTTCGCCCTTGACAACTCCCGTGCCACCGCACTCGTGACACTTGTTTTTCACCACTCTTCCCTCACCTTGGCACGTTGGGCATACGCCCTGTGTCTGCATCATACCGAAAATGCTCTGTGTGGTATGAGTAATGACTCCGCTGCCGTGGCATGTCGGACACTCCTCGTCCACGCTGCCGTCCTCGGCACCCGAGCCGTGACAATGAGTGCACACCACGTCTTTGCGCACCTTGAACTTCTTGGTAACTCCACGGTTTATCTCGTCGAGCGTCAGCCTGACCTTCAGCCTCAGGTCACTGCCACGATGTTTCTGTCGTCCGCGCCCACTGCCGTTGAAACCTCCAAAGCCACGGCCTCCGAAAATATCGCCGAACATCGAGAAGATGTCGTCGATATTCATGCTGGTTGCGCCAAAGTCGCTGAAGCCTCCGAAGCCTCCGGGTGCATTGAAGCCGAACTGGTCGTACTGCTGCCTCTGCTGTGGGTCGTGCAGCACATTGTAAGCCTCTGCGGCCTCCTTGAACTTTTCCTCGGCTTCCTTGTCGCCGGGGTTGCGGTCAGGATGATACTTGATGGCTATCTGTCGGTAAGCCTTCTTTATCTCATCGGCATTGGCCGTCTTGCTGACGCCCAGCACCTCGTAGTAGTCTCTTTTCTGTGCCATCGTGTTATTGTCCCACTGCCACCTTGGCGTGGCGAATCACTTTTTCGTTTAGTTTATATCCTTTCTGCAGGCAATCAATCACCTTTCCCTTCTTGTCGTCGCCCATCCCCGGAACCATAGCCACGGCCTCGTGCACGTCGGTGTCGAAGTCCACGTCATCGGTGGGAATAATGCTTACTCCCTGTGTTTCAAGTGTCTTGATGAACTTCTGGTGAATGAGTGCCATTCCCTCTCTCAGCACATCAGGGTCGTCGGTCTTCTCGCCGTTCTCCATGGCCCGCTCCATGTCGTCGAGCACTGGCAGTATGGCGGTAATCACCTTTTCGCCCCCGTTGAGAATCAGTTCTGCCCTCTCCTTAAGCGTGCGTTTGCGGTAGTTGTCAAATTCCGCTACCGAGCGCAGGTACTTGTCCCTAAGTTCGTCTATCTGTGCAAGAGCGATGTCCAAGGGGTCTTTGTCATCAGCTTCCGTCTCTACTTCGATGTTGTTGTCTTCAGTGTCAATAGAGTCTGCCTCTTTGTC
This sequence comes from Prevotella sp., assembly GCA_017449025.1. Lineage (GTDB taxonomy): Bacteria > Bacteroidota > Bacteroidia > Bacteroidales > Bacteroidaceae > Prevotella. The sequence goes on along the minus strand of JAFSKJ010000015.1, from coordinate 14,434 downwards.
AGTCACCTGCTCGTCTTCTTCTGTCTGATTGATATCTTCTTCCTTCATAATAGCTAAAAATTAATGTTTTCTATGGTACAAGCAAAAAGCATGCCGAAATTAGTCCGGCATGTCTTTTTTTACTTTATGCTAAGTACCACTATCGACCTTGCGGGCATCTTCACAGTAAGCGCGTCCTTCTTCAGCTTGGCATCCTTGAACACTGTTGGTGCCACGCGATTGGGGTTTTCAAAGTCGTTGTAGTCTGCCACACTCTTTGCCGTAAGTATCTGTCCGCTAACGCTCTTTGCCTTGTATCCTTCAAGGTTTACGGTTATCTCCTTCTCCTTGTCTATCGACACATTCGTCAGCGACACCACTATGCCTTCGGCGGTCTTGGCAGCCGATGCGCTCACTAATGGCAGCGTGCGATAGCTGTCCTTGTCCTGCTCGTCCACGGCTTTCTTCCAGTTGCGGCGCACCTTCATCTCCTGCGTCGTTATGTCTGTCGGGAGGTATGTTGCTTCCTGGAACGGCGTATACATCTTGAACACGTGGTATGTAGGTGTCAGCACCATGTGGCCGCCGTCTTTCTGGTCTGTAAGGATCATCGACTGCAGCACGTTGACTATCTGTGCAATATTTGCCATTCTCACACGGTCGGTATGACGGTGGAACACGTTGAGCGAGAGTGCTGCCACGAATGCGTCGCGCAGTGCATTCTGCTGGTAAAGGTGTCCGCTGATGGTGCCTGGCTCCTCGTCCCACCATGTACCCCACTCGTCTACGAGCAGTCCTATGCGGCCCTTGGGGTCTTTCTCGTCCATGATGGCCTTGTGGCGCTTTATCACGTCTTCAATCTCCAGGCACTTGCCCAGTGTCCAGTAGTAGTCATCGTCGGTGAACTTCGTAGCCGCACCTTTCGAGCCGTTCCATCCCGTAACGGTATAGTAATGCAGTGACACTCCGTCCATACGGTTGCCCACACGGTCCATCAGCACTTTTGTCCACTGGTAGTCATAGTCGCTGGCTCCCGATGCAATCTTGTAGAGCTTGTTGCCGTCGTAGTCACGGCAGTAGACGGAATATCGGCGATAGAGGTCGCTATAGTACTCGGGCCTCATATTGCCTCCGCACACCCACGACTCGTTTCCCACTCCGAGGAACTTCACCTTCCACGGCTTCTCGCGTCCGTTTTCCTTGCGCAGCTTTGCCATGGGCGTTCCTTCCTCCGATGTCATGTACTCCACCCACTTGGCCAGCTCCTCAACCGTTCCGGAGCCAACATTTCCGCTGATATAGGGTTCGCACCCGAGCATCTCACACAGGTTCAGGAATTCGTGTGTGCCGAAGGAGTTGTCCTCTATGGTACCGCCCCAGTTGTTGTTCTTCATCGACGGACGCTCCGACTTCGGGCCAATGCCGTCACGCCAGTGGTACTCATCGGCGAAGCATCCTCCCGGCCATCGCAGCACAGGAATCTTCAATGCCTTCAAAGCCTCGAACACATCCTTTCTGTAGCCGTTGATGTTGGGTATCTGCGAATTCTCTCCCACCCACAGGCCTCCGTATATGCAGGAGCCTAAGTGTTCGGCAAACTGTCCATATATCTCCTTATGTATCTTTTCCTTGCCCTGACTGGCGTGTATGGTTACGGTGGCGTCTTGAGCCATTGTCGCTGTGGCAAATAACAGAGCGCCACAAACCGAGACTATGTTCTTCTTCATATAATAATGTATACCTTAATTAATTATTTGGTTTGTATTATCAGTACGTTGCTTACGTTCCAGAATCTGTCCTTATTGGTTATGACCAGACGGCATGTGCCTTTTCCCGTCTCCTCAATAGTGTATGAGTCCTGCGGCTGTCCGCTCATTACTCTCGCCGACTTTCCGGGCAGTGCTATCTCTGCCAGCTGACGTCGGTCAGCCTTTGTGAACAGCGACTTGTCTACAGCCGCGAAGTCCACCTTGTTCTTCTTCATGAAGCCACCCTTGAGCAGTCCGCGGTCTTTCAGCTCATGGCTGGTTCCGAAGGTGAAGTAAACAGCATTCTGAGACTCATCCTGCCTTGAGAGCTGCTCGCGCTGCCTGGTGTTCTCCTCCTCCATGTCGTTGATAGCCATTTCCTTCACCTCCAGCGTTTCCTGCAGGTCTTTGATGGTGGCGTTTTTCTGGCTTATCACCTCCTCAAGCTTGGATATGGTTGCCTCTCGCTCGTCCAGCTCAGCATTGAGGTGCTTTATCAGTGCGCTCAATTTTCCAATCTGGTCGCTCCGCTTCGACAACTGTTTTTCCATCTCACTGAGCTTTGCTCTGTTCTCGGCAAGCATCTGCTTGAACGTGTTGAGGTTGTCAATCATCTGTTGGCGTGTCAAAGTACTCCCCTCGCCTCCCTTTTTCAGAAGTCCCTCTCCTGCAGCTATGGAGTCGAGGCTTGTTGTCACTTCTACGAGTGTTTCGGTCAGGTCGTAGAGGATTTCCTTCTGCTGGTTGTTCACATTCTCAATAGAGTCGTTGGCATTTTTCAGTCTTTCTGTCTCGTTGCCGCACGACATGAAGGCAGCCACCACGGCCAGCCCCACAAAAACTAAAACCTTTTTCATACGTATGTGTTTAAAAATTAATTCTCCTGTTCAACGGCTTGTTTAAACTCGTCAAGCGAATGAGGCTTGACAGCAGTGCGTTCCCAGCGCTGCTTCACGCTCTCCGGCTGGTCGAAGAACCACATCATCAAGTCGCGCTGCTGCTGTGAATACTCGCCAGAGTGTATGACGTAGATGCCGTACAGCCCCTTTACCGAATGGTGGTTGGCCATGAGTCCTTCTATATAGAGGTGTTTCAGCGAGTTTATGCGGCTCTTGAGGTTTTTCTCCTCCTCGTCTGTGCCGTTGTGCTTGACGTCTTTCTCTATTTCCTGTATGCGGGCCATGGTCAGGTCGGTTGCCGACAACAGCTGAAGGGCTTGCGCCGTGGGTGTCTGCGGCTCCTTCACCTCCACGCTGTTGTTTGGCGAGCCAAACAGTGCCTTGCTGACAAAGGCACCAATTACGCAGCAGACAACCATCACGGCAGCTATGCCCATCCACTGTATCATCGGGGGCTTCTTAGCCGTCTTCGGTTGTGGTTCAACAGTGCGTCCTACTGGTTTTGGCGCCTGCTGTGGTGCTTGCGACGGTACGGGTTCCTTTCCGTCGAGAATCCTTATCCATCGTGCCACGGAGTCCAGCCTTTCCTTCTTTATGGGTTTCATGGCCAGCTCCAAAGCCTGCCATATACGCTGGTTGGCTATGTAATATGGGCACTTAGGGAATCCGCCAAGCAGCTCACCTGCCTCCGGCGGCGTATTTCCCGTAAGCATATAATAGAATGTTGCGCCAAGGCTGTAGAGGTCGGTCTGCGGCGAAAACTGCTTCTGGGCCTGATACAGCTCCATGGGGGCATAGTTGTTGCCGTGGCTTGCCGCCGATGCTCTGCTCTCCACGCCACCGGCGTCATCGAATGTCTTCGGGATGCCGAGGTCAACGAGAATAGCCTTGTCGTCGCCCGACAGCAGGATATTGTCAGGCTTCACGTCGAAGTGGCAGATGTGCTTCTCGCTGTGCAGATAGTCCAGTGCGTCGGCAATCTGGTGAACATACCTCATAGCCCGTTCCACCGTCAAGCGCTTCACATCAGAATTGCTCACCTTGTCCGCCAAGGAGCCTCCGGGCAGGTACTCCATGACGTAGTAAACCGTCTGGTTCTCCTCGAACACGTCGCTGACGTTGACGATGTTGGGGTGGTGTATGTTCAACAGGTCTCTGGCTACTCCGATGAACTGGCTCTTGTACTTGTCCACCTGCTGGTGGCTGTACTCTGCCGTCACGGTGACATCACATCCGTCGTTGCTTCGCATGCACCTGTCGTTCATGAAGAACTCCTTGATGGCAATTTTCACCTTCACGCCCATGTTACCCTGCTCTCCCGAAAGAGTGGTAGCAGCCTCTCCCAGGTATGTTATGCCAAAACCTCCTTGTCCCAGCACTTTGTCAATTCGGTATCGTCCGTTCCTCAGCGTGCTTCCCGGCCTTAATACTTGCATCATTACTGTTGGGTTGTTCTTGACGCCCTTATTATTTCATTTTGCAAAAATACTACATTTATTTGAAAACGCCGCACTTTTTCACTCTTTTTTTTATTTTTCTTTGCGCTTTGTGCTTGTGCTTGTCGCTTATTCTCGCAACACCACCCAAACGCCGCGCCACTGCCACCTGTTAGCGCGAACAACAGCACAAAAGTGCTTTTTCAGCCTGTTTTCCGGCTTTTGAAATTGATTTACGTCAAGAATAAGTGCCAATTCAGCAAAAAAGCTTAACTATCAGTCAATTATATGTAAACCAAATAGTAACTTTGCACCCGATTTTAAAAGACACACTTACGTACACTCCAATAGAGTATTAAAATTTAAAAAAAAGTTATGGCAGAAAAGAAAACAACAACCAAGAAGGCCGCTGAACCCAAAGAGGCAGCAGCAAAGAAGACAACAACCAAGAAGGCAGCTCCCGCTAAGGCTGTTTTGGCAGTAAACGCAGAGAATGCTGGTTTCAAGGCAGGAGATGTTTATCAGGCTCTGGCAGCAGCAGAGAAGGCTCTCTCTGTAAAAGAGATTGCTAAGGCTGCAAAAATCACTGAGGAGGAGACTCTCCTTGGTCTGGGCTGGCTCTTCAAGGAGGGCAAGCTTCAGAACACCGATGACAAGGTGACACTGGCTTAAGTGAAGTACACGCGAAAGAGATAAGAAAGGTCGGTAAGCGAGTGTTTGCCGACCTTTTTTCATCATCAGAATGAACTACGACCGGCAGATACTCGATATTCTTTGCGACGTAGGCAAGCCTGGCATCAGCGCATTTCTGCTTGCCAAGCATGTCTACAACCTAAACTGCACACTCTTCTCACAACCCGACATGGCGGAGGTGTACACCTACGTCCGGCGCTTCATACGCCGCAACTCACGAACTCCCGGCTCGCTGCTTGAGCACAGCGAGCGATGGGGCTGCTACCGGCTGAACACCCGTCGGTCGGCCGAGGCACGACAGATTGCCCAGAACTTCAGGCAGCGCCAGGCAGAGGATTAGGCACTAACAGGAACGGGAGCATAAAACAATTGTCGACAAGCACCAGTTTATCCTTACCACGGAACTGTGTGTATAAAGCCGACATGCAAAGATAACTATATTTTTCATAAAAAAGCGTGAAATCGAGGCCTCATCCGTAGAGTGGCACTTTACGGAGCTAAAGTGGCACTTTTTTGAAATTAAGTGGCACTTTACGGCCGTAAAGTGCCACTCTGCGGATGAGGCATGTTTCAAATAGAGATTTTTGAAGATTTTTGTCCTCTTGATATGGTTGCCGAGTAATTGCGTATGCCTCCATTTACGTTAAAGAGGTATAATTAAGAAGACAATTTTTGGCCGTCTCGCAACTATTCGCTAATTTTGCAACTGATTTAAAGGTACTCCCTCGTCGTGCCCTCGTGCAGGGCGTGAAGGGACTGGCAAGAAGACGATGGAAAGAACCCATCGGCCGGTTCTCGGGTTAGGACTGGCTTAGTTCCAAGGGACAAGTTAAACATTAAACACAAAAAACAATTATGGCAGAAATGAATTTTGGTGGCGTAACGGAAACTGTTGTCACCAGCAAGGAGTTCTCGTTAGAGAAAGCACGTGAAGTATTGAAAGATGAGGTAATCGCCGTCATCGGTTATGGTGTTCAAGGCCCCGGACAGGCTTGCAACCTGCGCGACAACGGCTTTAACGTCATTGTAGGACAGCGCCAGGGCAAGACCTACGACAAGGCTGTTGCCGACGGCTGGGTACCCGGCAAGACCCTCTTCTCCATTGAGGAAGCCGCAGAGAAGGGCACTATCCTCTGCATGCTTCTCTCCGATGCTGGTCAGATCCAGCAGTGGCCCACCATCAAGCAATACCTGAAGCCCGGCAAGACCCTTTATTACAGCCACGGCTTCGCCATCAACTGGAGCGACCGCACCGGTGTTGTACCTCCAAAGGACGTTGACGTAATCATGGTGGCTCCCAAGGGAAGCGGAACTTCACTCCGTACAATGTTCTGCGAGGGCCGCGGCCTTAACTGCTCATACGCCGTATATCAAGACGCTTCGGGCAAGGCCAAAGAGAAGACGCTGGCCTTCGGCATAGGCATCGGTGCAGGCTACCTGTTTGAGACAACATTCCAGCGCGAGGCCACCTCTGACCTCACCGGCGAGCGCGGCTCGCTGATGGGTGCCATCCAGGGCCTGCTGTTAGCACAGTACGAGGTGCTTCGCGAGAACGGCCACTCACCCTCGGAGGCTTTCAACGAGACTGTTGAGGAGCTTACGCAGAGCCTCGGCCCGCTCTTCGGCGCCAAGGGCATGGACTGGATGTACGCCAACTGCTCGACAACTGCCCAGCGCGGCGCACTCGACTGGGCACCACGCTTCCACGATGCCATCAAGCCCGTGATGCAGTGGCTCTACTACTCGGTAAAGACTGGCAACGAGGCACAGATAACCATCGACGCCAACTCAAAGCCCGACTACCGCGCCGGACTGGAGAAGGAACTCGAAGCCATGAGGAATCAGGAGATGTGGCGCGCTGGCGAGACAGTACGCAAGCTGCGCCCTGAGAATCAGGAAGACTAATGGAAGAATACATTGTTTCGGCAAGGAAATACCGGCCGATGGCCTTTGACATGGTGGTGGGGCAGAACGCCCTCACCACCACGTTGAAGAATGCCGTGAAGAGCGGCAAGCTGGCACACGCCTACCTGTTCTGCGGGCCGCGAGGAGTGGGAAAGACCACCTGCGCCCGCATCTTTGCCAAAGCCATCAACTGCCAGAACCCTACCAGCGACGGCGAGGCCTGCAACGAGTGCGAGTCGTGCCAGTCGTTCAACGAGCAACGCTCACTGAACATCTTCGAGCTTGACGCCGCATCGAACAACTCGGTGGAGCACATCAAGACGCTGATGGAGCAGACGCGCATACCACCGCAGATAGGCAAATACAAGGTGTTCATCATCGACGAGGTGCACATGCTCTCCACGGCTGCCTTCAACGCCTTCCTGAAGACATTGGAGGAGCCGCCGGCACACGTCATCTTCATCCTGGCCACTACCGAGAAGCACAAGATACTGCCAACGATTCTCAGCCGCTGCCAGATATACGACTTCGAGCGGATGACCGTGAGGAACACCATCGGCCATCTGAAGCACGTGGCAGAGAAAGAGGGAATACAGTATGAAGAGGCTGCACTGGCCGTGATAGCCGAGAAGGCCGACGGCGGCATGCGCGACGCGCTGAGCATCTTCGACCAGGCTGCGTCGTTCTGCCAGGGCAACATCACGTACCAGAAGGTGATAGAAGACCTCAACGTGCTTGACGCAGAGTACTACTTCCGACTGGTTGACTACAGTCTGGCAAACAATGTTACCGAGGCCATGGTGCTGCTCAACGACGTAGTGAACAAAGGCTTCGACGGGGGTCTGCTCATACAGGGCCTGGCACGGCACGTAAGAAATGTGCTCATGGCCAAAGACCCGCAGACACTGCCGCTGCTTGAGGTTAGCGAACAGTTGGCAGCACGCTATCAAGAACAGGCCAAGAAGTGCCCGACACAATTCCTATACAGGGCACTGCAAAAGATGAACCAGTGCGACCTGAGCTACCGCCAGTCGTCGAACAAGCGTCTGCTGGTGGAACTGACGCTGATAGAGATAGCGCAGCTGACACAACCCGAAGAAGGCACGCCCGCAAGTGGGCGCAAGCCCAGAAGACTAAAATCCCTGTTCAAGAAACTGGTGCAACAACCACAGCCCAAGACAGCGGCTCAGCAGGTGGCCGCGGCTAAAGTTGACGCCACCCAACAAGAGAGACAAGAGGCGAGGTCAAAAGCCGAACCGGAAACTAATGCAAGCACGGCAACGAAGACTCCGTCGCTACAGACAGCATCCACACCACCACAGCCTACAGGACAGAAACTCAGGCTGTCGGGAATAGGAATGTCGTGGAAGAACCTGAAAGAGCAGTCGAAGCCGTCGAAGATGAACATACTGCCAGGCACACTCCCATCGGCACAGAAAAAGGAAGAGCGCGAGGAATTCACACAACAGGACCTGGAGTTCCAGTGGATGTCGATGTGCAACAGAATGCCACAACACCTGGTGGGAATAGCCACGCGGATGAAGAACATGAACCCCACCATAACCACCTTCCCAGAGGTAGAGGTAGAGGTGAGCAACGACATCATCCGCAACGAGATGGAAAACATCCGAGGAAGCATTGTCAACACCCTCAAGCTGCATCTGCACAACACAGACATATCATTAATTATACGCGTAAGCGAGCAGAAGGAACAGGCAAAGATACTCAGCCGCAAGGAGCAGCTTGAAGTGATGGAACAAGAAAACAGCGCCATAATGAGACTCTGCGAGGTTTTCGACTTGCAGCTGGCCTGACGCTAAGACGGAAAAGCACCAAAAAACTATATCAAGAACAGCAATATGAGCAAAATGATGAACAGGCTGAAGACAGCATTCCTCTACGTGATACACATCAACTACCTGAAATATGCGGTAGTGATGGTGCTTGGCGTACTCATTGTGGGATTCATAGGCGACAACAGCATATTTGCCCACATGAAGAACAAGCGGCGCATAAGTGAGCTGCAGGAAGAGATTGACTTCCACATGGCCAACTACCAGCGCGACCAGGCCAAGATACGCGAGCTTGAGGCCAACCCCAAGGCTATGGAGCGCATAGCACGCGAGCGATACTTCATGAAAACCAAGGACGAGGACATCTTCGTGCTCAGCGACGACAACAAATAACCAACGCCGCTTCAATGCAATGAAACAACTCTCACCAATAGAGACAGCCGTTTATCTTGCCGGGGCACTACTGATGGTAATAGGCGCCGGCGCAAATGTGTTTGCCTTGGCATGGGCATCATACTGCTTTATGGTGGGAGCGCTGGCCTTCACCCTCATGCAGGCCAAGCAGACTTACGACGGCCAGAACTTCGTCATCCGCCGCCTGCGGCGCATCATGCTCATCAGCAACTTACTCATGATTGCTGCCGCAACGCTTATGATTGTCGACCGCGGAAACATGCTACGACTCGACTACATAAGCTACGTCCAGTACGTGCACAACAAATGGGTTGTCGTGTTGCTCATAGCAGCCATACTACAGCTATATACCAGCCACAGAATAGGCCACGAACTGGACAAGGAGGCAAAAAAACTATAAAAGATTGCGCAATTGTTTTAAATTGCGCAAATTTTTTTCTCTACTTCAATATATCGTTGTACATTTGCACTGACGAAAGTAGAAACAGAAAACAAATATGAACAAGATACTCTATGCGGTAATAGCCATTTCGACACTGACATCCTGCGCTGAGTCGTATTCCGTGTCAGGCTCGTCGTCGATTTCAGCACTCGACGGCAGTAAGCTCTACCTGAAAACCATCAAGGACAATGAGCTGAAGAGCATTGACTCTTGCGACGTGGTGCACGGCAAGTTCCGCTTTGCCGGACTGCTCGACACAGTGCGCATGGCCAACCTGTTCATGGACGACGAGGGAATAATGCCTGTGGTGCTCGAAGAGGGCGAGATAAACATACGCCTCGACAAGGCCACGCAGACCGTGCACGGCACTCCGCTCAACGACCTGCTCTACGAATTCATTGACCTGCACAACCAGCTGTCGAACCAGCGCGCTGAACTGTCGCACAAGCACAGCCAGATGCTGTTGGAGGGCATCGACGAGGACGTCATCAACAGGACACTCATCTCCGAGGCCACAACCATTGACAAGCGGGAGGACTCACTGGTGACACACTTCATCATCGACAACTTCGACAACGTGCTCGGCCCTGGAGTGTTCATGATGATGACCAGCGGCTTCCGCTATCCCGTGCTGACACCACAGATAGAGGAGATTATGAGCAAGGCTTCAGACAAGTTCAAAAACGACCCCTACGTAAAAGACTACTACCAGACGGCCACAGAGAACCAGGCACGGCAGCTTGACATGATACCTGGCGAGAACCCAAGTGAGCAACCCCAGCTGACCATGCCCGCCGACACCACAAGCATGCCATGACACTTCAGGCAGACACAATGACGACACTATGAGGACTATAATAGAAGGAGGAACAATAGTAAACGAAGAGCACACGTTCAGAGGCTCAATAGTCATCGACGACGAGTACATATCGGAAATCATCGAGGGAAGCAAGCCCATTGAAGGCACTTTTGACAGCCGCATCAACGCGGCAGGATGCTTTGTGCTGCCAGGAGTAATCGACAGCCACGTACACTTCCGCGAACCGGGACTAACCGAGAAGGCCGACATAAGCACCGAGAGCCTGGCGGCAGCAGCGGGCGGTGTGACCACATACTTCGACATGCCAAACACCGTGCCGCAGACCACCACCCTTGAGGCACTCGAGGCAAAGCACGCCATAGCGCGGAAGAAAAGCCACGTCAACTACTCATTCTTCCTCGGAGCCACCAACGACAACGCAGAACTCCTGGCACAGGTTAACGTGCACAGCGTTCCTGGAATAAAACTGTTCATGGGCTCGTCGACAGGAAACATGCTCGTTGACCGCGACGAGGCACTCAACCGCATCTTCAGCACCGTGGGCAGCAAGATGCCCATCATGGCACACTGCGAGGACACCGACATTATAAACCGCAACATGGAAGCTTTCCGAGAGCAGTATGGCGACGACCCTGACGTAAGACTGCACCCGCTCATACGCTCGGAAGAGGCATGCCTAAGCTCGACAATGAAAGCCATCATGCTGGCTGTCACCAACAAGGCACGCCTGCACATCGCACACATCTCAACAGCAGCAGAGCTGGAGATGATTCCCGCCAACTGCATCCACACGCTGACAGCCGAGGCCACCGTGGGACACCTGCTCTTTTCACTCACCGACTACTCGCAACTTGGCACACGCATCAAGGTGAACCCCGCCATAAAGAACTTCAGCGACTGCAACGCCCTGCGACAGGGACTCACCGACGGACGTATAACCACCGTCAGCACCGACCACGCCCCACACCTGCTCTCGCAGAAAGAGGGCGGCTGCGCAAAGGCTGCCTCGGGAATGCCCATGATACAGTTCTCGCTCGTAAGCATGCTCGGCTTGGTCGACGAGGGAGTGCTCACCATCGACCGCTTGGTGCGCCTTATGAGCCACAACCCGGCAGAGCTGTTCGAAGTGAAAGGCAGAGGATTCCTGCGCACAGGCTACAAGGCCGACATAACCATTGTGCGCCCCGACTCGCCGTGGGAAGTAACCACCGACTGTATTGTCAGCCGTTGCGGATGGAGTCCGGTAGAGGGTCGGACTTTCCGGTGGCGCGTAGAGCAGACACTATGCAACGGCCACTCCGTATACGCCAACGGGCAATTAGACCATAATTATATAGGCCAAGCCGTAACCTTCAGATGAAAATCACCTACGACCTTAGCACCTTGGAGCCTTACATCAACTGGCTTTACTTCTACCATGCCTGGCAACTTACCGACGCCGACAAGCAGAGACAGCTGCACGGTGAGGCAGAAAAGGCGCTGGACAAGATAGGCAACCACTACCATGCCCATGCCATCTTCCTGATAGCCAATGCCTGCAGCGACGGCGACGACATCTTGGTCAACACCGGCGACGGCAACATTGAGCGACTGCCCATGCTGCGACAGCAGCAGGCCGACAGCGACCATCTGTGCATGGCCGACTTCATATTCCCGGCAGGGAAGCCCCTACCCTCTCCATTGCCTCCGACGGCGCAGATAGGACTATTCGCCACAACGGTCGATATGGGAATGGAAACCGACTTCGACGCAGATCCCTACCAGAAGATGATGATGCAACTGCTGGCCGACCGCTTGGCTGAGGCTGCTGCGGAAAAACTGCACCAAGAGGTGAGAACCCACTACTGGGGCTATGCGCCCGACGAGCAACTGTCACCCCACGAGCTGCATGCCGAGCACTATCAGGGAATACGCCCCGCCGTAGGCTATCCATCGCTGCCCGACACCAGCCTTAACTTCCTCCTCGACCGTTTACTCCATTTCTCCACCATCGGCATACGCCTCACGGAGAGTGGAGCCATGAAGCCACACGCCAGTGTGAGCGGCCTGATGCTGGCCCACAAGCATGCCAGCTACTTCTCCATAGGCAAGATAGGCACCGACCAGCTTACCGACTACGCCCGTCGTCGCGGACTGCCGCTGCAGCTTATGCGCCGATTCCTGGCTTCTAACCTATAACCCCACCCTACACATGATATCACGAGCAATAATCCCCTTACTCCTGCTGATAGTAATCACCGATGCCTTCTTCCACATGCGGTTCCTGCGCCACAAGCCTTGGTGGGCACAGCTGTTATGGTGGCTGCCTTCAATAGCCTTGGGAGCATGGTGCGTGAAACTGTCGCTCGTAAAAGGTTTTCTCGGCGAGAGCCAAGGGGAAATAGAGCTGTTCCTGTTCACATACTGCCTCTTCATGGTGCCAAAGGCAATCTTTGCCATCTGTTCGACCTTGGGACGCATGTTCGGCAACCTTAACCGCATGTTACACAGACCGGCATTGCAGCGCCGCCGCAGGAACTACGGCAACCTGATAGGACTGTTGGCAGCAGTAGCGGCTATATACATTATTATATATGGCTCTTCAGCAGGTTTCTACGACATTAAAGTGCGCCGCGTGGAGTTGTCGTTCAGCGACCTGCCCAAGGCCTTCGACGGTTATCGCATAGTGCAGTTCAGCGATGCCCACGTAGGCACACTCCGCGGTGCCCGCCAGGAACTGCTGCGGCAGATGGTGGACAGCATCAATGCACAGCGGCCTGACATGATAGCCTTTACCGGCGACATGCAGAACACCCAGCCACAGGACATATACCCGCATCTTGACCTGCTTGCTGAACTGAAAGCCCGCGACGGAATATTCTCCGTGCTCGGAAACCACGACTATGCCGATTACGTGGACTGCGACGAGGCCGTAAAGGTGGCCAACTGCCGAGAGACCATAAGCCTCCAGAAGCAATTGGGCTGGACAGTGCTGCTCAACGAGCACCGCCGTGTCAGCCGCAAGAATGGCAGCATAGTCGTTGCTGGCATGGAGAACGACGGTGAAGGGCGCTTCCCCCAGTTGGGCGACGCAGCCAAGACGCTCAGCGGCACCAGCCCCACAGACTTCACCATCTTGCTCGAGCACGACCCCACGTCATGGCGCCGCAAGATACTGCCCCAAACCCATGCGCAGCTTACGCTCAGCGGGCATACCCACGGCGGACAGTTTTCACTGTTCGGATGGACGCCAGCCTCGCTGCGCTACAAGGAAGCTGCAGGACTGTACGAAGAGAACGGCCGATGGATAAACGTATCGGTGGGTGTAGGCGCGCTTATCCCATTCCGCTTCGGACAGAAGGGCGAGATAGTTGTAATAACACTAAAAAAGAAATAGAAATATGAGAATCCTGTACTGTTTTTACCAGATAGTGGTGTTCCTGCCAGTGTTCATCATCTCAACCATACTCACTGCCCTTGAGGTGGCCATTGGCTGCACCATTGGCAACGGACACTTCTGGAGCTACTACCCTGGAAGGTGGTGGTCGAAGGTGGTGGTACGAACACTGCTGCTGCCAATCAAGGTGGAGGGGCGCGAGAATCTGGAAGAGAAGCAATCGTACGTCTTCGTGGCCAACCACCAGGGAGCGTTCGACATCTTCCTTATCTACGGATACCTTGGCCGCAACTTCAAGTGGATGATGAAGCGATCGCTGCGCAAGATTCCTTTCGTGGGCTTCGCATGCGAGCGTTCACACCAGATATTCGTAGACAAAAGCGGGCCAAGCAAAATCCGCAAGACCTACGAGGATGCACGCCGCATACTCCAGCAGGGCTACTCAGTAACCGTCTTCCCTGAGGGTGCACGCTCGTTCACCGGCCACATGGGGAAGTTCCGCAAGGGTGCCTTCGCACTTGCCGACGAACTGCAGCTGCCCGTAGTGCCGCTGACCATCAACGGCTCGTTCAACATAATGCCGCGCACCCGCGACTTCCACTTCGCCCACTGGCATCCGCTGCACCTCACCATCCACCAGCCCATCTACCCCACAGGCCAGGGCAGTGAGAACGTGGAGGCCACCATGCGGCAGGCCTACGACTCGGTCATGTCGTCGCTCGCGCCAGAATATCAGGGATACGTTGAGAACCCCGACCAATAAGCAACCCTAATAAGAGTGTAATCTCCATAATTTTTCGTGCTGTGCGGTTGAACAGCAGTATGACCGCAACGCGGTCACCTCTAAATAACCGGGTGGTGCGAAGCACCCCCGGAGAAGCAGAGGGGAGGACAACGACCCTGAAGGGGTCGCCCTATACTGCTGCTGG
>JAFSKJ010000112.1 GCA_017449025.1 Prevotella sp. | reverse complement strand
GTTTTCACAATCTGCCATCTGCGTCAGTGCCCTGCACTTCACCTCTATATCCTTAGGTGTTGTGCCATCACCCACAAATGCCAAGATTTCCTTGGACAGCGCGAGCGATTTTCCGTACTCGCCATCGGCGTATGCACTGTTGCCCAGAAGCCAGCAAGCCTTGCAATATAGATTGCTATCAGCGGATGTAGTCACGGCCTGCTCCTTCTCTGCTGCAATGGCTTTCTCGGCGTAATAGGCCGCCATCCGTCGCCGGTCGGCATTAAAAGAGATCATGGCTTTAACGGTATTGGCGCGTACTGCCGTGAACAAACCAGCATGTTCCGCACTATCCACCCGCGCTAAAGAATGTTCAACGTCGATTGAACCCTCGTTGATAATCTCTTTGCTCAGAGTCATTGCCTCCTTGCTACAATCTTGATTCGTGCAGCCCGCAAAGGCCAGCACAGCGCATAGCATCTTTATAATAATATTTATGCCTTCTCTCATCGTCACTTCTTTACATATTCGGTGCAAAGTTACTTCTTTTTTGACGAAAAAAGAGTTGATCGAGTTTTTTAGCCTTCTTTTATGAATATTTATGTCTACGACGAGAAATATTAAAAATCTATTCAAATCTTTTTTGTAAGATTTGTTCGATTTCTATCCCGAATGGGACACTCATCTTGAGGGTGCTGAGTAGATTACTACGCGCGCACAATAATAATAAGGTATAAATGAGACCGGGATTAGAAAGACGCTTTCTCCTGAAAGCTTTGAATCCCCTCTTCCTGCGGAGAGACCGGGATTCGAACCCGGGAAACGCTTTTGACGTTTACACGCTTTCCAGGCGTGCCTCTTCAGCCACTCGAGCATCTCTCCAATAGTGCGCTCTTCGACATGACAACTGGAAAAACGGGGCCATGTTCATAAAAGCGGTGCAAAGGTACAAACAAAAATCCAAACCAAAGCATGTTTTACGAAATTTAATACTTTTCAGCAACACACTTTCTCACTCTTTCCCGCCCTTTTCCATCTTCAACCCGCCCAAAAACTTTAATTATTATTAAATAAACAGCAAATAAGCAGTGGTTTACACAGAATTTGCCTACCTTTGCGGAAGAAATGTAGAACAATGAGTCAGAATGAGCAGGCTATAACTGTATTTGCCACACGTGTACGGCAGATGATACTTCGGTTCCAAGAGCTGAAGAAAGAGAATCAGGAACTGTACGCCATGGTGGAGAAGTGCGAGCAGGACATAAAGTTGCTTGAAGCCAAATCAGCTCAGCAGACCAATGACTACAACTCCCTGAAAATGGCCAAGATGATGGAGATTACCGACCACGACCTGGAAGGAGCAAAGAGCCGTCTGGCAGGCTTGATCAGAGACGTCAACAAGTGCATTGCTATCTTAAGCGATAAAAAGTAAGAGAAAATAAAGCGATGGCAGAAGCAAAACAAGGGAAACAACATATTAGCCTGTTCGTTTACGACGAGAAAATCGACGTTTACGTGAAACCGGAGGAAGAGGTGTACTACCGTCGTGCACGCGACCTTGTTACAGACACCTACAACAAGTATGCGCAGGTGTTCAAGGGACTCAGAAGCGACCATACCATATCTCTGCTAACCTTGGTTGATATTGGCTTGAAATATGAGATGGAGCGCGCAAAGAACGACACCGCCCCCTACGATGATATTCTCCTGAAACTGACTTCTGAGATTGAAGACGCCTTAAAGTGAGAATATTCAAATCATTATAAACATAAATAATTATATGGAATTAATAACAGTTATTGTTGCTGTGGTGGCTCTCGTACTGGGAGGCATCGGCGGCTACTTTATTTTCCGCCACGTCATCAAGGGGAAATATAACGAAATGGTAGAGGCAGCCGAGAAGGAGGCCGAAGTAATCAAGAAGAAGAAACTGCTCGAGGTGGAGGAGAAATTCCTCAACAAGAAGAGCGAACTGCAGAAAGAAGTGCAGCAGCGCAACCAGCACTTCCAGCAGAGCGAGAACAAACTCAAGCAGCGCGAAATGTCGCTCAACCAGCGGCAGGACGAGTTAGGACGCCGTAAGGGCGAACTGGACCAGCAGCAGCAGCGGTTGGACAACGAGAAGAAGCTGCTCACCGTGAAGACGGAGGAGCTGGAGAAAATGCAACTGAAAGAGCGTGAAAAGCTCGAAGAGCTGTCGGGGCTAAGCGCTGAGGAGGCTAAGAACAGGCTTGTGGAGGCCATGAAAGACGAGGCACGCACCGATGCCGCCGCCTACATCAACGAGATTATGGACGAGGCAAAGCTCAACGCCAACGCACAGGCCAAGAAAATAGTGATACAGACCATTCAACGCGTTGCAACCGAGACTGCCGTGGAGAACTCAGTGTCAGTGTTCCATATAGACAACGACGACGTGAAAGGCCGGGTGATTGGCCGCGAGGGACGCAACATCCGCGCCCTGGAAGCTGCGTGCGGCGTGGAAATAGTGGTAGACGACACTCCTGAAGCCATAGTAATCTCTGCATTCGACCCCATCCGCCGCGAGACATGCCGCCTCGCGCTGCATCAGCTTGTCAGCGACGGTCGCATTCACCCCGCCCGCATCGAGGAAGTGGTGACCAAGGTGAAGAAACAGTTGGAGAATGAAATCATTGAGACAGGAAAGCGCACTGCCATCGACCTCGGCATACACGGCCTGCACCCAGAGCTCATTCGCATTGTGGGCAAGATGAAGTACCGCTCGTCATACGGACAGAACCTTCTGCAGCACGCACGCGAGACAGCAAACCTCTGCGCCGTGATGGCATCGGAGCTGGGACTGAACCCAAAGAAGGCCAAGCGCGCCGGACTGCTTCACGACATAGGCAAAGTGCCCGATGAGGAGAGCGAGATGCCACACGCACTCTACGGAGCAAAGATAGCAGAGAAATACAAGGAGAAGCCCGACATCTGCAACGCCATCGGTGCCCACCACGACGAGATGGACATGCAGACGCTGTTGGCACCCATTGTACAGGTGTGCGATGCCATCAGCGGTGCTCGCCCCGGTGCAAGACGCGAGATTGTTGAGGCATACATCAAGCGACTGAACGACCTTGAGGCCATAGCCATGAGCTATCCCGGTGTTACCAAGACCTACGCCATCCAGGCTGGTAGAGAGCTGCGCGTGATTGTCGGCGCAGACAAGATGGACGATGCCGAGACAGAGGCACTCAGCGGACAGATTGCATCAAAGATCCAGAACGAGATGACATATCCCGGACAGGTGAAGATCACTGTCATACGCGAGACGCGCAGCGTGGCCTATGCCAAGTAACCCTTAAAGCAAGAGACAACTCTTATTAAACAATACAAGCTTATGAAACCAACTCTTTTCTTACTTGCCGCCGGAATGGGTAGCCGCTACGGCGGACTGAAACAGCTCGACGGCCTCGGACCAAACGGAGAGACCATCATGGACTACAGCATCTACGATGCCATCCAGGCTGGCTTCGGAAAAATTGTGTGGGTAATCCGCAAAGACTTTGAGGATCAGTTCCGCACACAGATTCTCTCCAAATATGAAGGGCAGATTCCCTGCGAACTGTGCTTCCAGGCTCTCGACGCACTGCCCGAGGGGTTCAGCGTTCCTGAGGGCCGCCAAAAGCCATGGGGCACCAACCATGCAGTGCTCATGGGTAAGGACATCATAAAGGAGCCGTTCTGCGTTATTAACTGCGACGACTTCTACGGTCGTGACGCCTTCATGCAGATAGGCAAGTTCCTCAGCTCGCTCAAGGAAGGTTCATGCAACGAATATGCCATGGTGGGATTCCGCTGCTGCAACACCCTGAGCGAAAACGGAAGCGTGGCTCGCGGTGTGTGCACATACAACGACAAGCGTCACCTTACCGACGTGGTGGAGCGCACAGAGATTATGCGCATCGACGGCACCATCAAGTTCAAGGACGAACAGGGCGAATGGCAGCCATTGGAGGAGAATGTTCCTGTGTCGATGAACATGTGGGGCTTCACTCCCGACTACTTCAACCACTCAGAAGCTTACTTCAAGGAGTTCCTCAGCGATCCGAAGAACATGGAGAACCTGAAGGCCGAATTCTTCATCCCGCTCATGGTAAACAAGCTTATCAACGAGGGTACTGCCACCTGTGAAGTGCTTGACACCACATCGAAGTGGTTCGGCGTGACATACGCTGCCGACCGCCAAGCCACCGTAGACCGCATACAGAGCCTCGTTGACGAGGGCATCTATCCTAACAAGCTGTTCTAACATTAACAATATAATAAAGTAAGGGTAAAAGCTATGACAAAGAAATATGTTATTGGAGACAGAGTAAAAGACGAGTGGATTTCTGTGCTTGACACAGAGATGAAGAAGCTCGAATTCACCAACCACTTGGCAAGTGCCAAGGAGTATACCAACGAGGAAACGGCCAAGTCGCAGCTGAAAGAGCTGCAGACCACGGGCTACTTCAGTGACTTGCAGATTTACCTGAAGGAAGAGAACAAAGCCTTTAAGCCCAACGAGCAAGACACCCTTTAACAAGGAAACAGGAAAAAGCCCTGAAGAGAAATCATTAATCAGTGAAGACGAGAGGCTGCACAATTGTGCAGCCTCTCTCAATAATGCCAACTCTGCCCGTTAGCGTCGAACAGGCAGGTTGGCCGGGGGAGGGATTAATCTTCATCCTTTGTCTCTTCCTCATGTTGCTTGATAAGTGCCTGCTGGATGTCGTTGGGCACAAGCTCATAGTTAGAGAACTTAGTGGTAAACGAAGCGCGGCCACCCGTAATGGAGCTGAGCGCGATAGAGTAGCTTGCAAGCTCCTTCTGCGGAATCTTTGCCACAAGCTTCTGGTAGCCAGCCTCAGAGTCCATACCCATGATGATGGCGCGGCGCCCCTGCAGGTCGCTCATTACGTCGCCCATATAGTCGGCAGGAACAAGCACCTCAAGGTCGAAGATAGGCTCAAGAACCTTGGGACCGGCCTCGCGGAAGGCCATCGAGAATGCATTGCGGGCAGCAAGCATGAACGAAAGCTCGTTGGAGTCCACCGGGTGCATCTTACCGTCGTAGACAATGACGCGAACGTCACGGGCATACGAGCCGGTGAGCGGGCCTTGCTCCATACGCTGCATCACACCCTTCAGAATGGCGGGCATGAAGCGCATATCAATAGCACCGCCGACAACGCTGTTGAGGAACACCAGCTTACCACCCCACTCCAGGTCTATTTCTTCCTTCGACTTGATGTTCATCTTGAACTCCTGTCCGTTGATGTTGAACGATGTGGGGTCTTCCATGCCTTCGGTGTAAGGCTCAATGATGAGGTGTACCTCACCGAACTGTCCTGAGCCGCCCGACTGCTTCTTATGGCGATAATCGGCGCGGGCCATCTTCGATATAGTCTCACGATATGGAATCTTAGGCTCCTCAAACGTAATCTGTATCTTCTCATTGTTCTCCATACGCCACTTCAGCGTGCGCAGGTGGAACTCACCCTGGCCATGTACAATAATCTGGCGCAGCTCCTTAGACTGCTCAACCACCCATGTCGGGTCTTCCTGGCGCATCTTCTGCAGAGCAGCCATCATCTTCTCGGTCTCCGACTCGTTGACGGCCTTGATTGCACGCGAGAACTTCGAGTTGGGATACTTTATGAAGTCAAACTTATTGTCAACATCCTTGCCGTTAAGGGTGTTGCCAGTCTTCACGTCCTTCAGCTTCACGGTGCATCCTATGTCGCCGGCTTTCAGCTCATCAACCTGTATGCGGTTGGCACCAGCACAGGCATAGAGTGTACCGATACGCTCCTTCGAGCCACGGTCGGCATTTGTCAGGTCGTCGCCACTCTTCACCGCACCGCTCATAACCTTGAAGTAGCTCACCTCACCAATATGAGGCTCTACACCAGTCTTGAAGAAATAGAGGGAAGTGGCAGCAGAAGAATCGGCTGGAACATCATTGCCGGCAGCATTCTTCACTACAGGCATGTCGCTGACAAAGGGCACAACATTGCCGAGGAACTCCATCAGGCGGCGCACACCCATGTCACGGCCAGAGCATACGCAGAACACAGGGAAGATGGAACGCGTGACAAGCCCCTTTCGGATGCCCTCGCGCATCTCGTCCTCAGTCAGGTCCTCTGTCTCGAAGAACTTCTCCATCAGCGTGTCGTCGCCGGCAGCAGCAGCCTCAACGAGGGCAGCCTTCATCTCCTTGGCCTTGTCAAGCTGGTCGGCGGGAATGTCCTCAATGATAGGAGCACCGCCCTCCGGCTTCCATGAATATTTCTTCATCAGCAGCACGTCGATGACAGCATTGAATCCGGCTCCCGTTGCAATAGGATACTGAACGGGAACGCAGTTCGGGCCATAGACATCCTTCAGCTGGGTAAGAATCTGGTCAAAGTCGCAGTTGTCACGATCAAGCTGGTTCACGAGGAAGATAACGGGCTTCTTAAGCTTCTCGGTGTTGCGGAAAGCGTTCATCGTGCCCACCTCCGGGCCGTACTGGCCGTTGACAACGATGACGGCCTGATCGGTGACGTTCAGGGCCGTGATGGCACCGCCCACGAAGTCGTCGGAACCCGGACAGTCGATGATGTTCAGCTTCTTGCCGTTCCACTCTGTGTGGAAGACGGTCGAGAAGACCGAGTAGCCATACTCCTGCTCCACGGGGAAGTAGTCGCTCATAGTGTTCTTACCATCTACGGTGCCGCGACGCTTGATGATGCCGGCTTCGTAGACCATTGCTTCGGCAAGAGTGGTCTTGCCGCTACCCGCACTGCCAATGAGTGCAATGTTTTTGATTTCGTTTGTCTGATAAATCTTCATATCGAATAGTTTTAGGTGAATATTCCATTTAGGTCGGCTAAATTACTCATTTTCCGCGAAACAGCCAAACATAGATGTCAAGAATTAAACAATATTAGTATTTAAACGTTAAAACGTAAATTAATTTGCCTGTTACGAAAAACTTTTGTATCTTTGCAGCGTCCAAATCATGCAACGCGGGCGTCATAGCCCGCCACAGATGCGGGCGTGGTCGCCCGCGTTCCCTGTTGCAAAGCGGAGGAATATAGATTAGTTGTTTGTCTGCGGTAGCATTAACACAGACTACACCTTATTATTAATATAAATAAAAACAAAGACTATGAAGAAATTATTAATGACAATGGGCGTGGCACTGCTGTGTGCAGTGTGTGCCCCGAGTGTGCACGCACAAGACGTGCTCACACCAGAACAGCAGGCAGAGATGCTGGCTAAGAAAAGCGCCGACGAAGCTGCAAAGAAGGCAGCCAAGGAAGCCAAGAAGCAGGAAAAGGCCATTAAGAAGAAAGAGGCCGCAGAGAAAAAGAAAGTGAAAGAGGCTGAAAAGCGCAAGAAGCTGGCAAAACAGGCTGAGAAAGCCAAGGACAATGCAGAAAAGGCACAGTCAAAGGCCAAGAAGCTGGAAGAGCAGTCGGCACAGGCTCCTGAAGACAGCAAGCTCGCCCTGAAAGCTGCCAAGGCAAAGGTTGAAGCCGAAAAAGCCTTAAAGAAAGCTGAGAAAGCTGCCAAAAAGGCTAAATAATCCACTCTTCACGGTGCTATAACGATGAAACTGACTGTGCTTTCAATAGTTATTGGCATTGCCGCCATGCTGACTGTCGGATGTTCGGAGGAAAGGAAAAGCACCGACGGAGCACTTAGCCTGATTGATGCTGCCTATAAGGCAAAGGACTATGACAAGTTGCTACACCTGACAGACAGTCTGGAAAAGACTGGCGAGCTGCTACCGTCAAGCGCCAACTACTGGCGCGGATACGCCTGTGACCGCACCAAGAGGAAGCAGGAGGCTGTGGAATACTGGAAGGCTGCTATACAGGAAAGCGAGAAAAGCACCGATGCGGAAGACCTGAGCAACTATGTCAAGGCCGCAAGCCACCTTAGCAACATACTGACCCTTGACAAAGACTACGACGGTGTGCTCAAGCTGGCTCAGCCCGTGGTGGAAAGAACAGAGGCACTGAAATGCGACACCACAAGCGACTATGCAAACCTGCTCATTTACATTGGACTGTGCCAAATCACGTTAGGACAGTCTGAGGGCGAAGAAAACTCCAGACTGCTGCGTGCCTGTGAAAAGCATCAACAAAACATAGACAGGAATCACAGCGACCAGGCCTACAAAGATGCCATAGCCGGAATGGTGAACATTGCCTATTACTGCGTCGTTTCCAAGAAGTACGAAGAAGCCCTCTACTACACGAGGAGCTTCGGCGATTTGCTCATGGAATACGAAAACCACACTGGAATAGATTCCATATATGTCGACAGACAGGTAGGCCGGTACACCATCTACAAGGCTCTTGCGCTCGACAACTTAGGCCGCAAGGATGAGGCAGGCAAGACATACGAAGCATTCCTGCAAACAAAGTTCAGTAAGAGTGCCGAGGGCATACGCTTTGCCGAAGACTACATAAAAGGAAATGTAAGCGAATAGCCGACAAGCTGTTATGCCTCTTCGATAAACCTACAGTAAAAGGGCTGCGCCAGAGATTGTCTCGTATGCGCAGCCCTTTTACATGCTTGGCAGATTGTTACTATCCCTTTATTGCTGCTACGCCAGGAAGCACCTTACCCTCGATGGCCTCAAGCAGGGCACCACCACCGGTAGAGATGTAGCTCACCTGGTCGGCCAGGCCAAACTTATTTACACAAGCCACGGAGTCACCGCCACCAATGAGCGAGAAAGCACCCTCGGCCGTTGCCTTTGCAATAGCATTGCCTATGGCACGGCTACCAGCTGTGAAATTATCGCACTCAAACACACCGGCAGGCCCGTTCCACAGAATGGTCTTTGCACCTGCAATGGCCTCGGCAAATGCCTTCTGGCTCTCAGGACCGGCGTCAACGCCTTCGAATCCGGCAGGAACCTTGTTGCTGGGGCAGTTGATAATCTCCGAGCCGGGCTTAACAGTCATTGTACCGAAGTCCAGGCCGTTGGTGGCTGTACAGTCTGTTCCCAGCACCAGCTCCACGCCGTTCTTCTTTGCCAGTTCCTCTACGCCGAGGGCAACGTCCAACTTGTCGAGCTCCACTATAGAGTTGCCAATCTCACCATTGTGGGCCTTTGCGAAAGTATAAGTCATACCGCCGCAAAGGATAAGCTTGTCAACCTTGCCGAGCAGGTTCTCGATGATTCCAATCTTTGAAGACACCTTCGAGCCACCCATGATGGCCACGAACGGGCGCTTGATGTTCGACAGCACATTGTCCACAGCCTGCACCTCCTTCTCCATCAGCAGGCCGAGCATCTTGTTGTCGGCGTCAAAGTAGTCGGCAATGACGGCAGTGGAGGCATGCTTGCGGTGAGCGGTGCCAAAGGCATCCATCACATAGCAGTCGGCGTATGAAGCAAGTGTCTTTGCAAACTCCTTCTGGCTGGCCTTCATGGCCTTCTTGGCCTCGTCGTACTCAGGAGTGCCCTTCTCCACGCCTACGGGCTTGCCCTCTTCCTCAGGATAGTAGCGCAGGTTCTCAAGCAGCAGGGCCTCACCCATCTTCAGGGCCTTGGCATCCTCCTGTGCCTTGGCGCAGTCTGCGGCGAAAGCCACGGGAACGCCGAGAGCCTTCTCTACAGCCTCACGTATCTGACCCAGCGAGAGCTTGGGATTCACCTTACCCTTTGGCTTACCCATGTGGCTCATGATGATTACGGCTCCACCGTCAGCGAGTATTTTCTTCAGTGTGGGCAGTGCACCGCGGATACGGGTGTCGTCTGTGATTTTTCCATTCTCGTCTAAGGGCACGTTGAAGTCAACGCGCACAATTGCCTTCTTGCCGGCAAAGTTGAATTCGTTGATAGTCATAACTTTGATAATTGATTTATGTATTACTTGTTTCGTTATCGTGACTGCAAAATTACAAATATTTATTGTGAATGCATAATGCTTATCCACTAATTTATGTTTTTTTTACGCTCTGTGCCCCATAATGCAAAGCACAGTTTGCAAATCGCCAAGCTTTACGCAAGACGGCCTCAGAGAAGAGCACGGCACAATTATCAAAAAAGTTGTTAAAAAGAGTACAACGAACGGATTTTTTTTGTAACTTTGCGGCGCTTTATAAGGTATATTAAGATAGAAACTTGATTTTCAAGTAGTTAAACGAAAACATTAAGGTAACAAAGATGAGACAACTAAAGATTCAGAAGAGTATCACCAACCGTTCAAGTGAGGCATTAGACAAATATCTGGTTGAGATCGGTCGCGCTCCGCTTATCAGCATCGACGAGGAGATTGAGCTGGCACAGAAGATTCGCAAGGGCGGCCCTGAGGGCGAGCGAGCCAAGGACAAGCTTGTGACGGCAAACCTCCGCTTCGTGGTCTCGGTGGCAAAGCAGTACCAGCATCAGGGTTTGACGCTTACCGACCTCATCGACGAGGGTAACATCGGACTTATCAAGGCAGCACAGAAGTTCGACGAGACGCGAGGCTTCAAGTTCATTTCCTATGCCGTTTGGTGGATTCGCCAGTCCATTCTGCAGGCTATTGCCGAGCAGAGTCGTATTGTGCGCCTGCCCCTGAATCAAGTCGGTTCCCTTAACAAAATAAGCCACGAGATAAACAAGTTCGAGCAGGAGCACCAGCGCCACCCGTCGGTGAGCGAGCTTAGCGAGGCGACAAACATCGACGAGGAGAAAATCGGGCAGTCAATGATGGCCGACGGACACCACGTCAGCATCGACGCACCATTCCAGGACGGCGAAGACAACTGCATGCTCGACGTGATGGCATCTGGCGAAGATTCGCGCACCGACCGCCATGTAGACCACGAGTCAATGGCCCAGGAGCTTAACTCTGTACTCAACAAGGTGCTCAAGGACCGCGAGATAACAATCATCCGCGAATGCTTCGGCATTGGCTGCCACGAGAAGGGACTGGAGGAAATCGGCGACCAGTTAGGCCTCACCCGAGAGCGCGTACGCCAGATTCGCGAGAAGAGCATTGCCAAGCTCCGCGACTCGGGCAACGCCAAGATTCTGATGAAGTATCTCGGATAGGACGCTGCAAAAACAACCAATTCTTTTTGTTTTGACGACAACTTAGACAACTTTAAACAACATATTCCTTCCCTAATCGAAGAAACTTGTTGTTTGTTGTATAAGTTGTCGTCATTATATCTTCCCCACCCTACTCTTTCATCAAGTCCGGGCGTAGCCGGCGTGTGCGCTCCATGGCCTGTTCAAGCTCCCAGTTGCGTATCTTGGCTTCGTTGCCGCTAAGCAATATGTCAGGCACCTTCCACCCCTTGTAGTCGGCCGGGCGGGTATATATAGGAGCTGCCAGCAAGTCGTCCTGGAAACAGTCGGACAGGGCACTCTGTTCGTCACCAATGACGCCGGGCACCACACGAACCACTGCGTCGGCAATCATTGCCGCCACCAGCTCTCCGCCAGTGAGCACAAAGTCGCCTATGGAAATCTCGCGGGTGATGAGATGGTCGCGAATGCGCTGGTCTATGCCCTTGTAGTGCCCGCACAGTATAATAAGGTTTCCCTTTAGCGACAGCTCGTTGGCTATGTGCTGGTTGAACTGCTCACCGTCGGGCGAAGTGAAGATCACCTCGTCGTAGTCGCGCTCCTCCTTCAGTGCTGTGATGCATCGGTCTATAGGTTCACACTGCATCACCATGCCTGCACTGCCTCCGTAGGGGTAGTCATCCACCCGGCGCCACTTGTCGAGCGTGTAGTCGCGCAGGTTGTGGAGCCTTATCTCCGCCAGGCCTTTCTTCTCCGCCCTTGCAAGTATCGACTCGTGGACAAAGCCCTCGAGCATTTCCGGAAGCACTGTAATTATGTCTATTCTCATATAGTCTTATTGCTTAGTAACCTTTTCTCCGGCGTAGAAGGCTCTTATATCCTCCAGTCTCCGTCGGCCCATTTCCCGTCCCATGTTGTATACGCGCTCCATGGCGTCGGGGTCGTGCGACACATGGCCTATGGGTATGGCCGTGTCCGGACGCAAGACGAGACATCTGCCGTCAGCCTCGGCCTCTGCCACGTATGCCGTCTGCGCATTGTACATAAGATGGCGGTTGGCTATGGCCTCAACCATCTTAGGATGCTTTCTTAGAGCTATTCGCATAAGTGGGAGCAGACTGTTGGGCTTCTTCACATATCCCAACGGCTGCGTAAGTATAACCACGTTACGCTGGTAGCCAATGCTCTCGAAATACTTTAGAGGGATGCTGTCGGTCACACCGCCGTCGAGCAACAGGTATCCTTCCAGCCTTACTATGCGGGCAGCCAAGGGCATGGACGCCGACGCACGTATCCAGTCGTAGGCGGTGTCATCAGCCTTTGTCAACTGTTTATATACCGGCAGCCCTGTCTCAACGTCGGTACATACAGCGAAGAACTCCATCGGGTTCTGCTCGAAGGCCTCCCCGTCGAAAATGTCAAGTTCCGAAGGCATGGTATGGTAGGCAAAGCGGGCATTGAAGTAGTCGCCGGTGGTGAGCAGCGAGCGCACGCCGCTGTACCTTGGGTCGCGGGCAAAGCGCTTGTTATAGCGAATGGCGCGCCCATGCTGTCCCGACTTGTAGTTACAGCCGAAGGCAGCTCCTGCCGACACACCTATCAGCCCGTCGGGAGCTATCCCCGCCTCCATCATCACGTCGGTGATGCCTGCCGAAAACAGTCCGCGGAAAGCCCCACCCTCCAATACCAGTCCACGCTTCATACTTTTGCCTTTCACTTTTTTCGGCTGCAAACTTACAAAACAAATCCCATATAACCAAATCTTATTTCGTAATTTTGGATAGAAAAAGCAATCTTTCTTTGTATAAAGGCAGTTCGGGGGATTGGGAAATGTCGCGGGTTACGATTTGGAGACCGTTCTCAATTCCACGTTCTGCATTGAATTGCTTTCAAAGAACCCGTGACTCCGAGCCACCAGCCGTTTTAATGACCCTTCATCGCTGCAAAGGTAAGAAGAATTGTTGAAATAACCAAATTCTGTGGACACTTTATTATGTCAGAACCGTTAAATAAAAGTGAAAAAACAAATTTTTCCGATTCTTTTTTGTACCTTTGCACTCAATAATATCAGAAGATAGCAAATGGATATTACTTAATGGTTTGACAAAAGATGAAGAAACTGACATTTATATATTTAGGTATAGTGATTGCTGCATTGTGTAGTTGCAATGGCAGAAAGATGATGGCGCAATTAGATGAGATCAGTAAAATTGCCGATGATAACCCAGACTCCGCACTTACGTTGCTAAGTAAGTTCGATACTGACAAGAATGAATGGGGAAAAGGTGACAGGATGCATTATGAACTCATAAGACTAAAGGCTGAAAATAAATCGGGTATAATATTCACAT
>JAFSKJ010000111.1 GCA_017449025.1 Prevotella sp. | reverse complement strand
TCTGTTGCCCCTTTGGGGCTTTGGTGGTACGATAGCGGATAATCATTTTATTTTTTTATAAAGTATCCATTTCTTTTATGCATTCGGACGCTGCGGTTACCGAGCGTAGACGCTTTCAGCGTCTTTCAACCGCACAGCACGGAAATTAATCTGACATCTCACAGTCTCGTAAGGCTTCCGTCAGGATTACCGTAATTGCTATACTTTTATATAATAGGTGGAGGACTTTCACCCTCCCCTCTCACGGAACCGTGCTTGACAGTATCTCCTGGCTGACAACCAGGATTTACGTGCCTTACTCAAACAGGCTATTTGAGTATGGCTATAGTATGCCTACACTATGGAAAGAGAGAGGCAGCAGTATGGTTGAAGCGATTTCCTTACCAGTCGTAGCTTGAACCGAGGCTGTTGCCGTATTGGTCGTAGTAGGTTGTGGTAGTTCCACCGCCATAGATAGAGCGTATCGTTGCAGAGCAGATACTGCCACCGTACTGGTTGTAATAGTTGGTAATGTACTGAGCGTTTCTGCGATGGCAGTCCTCACTGCCATCTGGTCTATAACCGCATCAACAATGAGGGAAAGACCATCACAGACCTGAACGATTTTAGACGGAATGAGCAGGTCTCAAAACTGCTTAAACGAAAGTACGGACTGACATTTTCAAAGGGAAAGGGACACACTAAAACCGAGCGATTAAGGGGAACGGAGAAGACGAAATATGATATATACCGCATCGCCATGAACACACTGGCGAACTCAACGTCATGGAAAGAGTTTGTGAGGCATCTAAAGGAAGAAGGTGTAGAAATGGAGTTAGTGATTCGAAGGAAAGACAGCCAAGACCCAATAGACATACAGGGTATCTGCTTCATAAAAGACGATTATACTTTCAAGGCTTCACAGATAAGGGCGCGGGATGACCTATGGCAAAATGGATGCAGTCATCAAAAAGAATGCTTATAGCGAATATTATTAAGGTAGTGTAACGGGCGTTCCGTAGGTACGCGATAAACGGTGTCTTGGTCGCCTACCTAAAGGCAGGCTTCTCTATGGTGTCATTCCACCAGCCATTTCGCCATACCTACGGCATGGCTGTATGGCTGGCTACCCCTATCATGCCCCTCTGGGGCATTAGGCTGCGCATGGAAATCTTCCATGAGGTGTAAGCGAGTCAGATATGGGTAAAACAAATTGAACACCTTGCTTGGAAATGCAAAAATAAATTTGGTGCTTTACGCGCTTTTTCGTACCTTTGCAGGCTGAAAGCATCGAGACGATGAGAAAAACGATTTACAGCAAATACGACAAGTCACTGATAGCCGCGCTCCCGCGCGTTGTTTTCGATGGGCGCATAGTTGTGGTTCTCTCTGCCAGCGAGGCCGAGCGCGCCGTTGACTATCTGTTGTCACAGCCCATACTGGGCGTTGACACCGAGACTCGCCCGTCGTTCACCCGCGGACGCCAGTATCGTGTGTCGCTGCTTCAAGTGGCCACCCACGACACCTGTTTCCTCTTCCGCCTTAACTATACAGGCTTGACGCCGGCCGTAAAGCGGCTGCTTGAAGACACCACGGTGCCGAAGATAGGCCTTTCGTGGCACGACGACCTGCACCAGCTCTACCGCTTGTCGGAGTTCAAGCCCGGCTTGTTCATCGACCTGCAGGACCACGTGCGCGAGATAGGCGTAGAGGACCTGAGCCTGCAGAAGCTCTACGCCAACCTGTTTGGGCAGAAGGTGAGCAAGCACGAGCGCCTGACAAACTGGGAGGCCGACGTGCTGAAGGAACAGCAGAAGCGATATGCGGCCACCGACGCCTGGGCGTGCATCATGCTCTACGAAGAGCTGCAACGCCTAAAGAGCACGGGCGAATACGACTTAGTGGTGGCGGGATGAAATGCAACAATGACAAAACAGCAAGAGACCGATGAAACAGGTATATCTAAAACGAGGCAAGGAGGAAAGCCTGCTGCGCTTCCATCCCTGGGTGTTCTCCGGTGCGCTCCACCATATTGACGACGGCATAGACGAGGGCGACATAGTGAGAGTGGTGGCTGCCGACGGCAGCCCTGTGGCTGTTGGCCACTACCAGCAGGGTTCCATTACGGTTCGTGTGCTGTCGTTCAACGACACAGAGATTACCGCCGACTTCTGGCGCCGCCGCCTTTCCTCAGCCTTACAGGCGCGGCAGGCTCTCAGTCTGGTGAGCGACACGCCGGGAAGGGAGAACTCTACCTACCGGCTGGTGCATGGCGAGGGCGACATGATGCCCGGCCTCATCATCGACATCTATGGGCATACTGCCGTGATGCAGGCCCACAGCATAGGCATGCACCTGTGCCGCCACACCATTGCCAAGCAGCTCATGGCGGTGATGGGCGACAGCCTGCGGCACGTCTACTACAAGAGCGAGACAACACTGCCGTTCATGGAGCCAGAGAACGGCTATCTGATAGGCGGCAATGCCGACAACGTGGCTGTGGAGAACGGCCTTAAGTTCCACGTTGACTGGCTTCGCGGCCAGAAGACGGGCTTCTTCGTAGACCAGCGCGACAACCGCTCACTGCTTGAGCACTACGCCCGTGGCCGGCGCGTGCTGAACATGTTCTGCTATACCGGTGGCTTCTCTGTCTATGCCATGCGCGGCGGAGCTGAGATGGTGCACAGCGTGGATTCCAGTGCCAAGGCCATTGAACTGACACGCCGCAATGTTGAACTAAACTTCAACGGCGACAACCGCCACGAGGCGTTCTGCGAGGATGCGTTTAAGTTTCTTGACGGTGCGGAAGGCACTTACGACCTTATTATTCTTGACCCTCCGGCCTTTGCCAAGCACCGCGGCGCGCTTCACAATGCCCTGAAAGGATATACGCGACTGAACCAAAAAGCCTTCGAGAAACTGCCTTCAGGCGGAATGTTGTTCACCTTTTCATGCTCACAGGTGGTAAGCAAAGACCATTTCCGCAATGCTGTCTTCACGGCGGCAGCACTCGCCCGGCGCAAGGTGCGCATACTGCACCAGCTGCACCAGCCTGCCGACCATCCTGTAAACATATACCACCCTGAGGGCGAATACCTTAAGGGACTGGTGCTATACGTGGAGTGAGCGCGTTTAGATGATTATGGAAAACAGAGTTGCACGGTATATAGACAGTGAACATCTGCTTGATGCGGATGGATTGCACTTGGTGGCCTTGAGCGGCGGTGCCGACAGTGTGGCGCTGCTGCTTGTGCTTCTGCACTTAGACTATCGCGTAGAGGCCGCCCACTGCAATTTCCACCTGCGGGGCGAGGAGAGCGACCGCGACGAGCAGTTTGTCAGGCAGCTCTGCCAGGAGCACGGAGTGCCTCTGCACCTTGCCCACTTCGACACTCAAGAGTACGCCAGCCTGCACCATGTAAGCATAGAGATGGCAGCACGCGACCTGCGCTACAGATACTTCGAGCAACTGCGTGCCGACATCGGCGCTGCCGACATCTGCGTGGCCCACCACCAAGACGATGCAGTGGAGACGGTGCTGATGAATCTTGTTCGCGGAACGGGCATCCATGGGCTTACGGGCATACGTCAGCGCAACGGCAACATCGTACGTCCACTGCTGTGCGTAAGCCGCAGTGAGATAGAGGAATTCCTGAAAGCTGAAGGGCAGACATACGTTACCGACTCCACCAACCTTGTGGCCGACGTGCTACGCAACAAGCTGCGCCTGAAGGTCATCCCCATGCTCAACGACCTGTGGCCCGGAGCCTCGGAGGCCATTGCCCGTACGGCACGCAACATGGCCGAGGCCGAGAAGGTGTACAACGATGCTATAGACAGGCTGGCTGCTAACATTATAACCACTGAGGGCGACGTGCTGTCAATTGCTGCCGACTCGCTGTTAGCCTCCCCCTCGCCAAAGAGCATACTCCACGAACAGCTCTCCACACGCGGTTTCACCTCGGCTCAGTGCGAGCAGATGCTTGACTGCATTGCCGAGGGAAGAGTAGGCCGCCAGTTCCTCTCCGACAGTGCACAGGTGGTGGCAGACCGCGGACGGTTGCTCATAGCGCCGCTGCCAAAGGAACTGCCCCCGATGCGCATACCCGAAACGGGCACGTACGTATATGCCGGGAAAAGGAAATTCTCTGTATCTGTCACTTCCGACTTAACGGTGTCGCGCAAGCCCATGTCTGCTACTCTCGATGCCAGCCTTGTGCCTTTCCCTCTCACCATACGCCCCATAGCCCCAAGCGACCGTTTCCATCCTTTCGGCATGCGCGGCCAGAAACTTGTCAGCGATTTCCTTACCGACAACAAGGTATCGCTCGTTGACCGCCAGCGGCAGTTAGTGGTTGCCGACCGCGACGGACGCATAGTGTGGCTCGTGGGACTGCGCACCGACCAGCGCGCCGCCGTCAGCAGCTCCACGCAGAGTGTGCTCAGGCTGGAAGCCCTTTAACTCTTTGACTACTTCACCAGGTTTCCAAGTATGTCGCGGGTGATGGTGCGTGTGGCGGCATTGGTAGCGCTCTTTATCACTTTCTCCTTCACCGATGTCTTCGACTTTGTCTTCTTGCCCGACACTTTGTCGCTGACCCACTGTGCCAGCACCGTTGCCAGCACTGAGGTGACGGCTGTAACCACAGCCTTCTTAATCTTCGAGAACATCCCGGGCTTCTTTTTCTCGCCCTTCTCTGCCTTGGCACCTTCCTTCTCTGCCTTGGCAACGGCCTTGGCCTCCTCTGCTGCGGTTTTCTCCTGCTCGGCAGCCTGCAGCTGACGGTCGGCTTCGGACATAAGAACCTCGAAGGCACTCTCGCGGTCAACAGGTGTGTCGTACTTGCCGAAGATGCGGCTCTGCTTGATTATGTCGAGACGCTGCCCCTCGGTGACGGCCCCTATCTGCGACAGTGGGAAGAGCACCTTAGCGCGCTCCACTATGTTCGGTGCTCCCTTCTCGTCGAGGAAGCTCACCAAGGCCTCACCCGTCTCAAGGTTCATGATGGCCTCGTCGGTCTTGAATTCGGGGTTGGGGCGGAAGGTGTCGGCAGCGGTCTTCACAGCTCTCTGGTCCTTCGGCGTATAGGCACGCAGGGCATGCTGTACACGGTTGCCAAGCTGTCCGAGTATGTTCTCCGGTATGTCTGACGGACTCTGTGTTATGAAATATATTCCCACTCCCTTCGAGCGTATCAGTCTTATCACCTGCTCAATCTTGTCGAGCAGGGCCTTGGAGGTATCGGTGAACAGCATGTGAGCCTCGTCGAAGAAGAACACGAGCTTCGGCTGGGCCAGGTCGCCCACCTCGGGCAGCGTGGAGTAGAGTTCACTGAGCAGCCATAGCAGGAACGTGGAGTAGAGCTTGGGCTGCAGCATCAGTTTGTCGGCAGCCAGCACGCTCATCACTCCCTTGCCGCCTTCGGTCTGAATAAGGTCTTGGATGTCGAACGACGGCTCACCGAAGAACTTGTCGGCTCCCTGCGCCTCCAACTGCAGCAGTGCGCGCTGTATGGCACCGATGGTCATGGCCGAGATGTTTCCGTATTTGGTGGTGTACTCCTTGGAGTGCTTCGACACCCAGTCGAGCATTGAGCGAAGGTCCTTGATGTCTATGAGCAGCAGGCCGCGGTCGTCGGCAATACGGAACACAATGTTGAGCACGCCGTCCTGGGTCTCGTTGAGCTGGAGCAGGCGCGACAGCAGCTGCGGCCCCATCTGCGAGATGGTGGCGCGCATGGGATGTCCCTGTTCGCCGTAGACATCGTAGAAGCGCACGGGGCAGCTCTGGAACTCTGGGTTCTCGATGCCGAACTCTGGCAGGCGCTTTTCTATGAAGCCACTCATCCTGCCCACCTGCGAGATGCCGCTGAGATCGCCCTTCATGTCGGCCATGAAGCAGGGCACGCCTGCCTGACAGAACGACTCGGCCATCACCTGCAGGGTGACAGTCTTTCCCGTACCTGTGGCTCCGGCAATCAGTCCGTGCCGGTTGGCCATCTTACCGATAATACTCAGTGCTCCCTTGGAGCAATGGGCTATGTAGAGCCCTCTTTCCTTGTCGTACATTATTTTTCAGGTTTTTATGTTTTAGGTTCTTTGGGGTTATACCAGTCGCTTGTGGCGGAAAATCCACCAGCACACGCCCGAGACGCCAACGCTGAGCAGCAGCGCGAAGGTGAAGCCCCATGAGCGGGCCTCCAACCCGTTGATGAGGTTCATGCCGAAGAGCGATGCTATGAGCGTTGGGAACATCATGATGATGGTCACCGACGTGAGCGTACGCATCACCGTGTTCATGTTATTGTTGATAATGCTCTGGTAGGTGTCCATGGTCGACTCAAGAATGTTCGAATAGATGCTTGTCAGCTCGCGGGCCTGCGTCATCTCGATGCCTACGTCCTCTATGAGGTCGGCATCGAGTTCGTCGATCTGCAACTTGAACTTAAGCTTCGAGAGCAGTGTCTCGTTGCCGCGGATGGAGGTGTTGAAGTATGTCAGCGAGTCCTGCAGGCGGCTCAGGCCTATCAGGCTCTCGTTGTTCACCTCACGGTCCAGGTTGCGCTTGGCCTTGTCAATAAGCATGTTTATCTGCTTCAGACGCTTCAAGTACCACACGGCACTTGAGAGGAAGAGCCGGAAAATCATGTCCACATAGTCGGTGAACCCTTCGCTGCGGCGCTGGTGGAACGACACGAAGTCTATCATCATGTTTGTCTCATAGAAACATACGGTGATGGTTACGTCGCGCTTGTGGATGATGCCGAGCGGCACCGTGGTGTAGGGTGTGCGTGAGCGCACCTCCTTTACGTATGGTATGCGCAGTATTATCAGCATCCAGCCGTCGTCGTACTCATAGCGTGCACGCTCGTCGGTATCGCTGATGTCACTAAGGAAATAGTCGGGAATATTGTATTGTTCCTCCAGCTCGCGCTGGTCGTCCTCCGTGGGGCAGGTCACCTGTATCCAGCAGTTCGGCTGCCACTCTGTGAGTTGGTTCAGCCCGCCCGTAGTGTTCCAGTAGGTCTTCATTGTGCTAATCCTCCGTTTAAATTAGTTACTTGGCAGGAGGAACAGCACCGTTGGCTATGTCCTCTTGCCCCGCTGACAGTAGTTTTCCGCCGGGTAGTCGTCCATAATTTCGTTAATTATTTGGTTTAACGGTGCAAAGATACAAAATAAAAATTAATCGCCAAACTTTTTTGGCGATTAATTCATCTATGCGCTCCTTGTTCTTCTACAGGTGTATTTTGATGTCAAGGCCCACCTGTATGGGATTGGCCTTCTGTGCAAAGTAGCGCTGGCCTCCTGCTGCGTTAGAGGCTACTGCGAACGTATTGTAGTGTGTGTTGGTCAGGTTGCGTCCCCAGAGGCTTACCACTACCGGCCCTAAGTCGTAGTCAAGATGCGCACCGAGCAGCACGTAGAACGGCTGGTAGTAGGTATTGTCCTCGTCCCACCAGGTCTTGCCCTGTCCAGTGAGTGTTTCGCCAAGAGTGAACTTCCCGATATGGGCGTCAAACATCAAGCTGAAGGTGTGCTGGGGGACAAAGGGAACATAATAGTCATCGAACTTTGCATTTGTGAAGGAGTAGGTCAAGCCCCAATAAAGTGCATTGTTTATGGCCTCGCCATGCAAGCCAATTTCCGCACCGCAGGAGTGGCTCTTGCCGGCGTTTACCATGATACGTCCATAATTGCTGTTAGGCTCCATGATTGAAAGCTGCTGATTGCGTATCTGCATGTAGTAGAGGGCGACGTCGAATTGCACTTGGCTGTCGAAGAGGTTAAGGTGTGTGCCTGCCTCGTAGTTCCACGACTCCTCAGGCTTGTAGCTTATGGTCTCCTCTATGTTGTCGTAGTCTTGTGAGGCATGTTCCACATCGTAGTCGCCGCGCATGGCATCCTGCCTATGTGCATTGAGGTCGGTCTGCAGGATGTCGCTGAACATCTGGATGTTGTAGCCTCCCGTCCGGTATCCCTTCGACACGATGGCATATACGTTGCCCATACTGTTGCCGAGGCTGTATGTCAGGCCAACCTTTGGCAGCAGCTGCGTGTGGGTCTTCGAGCGGCTGTCGGCGACGTGCGATGTCAGATGGTATGTAGCCTGTCTTTCGGCCGTGCCTCCCGTCATGTTCATATAGGCGAGGGCATCGTACGCTATTTTCACCCTGTCGATGTTAAATCTCAGTCCGAGTGTGAGTTTAAGCCTGTCGGTGAGCAGCAGGTTCGACTCGTGGAAGGCGGCGAGGTTCATAGTCGGTGTGCGGAATAACTCCGGCACCGCCATTTCGGCACTCATCGACACTCCTGACAATGCAGCGTCGACAGCCTTCTGGGCTGCAGTGGCAGCCTGCTTCTCGGCCACAGGCTGAGGCATGCCCTGGGCCATCATCTGCTGAAGCATCTGCTGATACATGCGTGGATACATGGAGCCCTGCATGGCTGTTTTCATGGCGTTTGTGATGGAAGCCCCGATAGGTCCTGTTATGGCATCGCCGAACGTTACGGGGGCATCGGTGCGCAGCCACTGGTATGCGCCGAACAGTCCTGACGTGTGCTGCCAGCGGCTGTCGTTGTGGCTACGTAGAACAAGCTCCTGTGTCAGGGCGTTCATCTTCTGGCGCTGCTCTAAACGCAGGTAGTCGGGTGTCATGTAGTCCTGGTCCATCAGCATCTGGTCTTTCAGATACTGGTAGCTGGTGGTCGATGTGAAGAGCAGGCTGCCCAGGTCATAGCCTATGGTAAGGCCTGTGTTCAGCATGTTGCGCTTGTAGCCATTCATAAAAGTGGTGGCGGGATTCTGGACGTTCATGTCGGCAGGACTGTAGATGTTTCCTGCCACAGGGTCTTCAGATGTAAGCTTACCCGTAGGCCAAAACTCGCCGTATCCGAAGCCGTTCTGGTTCACATACTGATAGTCGGCTGTCCAGTCCAGCTTCAGCTTCTGCGAGGGCTGGAAGATGAGCCTCACCTTCCCGCCGGCCTCGTTGGTCTTGTCGTTTTTTTCAGAGAAGTTCTGATTGTCGATAAATCCCTTCAGGCCGCTATAGAATCCGGCAACGGTGAAGGCGAGCTTTTCCGACGGACGATGGTGATGCGCCACCTCAACATTGCGCCACAAGCCCGTGCCTATGCCCAGCCTGATGTCTGTGCCCTGATAATTCATGGGGTTCTTGGAATAGACACGCACCAGTCCACCCTCCGTGTTCTGGCCGTAGAGCGTGCCCTGCGGCCCACGCAAGATGTCAACACGGTCGAGCATGTAGAAATGGTTGTTGAAGGCCGACTTCGACATCAGGGGAATATTGTCATAATACACTCCCACCGCCGGACTGTTGATGCGCGAACCTATACCCCGCACATAGATGGAAGAGGTGAGGCGCGAGCCGTACTGAGGCATAACGAACGACGGCACAAACTGTGACAACTGGCTCAGGTCGTGTACGTTGAGCTGCTGAAGCTGACTGTCGCCAAACACAGAGCTGCTTACGGGCTGCAGACGCAGGCGTACTTGTTCCTTGGGCTGGCTCACCACCACCACCTCATCAAGGTCGACGACTCTCGACGAGTCTGACATGGCGGTTGTCGTTGCGGCGTTGCCGGTTGTGGTCTCCGACTTAAGGTCTCGTGCTGCGGCTGCTGCTGATACCATCACAGCAAGCACTGTTATTCTTATGCAATTTCTCTTCATGGCAATAATCTTGTTTGCGGTGCAAAATTACGATAACTGCCATTTACCCGCAATCCCCATTTGTATGGATTTTCATTCTTCTCCTCTATTGCAGAGTGACAGCCATGATGCCTATGACCACGTCGTTGGAAAGCGTGCGAAGGGTGAGCGACAGCAACTTCTTCTGTGGGTTCAGCGGCATGCTCAGAATCTGGGCAGCACCCCCGGGAATGTAGCGGTCGGCAGCACCCTTGAGGCCGAGCTCTGCTCCCAGGTCGCGGCTGACAAGAGGCTGACCGTTGGCTCCAGCCTTTCCTAAGCAGACGCGCAGAGGACGGGGCTTTGGCGTAGAAAAAGCTTTGCCATCGACATAGTAGTCCTGCTCTATGGGACACCAGTTGGCGGGATTACGCAGACGCAGGGTGTCGCGGGTGCCGTCATCGTAGGTAGCTATGACGAGGCCGTTGTCTATGCGGCTTTGCATGTGGTTGGTAGAGCCGGCCATCAGCAGATGAGCCACCGAGGCACGGCCTTTCAAGGGAATGGCAACGCTGTCGGGATAGTTGTCCCAAAGGCTCGTGTAGACTATGTTACAGCCCGTCTTCGGTGTGCGGAAGGGGATGCCGGCAATGTCCAGCTGGTCTTTCTCGATAAACGAGCGGAACACCGAGTCGTTGATGTCGGCCGTCAGCTCAGGATGGCACCACTCGCCGATGCCCTGCACGGGGATCTGCAGCGTCGTGGTCTGCGGACGGGGCGATAGATACTTGTTCTTGAATATGTCGTCGACACTGGCATTGAACAGCTTGTCGAGCTTCTGCTGACGTGGCTTCGCCTTACTCGTCAGCTCTTCGGTTCCCAAGCATGCTCTACCCTTTACGACCGGATGAGACAGTCTGTCTCTGACTTTCGCCACCTTGACTTCTATCACCTGATGCAGCTCGCTGGACCCTTCGGTGTCGAGATAGCTGCCAAGACCGCAGTTCTGACGAAGCACGATTTTCAGCGGCTGGGGGAAGTTCTGGGTGATGTCGTAACGCTCCACCCCTTTCGCGCGCGTGTATATATAAGATAGGTATGGGGTAGTGATGGCTACACTGTCCCACGAGCTGGGGAAGCCGGGACGGATATAGCACACACCGTCGAGAGCTTGGGGAACGATGCCGAAAAGGCCCTGGATGAGCGTGCGACTGCTGATGCCTATACAGTCGCCGAAGTCGCGGTAGCACTCACCACGGGCCGCGTCGTAGTAGCTTATCTGCCCGAAGTTTCCCGGACACTGGCCGTAGTACATCTGATCCATCACGTTGCCCATGAGCAGCTCGTAGCCCCATGAGCTGTGGCCAGCCTCAAAGAATGCCAGCGCCGTGTGCATCACCTCGGCAGCCGCCACATTGTTGATGCTCCACGAGTAGGGCATCCAGTTGGAGGTGGCTATGGTGCGATAACCCGACTTCTCAACGCGGATATGGGGAATGTGCGACATCACCCAGTCGGTTGCCTTATAGGCCTGTTCGGGTGTGCAGGCACCGCAGTCGATGGGCGTATAGACGCTCCACACGGCAGGACTCTCGT
Organism: Prevotella sp.; assembly: GCA_017449025.1. Taxonomy (GTDB): domain Bacteria; phylum Bacteroidota; class Bacteroidia; order Bacteroidales; family Bacteroidaceae; genus Prevotella. The sequence continues at coordinate 8,584 of JAFSKJ010000111.1, read as the reverse complement.
GCAGCCGGCGCAACCCCATAGCGTCCTGATATTCAGCCCAAACGCCCTTGTCCTTCATCCACAGCCGCTGGTTCATGGCCTTGAGAATGGCTTCCGCCTCCTGCCGGTAGGGTTCAGGGTTCTTGCCAATGAGCTCGGCGATGCGTGCTGCCAGCTTGTTGCCCCGGTAGTTGTAGGCCGACGAGTGTGTCACGGCTCCACCGCTATAGTAGAGGGCATCGGAGGCCCAGATGCAGCAGTAGGCATCGTAGAGGTGGTCGCCGTCGGGGTCGAAGTTGCGCTTCTCCCACGCTAAGTGGCGCGTAATGACGGGCCACATCTTGCGCATGTATGCCGTGTCGGCATCGTACTGGAAGTGCCACAGCAGCTCGTCGATGTAGTTCAGGTTCATGTCGTAGTGGTGCATCTGGTCATTGCGCTCAGGGTTGCGGCAGATATATCCGTTGGAGTACATCTGCGTGCCCCACCGCTTCTCGGCCCGGGCGAGGTTCAGCTTCGCGTCCTGCGATGGATGCTGGATGGTGGGTTCCACGCTGATCACCTGACTCTTGGCATAGGCATCGAAGTGGCTCTTTGCCCGCTCCGGCCATCCCAGCACGTCGCCCACGTATGCGGCGCGCCATCCGGCCAGCGGCATTCTCCAACCTATGCATCCGTGCAGCCATGTCTTGCCGTCCCAGTCGCCGTCGGCAGCCACGGCAAGTGCTCCGCCAAGCGTGTTGATATACGGGTCGGGGGTTGTGAAGCGTATGCGTGATGCCAGCTTGCGGCCATTCTGCTCGGCTTCGGCAAAGCGTGGGCCGGTGGTGTCGGTAGGTGTGTGCAGCTCTAAGCAATGGGCCTCACAATAGGTGGTGCCAGAAAAGTCCCATTCTATCGACGAGAGGCGTTGGCTGGCCTCGAACCCCCCAGACTTGTCGACACCGATGTCGCCCATACGGCTGAAGTTTTTCGACGTAATGGAGCTGAGCACGGCCTCGATGTGCAGCGGCAACTGCGGGAAGCCGTTGGCTGTGAACTTCCAGATGGCTGTCTCGTCATCGTTGGTGGCCACGATGTCGATGGCTACGGAAGCTCCGGCAGGGAAGCGGTTGTCGCGCAACAGGTAGCTGCGGCGGGCATTGGAATAGCGCGCCTCGCAGTAGTCGGTGCTGTCTAATGGAACCGCGATGTTATTGCAGCGAAGCAAGAAACGCACGTTGCGGCATTCGCGTCGGTTCTTGTATAGGGCGAACACGGGGCGGTCGCTTGTCTCCACGCGCCACTCAGTGTGGCTGCCATAGAGGGCACGCGTAAAGCGGTTGTTGCCGTTGATGCAGACAAAGTCGTCGCCATCGGGCTTATACTGTTGCCGACGTAGCACGCCTGCCTGTGCGCCGATGTGTGAATCCATGGTGCCTTTGACGGTTGTCTGGGCCGTGGCTGAGGCGCTCACCATTGTAAGAATTGCGATAGCTGTCTTGAATATAATCATGCGTAAGAATTATGTATCAAATTAGGTAATTAAGTAGTTTGACGGTGCAAAAATACTAAATAATAGGTATTTTAAAGAATAATTCCCAGTTTTTTTGAAGAAAAGTCGGGAAAGATTTGTAACTTTGCACATCATGAAACTATCAGAACTGCAGACAGGCGACCGCGGAGTCATAATAAAGGTGAAAGGCCACGGCGGATTCCGTAAACGCATAGTGGAGATGGGATTTGTCAAGGGCAAGAGTGTGGAGGTTCTGCACAATGCCCCCCTGCAAGACCCGGTAGTCTACCGCGTCATGGGCTACGAGGTGTCGCTGCGGCGCCAGGAGGCAGATATGATAGAGGTGGTTGGCGAGAACGAGCATGTCGCCCTGTCGGCCACGATAGTGGAACCGAAGTCAGTGGTTGCTACCGACGGCGAAAACGGCATGAAGAGTGATGACAGGGCTGACTATCACACCGCCATGAAGCATCACCGGAAGATAAGTGTGGCCCTCGTGGGTAACCCCAACTGCGGAAAGACATCGCTCTTCAACTACGCTTCAGGCGCTCACGCACATGTGGGCAACTACAGCGGGGTGACCGTAGATGCCACCGAGGCCAAGGCAGAGTACTTCGGCTATGAGTTTCTTCTTACCGACCTTCCCGGCACCTATTCGCTCACGTGCTACTCGCCCGAAGAGCTGTATGTCCGCCAGCATCTTACGGAGCAGATGCCCGATGTGGTGATAAACGTGGTGGACTCCTCAAACCTGGAACGCAACCTATACCTCACAACGCAGCTCGTAGACATGAATCTGCGGGTGGTGTGCGCACTGAACATGTTCGACGAGTTTGAGCGCCGGGGCGACCAGGCCAACCTCAAGACACTGTCCACGCTATTCGGCATGCCTATGGTGCCAACGTCGTTCAAGACGGGCAAGGGGGTGAAAGACCTGTTCCGTGCTGTCATACAGGTATACGAGGGTACCGAGGGCGCTGCCAGGCATATCCACATCAACTACGGACATGAGATAGAGGACGGAATAACCCACATACAGAAATACCTGAAGGCCGACGAGCACATAACACAGCGGTACTCCACTCGATACCTTGCCATCAAGCTTCTGGAAAACGACGTGAAGGCCGAGGAGTATGTGAAAAAGCACATGGCCGAGGAGAACCACACCGACGACCGTCGCCGGCTGCTGTCAGCAAGAGCCGTTGCTGCCGCACGTGTGCAGGAAGAGACGGGCACCGACTCGGAGACTGCAATCATGGACGCCAAGTATGGATTCATCAACGGCGCATTGACGGAGGCAGGGTTCACTACAGGCACCAAGACCGACACCTACCACACAACGCACATGATAGACAATGTGCTCTCCAACCGCTGGCTCGGACTGCCGGTGTTCTTCCTGTTGATGTACATAATGTTCCAGGTAACATTCTCGCTGGGCCAGTATCCCATGGACTGGATTGAGTGGGGCGTGGGCAAGCTCGGAAGGTGGATAGGCTACACAATGCCTGCAGGCCCGCTGCGCTCGATGCTCGCCGACGGCGTCGTGGGCGGTGTAGGCTCTGTTATTGTATTCCTGCCACAGATACTGATACTCTATTTCTTCATCTCCTTGATGGAAGACTCGGGCTATATGGCACGGGCGGCGTTCATCATGGACCGCCTGATGCACAAGATGGGGCTGCACGGCAAGTCGTTCATTCCGCTGCTAATGGGATTCGGATGCAACGTGCCCGCCGTGATGGCAACCCGTACCATTGAGAGCCGCCGCTCACAGCTGATAACTATGATGGTGCTGCCATTCATGTCGTGCTCGGCCCGACTGCCCATCTACATAATGATAGTAGGCACATTCTTCGCCCAGCAGTACCGCTCGGCTGTCATGCTGTCGCTATATGCCATAGGCATAGCGGTGGCAGTGGTGGTCAGCAACGTGCTGTCGCATTTCATATTTCACGGCGAGGACACGCCGTTCGTGATGGAACTGCCGCCATACCGTTGGCCAACGGCAAAGGCCATCGGGCGCCACACCTGGGAGAAGGGAAAAGAGTATCTCCGCAAGATGGGTGGAATAATACTTGTGGCATCGGTCATTGTATGGGCACTCGAATACTTCCCCCACAACGAAGACCTGACACCCCAGCAACAGCAAGAACAGTCCTACATAGGGCGCATGGGCAAGGCTGTAGAGCCGCTCTTCTCGCCACAGGGATTCAACTGGAAGCTCGACGTGAGCCTTTTAGCGGGCGTGGGAGCAAAGGAGATTGTGGCCTCCACCATCGGCGTGCTCTACTCTGGCGACGACTCCTTTGCCGCTGATGACACTTTCAGCGATGACGTGGAGAAGTACGCCAGCCTGCAATCAATAATGACAGCCGACGGCATTACGCCCGTAACAGCCTATGCCTATCTGCTCTTCGTGCTACTCTACTTCCCCTGCATAGCCACCATTGTGGCCATTAGAAACGAGACAGGGTCGTGGAAGTGGGCTGCAACAACTGCTGCCTACACAACGGCCGTGGCCTGGGTGGTGTCGGCCCTATTCGTGCTCGTGGCTGCCATGTTATAGGCGCTCTTGGCAATAAAGATAATTAAGTATTTGCCATTTACTTTCCTCTTTTCAGTTAATATTGTTAAAATTAACAGAAATAATTAACCAAAAGAGATGCGCTTATGATTCTTTTCCGCTATCTTTGCACCCAACAAGAAGAGAATCATGAAAAAGAGTACAATCTGGATAATAGCAACAATAATGGGCCTGTCGTTCCTGGGGCTTCTGTTTCTCCAGCTGTCCTATATCGACCAGATGGCGAAAATGAAGAAGGAACAGTTCGACGAGTCTGTCAACCGTAGCCTCTACCAGGCTTCCCGCAACCTGGAGATGAACGAGACCCTGCGCTACCTTGAGAAGGATGTCAACGAGACAGAGCGCCGCGCCTTCAGGCAAGACTCTGTGATGACCCGCTCTGGCAAGTTGAACGACGTGATACAGCATTCACACCAATACTCGGTGGCAGGCAAGGACGGCACTATCTACTCGTCGTTCGAGCTGAAGACCATAACCACCAAGCCCTCGACCATCCCCAAGGCAATGATACTTCGCAGCGACAAGAACTCTATCTCTGAGGCATCGAAGTCGTTGCAGGAGATTGTGCGCAACCGCTATGTCTACCAGAAGGCGCTTCTCGACGAGGTGGTATATAAAATATTGTATACAGCGAGTGACAAGCCGCTGAAAGAGCGCGTCAATTTCAAGATGCTGGACCAGGACATACGTACAGAGCTATTGAACAATGGCATAAACATACCTTACCACCTCACGGTGTCAACGGCCGACGGCCGTGAGGTTTACCGCTGCCCAGACTACAGCGAGGATGGTGAGGAGTACAGCTACACACAGGTGCTTTTCCGGAACGACCCCTCGTCGAAGATGGGTGTGGTGAAGATTCACTTCCCCAAGATGAGCAGCTACATCTTCTCGAGCGTGCGCTTCATGATTCCTGCCATAGTGTTCACCGTGGTGCTGCTGATAACATTTGTCTTCACCATATTCATCATATTCCGCCAGAAGCGGTACACAGAGATAAAGAACGACTTCATAAACAACATGACACACGAGCTTAAGACTCCCATATCCAGCATCTCCCTGGCTGCACAGATGCTCAACGACGACACTGTGGGCAAGAGTCCTGCCATGCTGAAGCACCTTGGCGGTGTGATTAACGACGAGTCAAAGCGCCTGCGCTTCCTCGTAGAGAAAGTGCTGCAGATGTCAATGTTCGACCGCAAGACGGCATCGTTCAAGAAGAAGGAGCTCGACCTTAACGAGCTGCTGGAGTCTATTGCATCCACATTCTCGCTGCGCGTCGAGCATACCGGAGGAAAGATCTATACCGAAATAGAGGCTGTAGACTCAGCCATTTATGTCGACGAGGTGCATTTCCAGAACGCCATCACAAACCTGATGGACAACGCCGTGAAGTACCGCAAGCCGGAAAAGCCACTCGACCTGTATATCCGCACCTGGAACGACAAAGAACACCTGTGCTTCTCAATACGCGACACTGGTCTCGGAATAAAGAAAGAGAACCTTCGCAAAATCTTCGACAAGTTCTACAGGGTGCACACAGGAAATGTACACGACGTGAAGGGCTTCGGACTCGGCCTTGCCTATGTCAAGAAGGTAATCAACCTGCACGAAGGCGAGATAAAGTGCGAAAGCGAGCTGGGCAAGGGAACAACATTCACCGTAACCCTGCCCACCCTGAAGGAGACCTAACCCATAGAGGCCACAGTCTTGCAAGCGTGCTATGATAGAGATAAAGGCGGGGTATGAACAACCTCTTACTGCTGAACGAGATAATAACATATAGTATTAACGTGGGGAAAGAACATTGTTCGGCCCCCCAACCCCCTGACAAAGGGGACAAAAAACATTAAGTATTATGGACGACAAACTGAAAATTCTTCTTTGTGAAGACGACGAGAATCTGGGAATGTTGCTGCGAGAGTATCTGGCAGCCAAGGGTTACGAGGCAGAGCTTTGCCCCGACGGCGAGGCTGGTTTCAAGGCCTTCCTGAAGACAAAGTTTGACATCTGCGTGCTCGACGTTATGATGCCAAAGAAAGACGGTTTTACGCTTGCCCAGGAGATAAGGGCTGCCAACACCGAGATACCCATCATCTTCCTTACGGCCAAGGTGCTGAAGGACGACATTCTGGAAGGATTCAAGCTTGGAGCCGACGACTATATCACCAAGCCCTTCTCGATGGAGGAACTCGTGTTCCGCATTGAAGCCATCCTGCGCCGTGTGCGTGGCAAGAAGAACAAGGAGTCTACCGTCTACCGCATCGGGCAGTTCACCTTCGACACACAGAAGCAGCTGCTTGTCATAGGCGAGGAGCAGACAAAGCTCACCACCAAGGAAAACGAGCTGCTGGCACTGCTCTGCTCACATGCCAACGAGATTCTCCAGCGCGACTTTGCCCTGAAGACCATCTGGATTGACGACAACTATTTCAACGCCCGTTCCATGGATGTCTACATCACCAAGCTGCGCAAGCATCTCAAGCGCGACCCGCAGATAGAAATCATAAACATCCACGGCAAGGGCTACAAACTGATAACCCCCGACGAGGACTAACAGCCTCCGACGTGTGGACAATATCAACGTATGATCCATGAAGAATAGCTTCATGAAATACATGGGAGTGGTGCTGATAGTTGTTGGCACCCTCCTTCTTCTTGCCTTTTACATTACCCGACTCCAGACCAACACGCTCCTGCTTGTGGCTCTTGCCATCATTGTCACAGGTGCTGTTTTCCACGTTTTTGCGCTCAAACGCAGCAGCAACTACTAAATACTGTTAAAGATTGGCACGTTTTCCACAGAGTAAGATGGATTTAACAAAGAAAAGTAGTACCTTTGCACCCGCTTTAGAGCAAACATGTAAATATTTATTAATTAACACAGTATGAATCAATACGAAACCGTTTTCATTTTGACTCCCGTTTTGTCTGATGAGCAGACAAAGGAAACGGCCGAAAAGTTCAAGAAGGTGCTCACCGACAATGGTGCAGAAATCCTTAACGAAGAGGCCTGGGGATTGAAAAAGATGGCTTACGCTATTCAGAAGAAATCTACAGGTTTCTACTATCTTGTAGAGTTCAAGGCTGAGCCCAATGTGATTAAAGTGCTGGAAACTGCCTATCGCCGCGACGAGAAAGTAATCCGTTTCCAGACAGTAAAGCTTGACAAGTATGCTGCACAGTATGCTGAGAAGCGTCGTAACAAACTTGGTAATAAAGAGGAGGCTTAATCATGGCAGACCAAAGCGAAATCCGTTATCTCACAGCTCCTTCTATCGACACGAAGAAGAAGAAGTATTGCCGCTTCAAGAAGAGTGGCATCAAGTATATCGACTATAAGGATCCCGAGTTCCTGAAGAAGTTCCTCAATGAGCAGGGCAAGATTCTTCCCCGCCGCATCACCGGAACCAGTCTCAAGTATCAGCGCCGTGTGGCCCAGGCTGTCAAGCGTGCACGCCAGATAGCCCTGCTGCCCTACGTAACCGATTTGATGAAGTAATTAAAGAGGAGGACGCAAGATTATGGAAATTATACTGAAAGAAGACATCATCGGTCTGGGATTCAAGAACGATATAGTGAACGTTAAGTCGGGATATGGCCGTAACTACCTCATCCCCCAGGGTAAGGGCGTTATAGCATCGCCGTCAGCCAAGAAGGTTCTCGCAGAGAATCTTAAGCAGCAGGCCCACAAGCTCGCCGCCCAGAAGGCTGCCGCCGAGGATTGTGCCGCACAGTTCGAGGGAGTGGCTCTCACTATTCCCGCAAAGGTAAGCGTTACAGGACAGCTCTACGGTTCTGTTGGCGTTGCCGCCGTTGTCGAGGAGCTTAAGAAGCTCGGTAAGGAAATCGACCGCAAGATTGTGACCATGAAGGATGCCAAGAAGGTTGGCGACTACGTGGCCCTGATCCACTTCCACAAGGAAGTAACCGTCGAGATTCCTGTCAAGGTCGTCGCAGAGAACGAGCCAGAGCCCGTTGTTGAGCAGAAGGCTCCTGTCGCAGAAGAGGCCGCTCCCGAGGAAGAGGCTCCCGTAGTTGAAGAAGAGACCCTCGAAGAAGAGGAACCCGCAGCAGAGTAATCACAATTAACTATTTTATATTAACTGCTGTAAACATTCATTTATTATTTCAACAATAAGCCTCGGCCTCATGCCGGGGCTTGTTCTTTTGGGGCAGTCGATAATTCCGGTGCATACTGTCTAAATAGTGCGCAGCCACTCCTCTACCCTCAAGGGGAGGGGCAGGGGTGGGGTCTGTAATATCCTGTCAATGATTAAGTTACTAACCCCAACCCCTCCCCTATGAGGGAGGGGAGCGGCTGCGCTGTCATGCAGCGGAAAAAACGACTGACCCGGAAAAGGCGTGCCTCGTAGGTAGGCGATAATAAGCGCTATTTGTCGCGTACCTAAAGGCACGGCTGTATGGCTGGCTACCCCTATCTGATGCCTCTGGCATCGTCTTCCTATAGGTGTGTATAGGGAATATTTTCGTTCCTCATCGAAAAAACTCACCGAATCGCTTGG
>JAFSKJ010000014.1 GCA_017449025.1 Prevotella sp. | reverse complement strand
AGCACCCGCAGTCAATGTCAAGGAGAGTGAGAAGGCCTACACGATGGAACTTGCAGCTCCAGGCATTAAGAAAGAATATTGCCGTGTGGCCATCAACGACGAGGGCAACCTCACCATCGCCATCGAGAACAAACAGGAGCACAAGCATGAGGACAAGCACCATCACTATCTGCGCCGCGAGTTCAGCTACTCGAACTACGAGCAGAGCTACACGCTGCCAGACGATGTGGTGAAGGATCAAATCTCTGCCAAGGTCGAGGACGGCATCCTGACCGTCACCATGCCGAAGACCGAGCCGAAGCAGAAGGTCACCAAGGCCATCGAAGTCTCATAAGTTAGAACATCTAAAACTAATCAAAGCCCCGACCTGCAAGCCGGGGCTTCTTTTGGGATTATATGTAGTATGGCATAGAGCTATGCCACTGTGTGCTTGATGTACTTGACTGATGTCTTGTTGGCATCGTAGCGGACAGTCACTTCACGAGTGCGAGCGTTCCACTTGGCATCCATCACGCCATCGATGCGTTCAGCCTTTGCTGCGACTTTCTTGTAAGAGTCATGACGGCTTACCTTGAAAGTATAGGTCTTCACGTCAGGACGATAGGTATTCTTCTTATGGGTGTCGAAATGAGTCGTCTTTTTGTCTACCTTGTCGAAGTTAGACTCTTTCTTGCTGTTATTCACTGCAACAACCTTATCCTTCTTGTCGTTGTTGGCGTGATTCTTGTTACCGGCCATTGCTAGCATTGCGGTTGTGATTACCATCATCATCATGGCTGCGATCACCTTATTCATTGTCTTCATAACTTTGTCTCCTATTCTTTAAATGGTTCGACATTTGTTTCTTGTTCACGGTGCAAAGTACGGCATTTTTCATGAGCCTTCAAAGGGAATTATCCTAAAGTGACGAGGTGCTTTCCCCATTCTTGCATAGGGAAATGCCCCATACAAGACTTTTGATGGTCTCGTATGAGGCATTCATGTATCAGCGAACAAAGAATAAGTCGTATTCCACCTGCCGACGGAACTTTATGGACGGTATTTGTTTCCCATGCCATCGGCAGAAGGCGATATAGTCATTATAGATATTCCTGTCTCCTCGCTCTATCTTGCGCAGCAATCGGCTCTTGGGACGTTTGGAGGTGCCGAGGATGGCATACGGCCCTACATTGTAGGCCAGCACCGAGAGCAACAGAGCATCCTTGCCGTAATTGCGGAAGAGGTAGAGGTTACGCATCAGGTCGAGACGCAGCAACAAGTCGCCTTGTTTCTTGGTGAGCGTCCTCGCAGAGTATCGTTCGCCTCTTTGAATATGCAACTGAACAGTTCTGCTTTCGGAAGCAAGAGAAAAACTTGGAAATAGAACGTAATAGTTGGAAAAGGCTCTTCAAAAAGTCAGGCACTGCCTGACTTTTTGAAGTATCGGATTAGTACATCTTCAAAGCCAAACTGTGTTTAGCCTTTCACGATGTGTAAAATAAGGCAAGGTTCCACTACTGACAACTACTGACTATTACTGACATCACTGGTGACATAGGGGAGATAAAAAAAGCCGCCACGACGGACGGCCTATATAATATATATAATAATGTATAGTGTTTTTAATCGATGCGGACTTTCTCCATATAGTTGTCGATGAATTCCTGATTAACTCCATGAAGACCACGATGGGAGCAGAGATAATAGAGTTCTTCTACGGAGGAATATGCGAAGTAGCGAGTGTCAAGCGATAGGAACTGCGGACGATTTGCTTCTTCGACAACTTTCTCGCGGTCGTCATCAGGGGCGACGATGACGTAGCGAGTCATCAGCGACGGGGCTGCATCTTGCAGACCCTTCATTCGTGTGAGTCCTGAAGTTACGCCAGTTGTATGCTCAACCTCCATCACTGCAGGCATATACTTCCCGTTCTTGAACCAGATGCAATCAATAAAACGTGCTGATGTGACGGCATCAGAGTATGCCGAAATCATTCCCTCGTTGTTGAGCGACTGGATAATGCCAGGCTGCTCCAACAGCGGCTTTTCTTTCCAGATAATTCCTTTGTCGTTCTGTGCAATCCATGTTCGGAAACCGAGTTGCAGACCGATAAGATAAAGCGCAATTTGAATCTGTGTATGGCGACGGACGACCTTAATATCCATATCGCCACCAAGTGTCATGCTGTCGGGCAATATCAGATTGTCGTAGGTGACAGACTGCAATGGGATTTCTGAAATGGCCATGTTCGGCACTTTCTTCTCAAAGATGGCACCCTGATGATGTGGCTCGTTTGGTAGCCAAACGAGGTGCTTATGTCCATGCTCGATGGTTGAATGTCCGTCGATGTCCATAATTCGCCCCGGGTAGCAAGAATAGAATTCCGGCGTTGAAGCTAAGAGTGCTTCAAGCACGGAGCGCGTATTGTAGGAACCGCCGAGGATGCGGTCGAGATTGATGGGGTCGCCCTCGTTGATGGCGTTGGCGACGCGCCAAATCATTTCTGTTGATAAACTCTCAACCTTGGCATCGGCATAGGTGCCTCCCTTCGTTGAATTCCAGCGGCGAATCTGTATTGGGCCAGCGGGTAATTCGACATTATCAATACGAATCAAACCCTTTGTTTGGGGATTGACATAGTGGTAATTCACATTACGAGGCAATTGATGGATTGCCCGCACAAGATTGTATGCCGTGTATCTCTGTTTCATTCCGTTATCTCGTTTAGGTATTCTCTAATTGTAGTTGCTATTCCCTTCGCCATCAGAAACGGCACACCGTTTCCTGTGGTTTTGAACTTATCTGTCAGCGACATGTCGGGTGGCAGGACGAACTCCTTGGGGAGCGACTGAAGTGACAAGGCCTCGGCTACAGTCAAACGACGGGCATGGTAGGGATGCAGATGTACTTCATTGTTGCCATAGGCCACCGTCGGCGAGTATCGCCAGCGGTGCAACCGCTTATGCGATTTCTTAGACACGTCGCCCTCTTCTACTACAAGCATTTTCTTCAGCCCCTGACGAGGCACGAAGCAATCGCCAGCATTCGGATGATGCGTCACGTCGTTCTTGTCGAACCAGTATTGAACGGTTAGCTCCTGCGGAATGTTAGCCGGACATTCACGTTCGCCATCCTCTGAGAAATTATCAGTCTGAGGCCAATGAAGATTTCTGATGCTCTTCCAATCATAAATAACATGACGCTTCCAAGGGAAATTCAGCATGGGGAGATTCGGGAACCGCTCTCGGCTAATGCCGAAGAGAAGAATGCGGTCGCGGTCTTGCGGAGCACCGAACTCTATGCTGTTGGTGAGTCGGTTCGACATCCTGTAGCCAGCATCGGCCAGCATCAGTTTCAGCTCCTCATAGAATGCACGATGCTTGGCAGTCTTCCATAGTCCCTTCACATTCTCAAACAAAAAGAAATCTGGATGTTGGTCAATAATCAACCGAATATATGACAGCGAAAGCCGTCCGTTGTCGCCCTCGCGTCCCCGTTGCTTGCCAGCCACGGAAAAGTCGGGGCAGGGAGGCCCGCCGATGAAACCGATGAGATTGCCTGCATCCCGTTCTGCCTTGATATAACCACGAAGTTCATCGGCGCGAAACGTCAAGTATTCGTTCACGTCGATATTCTGATAACCATACTTCGGCTCAGCCAGTCCCATCCGCTGACGCGAATACCGATAGGCACGGATGAATGCCCGCGAATACTCGTTGACGAGGTCGATGCTGAAGCCGCTCATTTCAAATCCCAGGTCGAGGAATCCGCTCCCCGAGAAAAACGAGAAGATAGAGTAGCCCATACGCACTACGCAGATAGTTTAGAGCGATGCTATCCGACGGAGCATGTTCGGGCACAAAAAGTCACAACCTTATAGACACGGAAAAAGCGTAGAAAGGCTTTATCCATGTCGTGAGGCCGTGAGAATTGCCCGAAATCCGCAGATAACTCCAGTCTACGCCTATCGCGTAGACGTTAGTACTATCTTTGCGGATTTCTGTTGTCATTTGAAATTTCTCACGTTTCACGACAATCCGAGAATAGCTAACGCTATATGTTCTTAACCAACGATGTCTTTTGGCAACCGCAACGAGTGCGGAAACCGAGGGCAAAATTACACAATTTTCTGCAATTATAGAGCTGTTTTGCACAAAAATTGCAAAATTGAAAAGATTTTAATTCAATCCTGCCGGTGTTTCATTCTTTTTCTGTAATTTTGTTGCCGGTAATGAATACCAAGAGTGAACAATAAGTATTAGTATTAACAATCAAATTAGAAAAGGGACAAAGAATATGGCAACAAGAACTTTTGACGACTTCTTATCTGGTACGTCTGAGCGTGGCGAACCACGACGGCGTGACGGAGCAGATTGACGAGCGTCTGGCCGAGTTTGAGACGGAGAACCAGATGTTCATCACCGCGCGTCAGGCCGTCCATACGGCCCGTCAGGCGGAGGACGCTGCCTATCGCCGCTACAGCGGGAAGGACTTTGCAAGCGACGACCTGAAGAAGGCTGAACAGTTGGAGGACAACTATATGTCTGTGATTCACAACTCGCTCAATGCGCTGCTCTACCTGCCAGAGACCGAGCCGATGCGCCGCAAGGCTCAACTGGCCGTGCAACTGTTCAAGGACTTCAACTTCTCCGTCAGCGACGGCATGGAGGCCGAGGCCCGCAAGACCATCAACATGGTGCAGCAGTGGCAGGCGACTACGGACTACACGCTGCAGGAGCTGGGCGTCGAGCAGTGAGTGCAGAAGGCTTACCAGCAGGCCAACGCGGTGCTGCATCTCATCTCCGTCCGCGTGGAGAACGAGAGCCAGAAGGTGAAGGGCGAGACGGCCGCTGCCCGCAAGGCTACCGACGCTGCCATCCGCAGTGCCTACGACGTGCTGAATGCACTGGCCGTACTGCAGCCGTCGGATGCGCTGACGCAGCTCATCACCCTGCTGTTCTCTATCGAAGACCGCGCCAAGCTCTACTATATCAGCGGCGGCTCGACGAGCGGTGGCGACAAGCCTACACCCACTCCCGACGGCGGTGATACACCAACGCCGACACCTGACCTGACACCTGACCCAACACCCGACCCGGCTCCAGAACCGACTCCCGACCCGAGCGGAGGCGGTGGTGGCGATGAGTAAGGCGGCAATCACCATTAATCATCGACTTCAATATGTGATAAGCGAATCATCCCATAGCTAATGAAAGGCTCTCTGAACGCTCAGGGGGCCTTTTGCATGCAGTAGGCCGCAACGCTCGCCATTCCGACGGCCTCTCACAACCGATAAGTCGGAACTCTATACAGTCTGACGACCTCTCGCAACCGATAAGTCGGAACCCTACGCAGTCTGACAGCCACTCGCAACCGATAAGTTGGAACACTATGCTGTCTGACAGTCACTCGCAACCGATATGTCGGAACCCTATGCAGTCTGACGACCTCTCGCAACCAATAAGTTGTCCCTCCATGCGCTCGGAGTGCCGTTTGCATCCTACGAGAACGACACTCTGAGCGCTCAGTGTGCCTGTTTATTCACAACAATTGCCCGTCAGACTGCCCCACGTTGCTACTTATCCCCTGCAAGCCATCGTCAGACCGCTCCACGTTCATCTTGTATCCATTACAAAGCAGCCTCCACGCGCAAAGTTGCACCGTTGTAACCATTACAAAACAGCCTCCGAGCGCAAAGTTGAGCATCCGCAAATCGGCCTTATTCTTTTTTTTCTTCTTTAGCACAAACATGACCGCTCGTATTTCCGCTGCACTGTAGCGGAATTTCAATCATCCTTTATGTTAGTATCTTCACCATTTCGTTACAATTTGATACTACGAAAGGAACTATGTAGCCGCCATTAATTTAATGAGCATCAAGTTAATCGCCATTAATGTGGACGTGTGCAGTTGCACTGACGGGAAGCCTATGGCATTTGCCACCTTATCATATACAGAGATAGAGTTAAATGCGATTTCCAATGAAAATCCCAAGGTAAGCATCATGGTTGGAAAGGTGCTTTCGTTCATCCATAATATGCAGAAAATGTTGGAGGACATGCCATCTTCTGAATTCAAAACGGCTAAAATGAGCGGCCCGTCACTAAAGTGGACTGACGGCGTTGCCAATCTGGTGGAACTGGTCTATGGGCTGGTGGAGATGGGTTGTGTGAACGATGGCGACGTGACCATCGGAAATCTCGGCAATCAGGTCTTCGGGCTGTTTGGCTTGGATCCAATCCCGTACTCGCGTACATATACTAATATAAAGAGCCGTTCGGTACAGAACGGGGGACGAGCATATTTCCTGACGGAGATGCGGCAGATGCTGAACGAGCGCATAGACCAGGATGCCCGAATCATGAGAGGTAGATAATCTTTGTTCATACGATAATGTTGTCGAAGCCCCGAACGATGTGAATCGCCCGGGGCTTCAAACATTTCAGAAGTACACCACCATGGCACGTTCCTTCCTTCTGGTGGTTCTGTCGCATATCCAATGACGGAACTCGACGGCAAGACCTGTGCGCAAGTGAAGGGAGATGGCAATGATGCACTCCAAGTTGAAAAGTTCATCCTTATAGCCGTTCTCCAGCAGTTCATACTTGCTGAGCAAGTCCAAGTTGACGGCCAAATGCTTGTTCATACAGCTGATGACACCAGGCACTTTCATAATGGTGACTCCAAATAGACACGCAATCTCACCAGCAGTCATCCAGACATCGTAACCCGTCAGTTCAAATCTTTCGTGTTCAAACACGATGAGGTCTCTCTTCATCATAGCTTTGTCCTCCATCTTATTTCATTACCATTCCAAGGGCGGGCGAGAACTGCTTGATCTTTGCCAACTTTGAGGCAAGGGTATCAATCTCGCAGCCAAGCTTCTCTTGGGTGATTTTCGCATACACCTGAGTACTTTCGATGCACTTGTGACCCAATACGGAGCCTACAACCTCCAGCGGCATCCCGTTAGAAAGGCAGACAACCGTTGCCATCGTGTGCCGGGCCATGTGCCAGGTGAGGTGCTTAGTGATGCCGCATAGCTTCGCCACAGTCTGAAGGCGTTCGCAGCATCTGTCGTGTTCAGGCACATCGAACACATGACCATCCGTACAAAGTCCCTTGTACTTCTTCAGGATAGCCAGAGGAACGGGCAACAGCTTCACGTTCTCTTCGACACCAGTCTTCTGACGGTATGTGTGAATCCACCAACTGCCATCGGCAGGGTTTTTCACGATGTTCTCTTCATGCAGGTTCTTCAGGTCAACATGAGCCAGACCTGTGAAGCAGCAGAACACGAACAAGTCACGGATATAGGCACGTCTGGGAGTGAGCATCGTGTTGTTCATCATTGCATGCAGTTCTTCCTTCGTCAGAAAGCCTTTCTCTGTATCTTCCTTTTTGGGATGATAGTCGCCGAAGGGGTAACGGGCTACCCAGCCATTCTCATGTGCTCTGTGCATGAGCATCATAATGGCATTGTTATACAAGATACAACTGTTCTGAGAGAGGTTTCTCTCAGTTTTCAGAAAGACTTCAAAGTCCGAAACGAAAGATGGTTCAATCTCTTTCAACGCCATATCAGATACTTTGTAGTGCTGACGCAGGAAAGCACCGACATGCTTATAGACTGTCTGGTATCTCTCCAATGAAGCCTTAGAGCGCAAGCCACCGTCGTACATACGCTGATACTCAGAGTTCCACTGGGCAAACATCGTCATCAACGTATGCTGACGATACTCCAGACCAAGGAAAGCATTCTTCACCTTCTCTGCCGTCACAAAGTTGTCACGGTCGACAATCTCCTTATAGTACTTGTCAATACGGGCCTTGATCTTGTCAAGTTCCATGTTGACGTTTCGGGCCATGACACTCTTGCCTGATGCACGACCGCCCTTGGTTTCCCAAAGGTCAGGTTTGCAGTCCACCTTGCAACTGAACTGGCACTGTGTTCCATCCACTGTGATGCGACCCATTACAGGAAAGGTCCCATCCTTCTTCAACTTCTCCCTCTTGAGGTAGAAAATCACGCTGTAAGTACTCTTCATTTTACTACTAATTTTACGTTTAACTTTCAGTCTGCAAAATTAGTCAATGCTGAGCATCCGATTTCTACGCAAATCTATTCAAATATCGGCAACTCGTACCGAAGTGGGCTCTTTCTGTCAAACCTCTTGATTTTCAGTCTTTTCGATGTTTGAAAGTAACCTATTTGCCGCGATTTTCACAATCTCAGGATTTGGTTACGATTTAGAGACCTAAAGTTCTCCTTCATCCCGTATTTTAGATGTAGCCATCTGCTTTCATCCATCTTCAGACTTTCTTCAAATCTCCTGATTTGCAACGATTTTTCCGCTTTTCTCCTCTTTTGTTATCCAACCACCGCTTTAACGGAGCTAAAGTGGCACTTTTTTGAAATTAAGTGCCACTTTACGGCCGTAAAGTGGCACTCCTCTCCTCATCACTTTCCTTTTTCGTATGACTGAGTAGATATTCTCTAATAAAGTTTGTTAAATTTGCGCAGTAAAAGTGTGTCTGTGATATATTTTGAGTACCTTTGCAGCTCGAAAACTCTATGGCGAAAGAATAGTTTTCGGCGATAACATCCCTACTGCCCCAAAAGTGCAGCAGGAGAGACAAAGTACACATATATATATTTAATAACAATAGATTTATGAAAGCAAACAACATTTTGATTGTTGCGGCTGTAGCTGCCACCCTCGTTTCGTGCGGAAAGAAAGGCGGCCGCCCCACGTTTGGCGACAACGAGTACCCCGTGGTGACAGTGGGCACGAGCAGTGCTGCTTCGCAACAGACGTTCCCTGCCAGCATCAAGGGTGTGCAGGACGTTCAGATCAGCCCGAAAGTGTCGGGCTTTATTACGCGCATCCATGTGAAGGAGGGTCAGGCGGTGAAAGCCGGCCAGACGCTGTTCGAGATTGACAACGCCACCTATCAGGCCCAGGTTCGCCAGGCCCAGGCATCTGTTAACACGGCACAGGCTCAGCTCAACACGGCTAAGCTGTCGTTTGAGAACTCTCAGAAACTGTATGAAGGAAAGGTGATTGGCGACTTTGAACTGCAGTCGGCCACCAACAGCTACGAGAGCGCGAAAGCTGCCCTGGCCCAGACTCAGGCAGCCCTGGCCTCAGCCAAGGAGATGCTGAGTTTCTGCTATGTGAAGAGTCCTGCTTCTGGTGTTGTAGGCACACTGCCTCTGAAGGTGGGTGCCCTTGTCAGTGCCGCTTCAGTGCTGACCACCGTATCAAACAACTCGCAGATGGAGGTCTACTTCTCCATGACAGAGAAGGATGCCCTGGAAATGCAGAAGAGCGGCAACGGGCTTAACGCCCTGCCGGCAGTCAAGCTGCAGTTGAGCGACGGAACGCTCTACGACTTGGAAGGCAAGGTAACGAAGATGAGCGGAGTGATTGACCAGGCCACGGGCACGGTGCAGATGATTGCCGTGTTCCAGAACCCCCAGAAGCTGCTCAAGAGCGGTGCATCGGGAAGCATAGTCATTCCCCACAGCAACTCAACTGCCATAGTCATACCGCAGTCTTGTGTTTCTGAGGTGCAGAACAAGAAGTTCGTCTACACCGTGGGCAGCGACAACAAGGTGAAATACACTGAAATCAAGGTTGACCCGCAGAACGACGGCACGAACTACGTAGTCACCGACGGTCTGAAGGTTGGCGACAAGTATGTAACCAACGGCATCACGAAGCTCAACGACGGCATGGAGATTGTGCAGATTACTCCTGAGCGCTACCAGCAGAAGATTCAGGAGCAGGCCAAGGCCATGAGTGCCGGCGACATTGTGAATGCGATGAAGAAATAATGACGACAACTATGACAACTTGAACAACAATTGTCTACGTATCCTAAAATTGTTGCCTTAGTTGTTTGAGTTGTCGTTAAAACAAACAGAAGAGATGACATTTACAAACTTTATAAAACGCCCGGTACTGTCGACGGTGATTTCCATCGCCATCGTGCTGCTGGGTTTCATTGGCCTGGCCACTCTGCCTATTGAGCAGTATCCGGACATAGCGCCACCTACCGTTGTGGTCTACACCAGCTATCCTGGTGCCGATGCCGAGACGGTGAAGAACTCCGTGCTCGTGCCGTTGGAGGAGAGCATCAACGGTGTGGAGGGCATGGACTATATCAGCTCGACGGCCTCTTCAGGTTCGGCCAACCTGAGCATTCTGTTCCGCCAAGGACTGAATGCAGACATGTGTGCCGTGAACGTGCAGAACCGCGTACAGCAGGCTCAGTCGCTGCTGCCTGCCGAGGTTACGCGCATCGGCGTAACGGTTATGAAGCGCCAGACATCGCAGGTGCTGATGTTCACGCTGACTTCCGACGGCCGTTACGACGACGAGTTCCTTACAAACTACAACAACATCAACATCATTCCGGCCATCAAGCGTATCCAGGGTGTGGGTGACGTGCAGTCGCCGGGTATGAAAACCTACTCCATGCGTATCTGGCTGAAGCCGGATGTGATGAAGCAGTACAACCTGATGCCCTCGGACATCTCGAACGTGCTTGCCGAGCAGAACATCGAGGCTGCCCCGGGTGCCTTCGGTCAGGAGTCGAATGTGGCCTACGAATATGCCATGCGCTACACAGGCCGTCTGAAGACCGAGGAGGAGTTTGGCAACATAATCATTTCGAGCGACGCCAACGGCCAGACGCTGAAGCTGAAGGACGTGGCCAAGATTGAGCTGGGAGGCTTGCAGTACTCCGTGTCGATGAAGAACAACAACCTGCCATCAGTATTAGGTATGGTGCAGCAGATTGCCGGCTCCAACGCCAACGAGATAGCCAAGGCCGTGAAGGCCGAGCTGGAAGAGCAGGCGAAGCTGTTCCCGCCGGGCATGGAATACAAAATCAACTACGACGTGACGGAGTTCCTCTATGCCTCTATCGAGGAGGTGGTGTTCACACTGGTGTTCACGCTCATCCTGGTGTTCATAGTCATCTACCTGTTCCTTCAGGACTGGCGCTCTACGCTGATTCCTCTTATTGCAGTGCCTGTGTCGCTGATTGGTACGTTCTTCTTCCTGAACGTCTTCGGATTCTCCATAAACCTGCTGACGCTGTCGGCCCTGCTCTTGGCCATTGCCATTGTGGTTGACGACGCCATCGTGGTGGTTGAGGCCGTGCACGCGAAGTTGGACCAGGGCTACAAGTCTACGCTGACGGCCTCGATCGATGCGATGAACGAGATTTCCGGTGCCATCATTTCCATTACCTTGGTTATGGCGTCGGTGTTCATCCCCGTGTCGTTCATAGGTGGTACTACGGGTACGTTCTACCGCGAGTTCGGTGTGACAATGGCTGTCAGCATCTTCATCTCGGCCTTGAACGCCCTGACGCTGTCGCCCGCCCTGTGCGCCATCTTCCTGAAGCCTCACGACGAGAACGGCCACGAGAAGAAGATGTCGCGTATAGACCGTTTCCACGCTTCGTTCAACACAGCCTACGACTCGATTTTAGGCAAGTATAAGAAGAGTGTGGAGAAGCTGGTGAAGAAGCCCGTGGCCATCATCATAGCCGCCGTTATCGGTATCGTGGTGCTGGCAATGACCATGATGACCACCAAGACCGGACTGGTGCCCGACGAGGATACTGGCACATTATTCTGTACCGTCTCCATGCCGCCCGCAACGTCGGTAGCCCGCACGAGACAGATTATCAACCAGGTGGACTCTATCCTGGCTGCCGACCCCGCCATCAAGAGCCGTGAGCAGATTCAGGGTTACAACTTCATAGCCGGTGCCGGTTCCGACCAAGCCACCTTTATCATAAAGCTGAAGTCGTTTGCCGAGCGTCAGAAGGGATTCTGGTGGAAGCTCAGCGGACTGTGGGAAGGCGACGGCATCTACCGTTTCCTCATCAACCCGTTGGACGCCCAGATGGTGGTTGCCCAGATATTCATTAAGACGGCCCACATCAAGGATGCCCAGATTCTGGCCTTCTCGCCGCCTATGATTCCCGGCTTCTCGGCTAACTCCGGTGTGTCGCTTGTCATGCAGGACCGTACTGGCGGTGACCTGAGCAAATTCTTCGACATCACCAAGAACTACCTGGCCGAGCTGAACAAGCGCCCGGAGATACAGACGGCACAGACCAGCTACAACCCGAACTACCCGCAGTATATGGTCCACGTTGATGTGGCCAAGTGTAAGCAGAGCGGCATCTCGCCCGCTACGGTGCTTACCACTCTGCAGGGTTACTACGGCGGACTGTATGCCTCGAACTTCAACGCCTACGGTAAGCTCTACCGTGTGATGATTCAGGCATCGCCTGAGACCCGTATGACCGAAGAGTCGCTGAACAGCGTGTATGTACGCACACCGAAGGGCATGTCGCCCGTCAAGGAGTTCTGCTCTGTCGACCGCGTCTACGGCCCAACGAACATCACCCGCTTCAACCTCTTCACGTCAATCACCGTGACGGCCACCGTGGCCGACGGCTACTCCACAGGTGAGGCCATCAAGGCTGTTGAGGAAGTGGCGCGCGAGCAGCTGCCAACAGGCTATACATACGATTATCAGGGCCTGACACGCCAGGAGGCTCAGTCGAGCAACTCTACGGCTCTTATCTTCGTGCTCTGCTTCATCTTCATCTACCTGATTCTGTCAGCACAGTACGAGTCGTACATCCTGCCTCTGGCCGTGATGCTCTCCGTGCCGTTCGGACTGGCCGGTGCCTTCCTGTTCACCAACCTGTTCGGTCACAACAACGACATCTACATGCAGATTTCGCTCATCATGCTGATTGGTCTGCTGGCCAAGAATGCCATCTTGATTATCCAGTTCGCACTGGAACGCCGCGAACTTGGCATGGCCATCTCGTGGTCGGCCATCCTCGGCTCAGCCGCCCGTCTGCGTCCTATCCTCATGACTTCGCTGGCCATGGTCATCGGTCTGCTGCCCATGATGTTCGCATCGGGTGTCGGCAAAAACGGTAACCAGACGCTGGGTGCTGCCGCCGTAGGCGGTATGCTCGTAGGCACAATCTGCCAGCTGTTCGTAGTGCCGACTCTGTTCGTCATCTTCCAGAGCCTTCAGGAGAAACTGCGCCCGATGAAGTTCGAGGACGAGGAGAACCCAGAGGTGGCAACCGAGATTGCACAGTATGCACACAGACCAGTAGATTACGAATTAGAGAAGTAAGATTATGAAAAAGATATTGTCTATAGCCGCTTGCTCGCTGTTGTTGGCGAGCTGCGGCCTTTACAACAAGTACGAGCGGCCTGAGGTGGTGGCCGACGGACTGGTGCGCGACCCAGTGTCGCTGACCGACACGCTGGCCGTCAGCGACACCACGTCGTTTGGCAACCTGCCCTGGCGGCAGCTGTTCACCGACCCGCAGCTGCAGTCGCTCATACAGCAGGGCTTGGACAACAACCCCGACCTGCTGAACGCCGCTCTCAACGTGAATATGGTGAACGAGGCCCTGAAGGTGGCCAAGCTGGCATTCCTGCCATCGGTGGTACTATCACCGCAAGGCACACTGGCATCGTTCGACGGTGCTGCCGCCTCGAAAACCTACTCACTGCCCGTTTCCGCATCATGGAACGCCGACCTGTTCGGCAACCTGCTCAGCGTGAAGCGGTCGGCACAGATGCAGCTCCTTGCCACCAAGGACTACCAGACTGTGGTGAAGTGCAACATAGTGTCGGGCATTGCCAACCTCTACTACACGCTGCTGATGCTCGACCGCCAGATTGAGATTGTCAGCGACATGGAGAAGCTGACCCGTGAGACATGGGAGAAGATGCAGTTCATGCACGAGAACCGCGTGGGCTACCGCTCCACGGCCGTGCAGAGTGCCGAGGCAGCCTACTACAGCGTGCAGACACAGAAGATAGACCTGCAGCGCCAGATGCGCGAGATGGAGAACTCGCTGTCGCTGCTCGTAGGCCAACACGGCCAGGCCATCAGACGCAGCACTTTTGCCGCCCAGTCGCTGCCCTCGCAGTTTGCCACGGGCGTTGGCATACAGCTGCTCAACAACCGTGCCGACGTTCACTACTCTGAGATGTCGTTGGCCCAATGCTTCTACGATGTGGAGACAGCCCGCTCGCGCTTCTATCCCAACATCACCGTCACTGCCACCGCCGCCTTCACCAACTCGGCAGGAGGTGTCGTCATCAACCCCGGCAAGTGGCTTCTGTCGGCTGTGGGCAGCCTTGTGCAGCCCGTCTTCCAGCATGGCCAGATCGTGGCAGGACTGAAGGTGGCCAAAATGAAGTACGAACAGGCCTACAACAACTGGCAGAACGCCGTACTGAAGGCTGGCAACGAGGTGTCGAACGCACTCGTCAGCTACAACTCATACGCCGACAAGGCCGCACTCGACACCAAGCGCGTCAACGTATTGAAGCAAAACGTAGAGGACACAAAGCGACTGATGGAGTCGTCGTCGAACACCACCTACCTTGAGGTTATCTCCGCCCAGTCGAGCTTGCTCAATGCCGAGATTTCCGAGGTGACCGACCAGTTCAACAAGATGCAGGCTGTGGTTAACCTGTACCAGGCATTAGGCGGTGGTGCGAAATAGGAAAGCACCCTCCAACCTCCCCCCCTGGGGGAGGCTTTAATAGTCACATAGGCCCGTGCCCCTGTTGCGGCCTCCCCCCAGTCGGGGGGATAAGAGGGGGGCTTAATTATGGCAAGCGAAATATCCCCCAAAGCTGAAATATCGCCCAAGGCGAAAATCGGCGACAATTGCAAGATATTCCCCTTCGCGTATATAGAGGACGACGTGGAGATAGGCGACAACTGCATCATCTTCCCCTTTGTATCCATTCTTAGTGGTACGCGCATGGGCAGTCACAACAAGGTGCATCAGGGCAGCGTCATTGGTGCCCTGCCGCAGGACTTCGAGTTCAGAGGCGAGAAGTCGGAGTGCGTCATCGGCAACAACAACATCATACGCGAGAACGTGGTCATAAACCGTGCCACCCACCGTGGATGCCAGACAGTCATCGGCAACGACAATGTGCTGATGGAGGGTGCACACATCTCGCACGACACGAAGGTGGGCAACCGCTGCGTCTTCGGCTACGGCACGAAGATTGCCGGCGACTGCATGATTGAGGACGGTGTCATCTTCTCATCGTCGGTAATCGAGAACGCCAAGACCCGCGTCGGCAAGGGCGCCATGATACAGGCTGGCACCACCTTCTCGAAAGACGTGCCCCCCTATATCATCTGCACCAAGCGTTCAGAGTACGGCGGCGTGAACAACACCGTAGGCCGTTCCCACGGCGTAGACGAGAAGACACTGAAGCACATCGCCAATGCCTACCGTCTCGTCTTCAACAGCCAAACCTCCATGTTCGATGCCGTGAACCAAATTGAGCAGCAGGTGCCCGACGGCACTGCCATCCGGCATATCATAGAGTTCCTCAGAGCCACAGAGCTTGGCGTCATCGGGAAGAAATAACACTAACTGCGGTTAAAAAGAAGGTGATGGTCTTACTTGACCATCACCTTCTTTTTATTACCATTGTTCATCCTGATTATGTTTACGCCCTTCCGCAGCCGCTCCGTCTTCTGCCCGCTAAGAGAGTAGACAGTGCTCACGGCTGTGTTGTCACAAGTTATCTGGCTGATGCCGTTCGACACCAGCGTCTCGCCGAAGGGCAGTCCGAGCTGCAGGCTGTTCATGACATACTCGTGGGCAGCAGGAGACAGCGGCAGGCACACGTCGGCCTGCATGCCAGAGGCGTAGAATCCCACCTTACCCTCTTCGTTAATGCCCAAAAAGTAAAGAACCTCCTGCTCCTCACCCGCACGTGTAGTGACACGAACATTATCTATACGCAGCATATTGCCATTGGTGGGGTCTAAGCGCACAGACTCGTCCACCTCGGGAATGTCTATCTCTCCGGCATTTACGGCAACCACCACTATTGGAGTGGCTTCAGGCACACGGTTAATCTCCTTCAAGTCGATGCGGGTTACAACCTGCTGGCCGTCAGACATCTCCTGCACGGCAGTGACAATAAACGCCTTGGCATCAGAGACTTCTGTGAAGTCCAGTGTCTTGTCCGGCGAGTAGAACGTTGCGTAGTTGCCTGTGGTGTTGGCCACCAGTCCACTGATGGTTATTCTTGTTGTACCTATGGGGGCAGGCTGCTGCAGCTCCTCGCCAAAGGGCAGGCCTTTCTGCAGGCAGCTGACAGCATACTCATGAGCCTGGGGTGAGAGCGATATGTAGACATCGCCAGCAGAGAGCTCTTTATTCGAGACATAGAATCCAGCCTTACCTTCGCCTCCTACACCAAGCATATAAGTGATGTCGGCAGCAGTGTCGCCAGCCTTCATAACCAGCAGCACATTACCTTCTGTGCTGTCTAATGCTTCGGACTCCTCCACCTCTGGAACCTCTATCTCACCCGGATTGTCGGCAAGCACAACAATGGGGGTAGCAGCAGCCACACGCTTGACCTGCTTTAGGTCGATGCGACTGACAACCTTCCTGCCATCTTCAAGCTGCCCTTCCACGGCGGTGACAATGTATGCCTTGGCACCGGCAACCTCTGAGAAGTCGAGTGTCTTGTCCGGCGAGCAGAACGTCAAGTAGTTACCTGTGGCATCGGCAACAAAGCCGTCGATGTCAATCTTTGTCATTGGCTTCTCGGGTATGGTGTCGCTATGCACGGTGTCAGGC
Source organism: Prevotella sp. (assembly GCA_017449025.1). GTDB lineage: Bacteria > Bacteroidota > Bacteroidia > Bacteroidales > Bacteroidaceae > Prevotella. Next base: position 16,629 of record JAFSKJ010000014.1, on the reverse strand, counting down.
CGCTCAATTTCCGGCAGCTTCAAGTTGACGCCGAAGGGATAGTACTTCTGTATGGACTTCTCCACATACTCGTGATCGGCGTCGGAAACGGTGATGTAGGCAGAGCCTTTGGGCAGCATGCGGTAGTCGCCAGCCTCATCGTACGAGGAATAGTGACTGAAGCCTGGTCGCTCCTTGGTAAAGTCCAAGGTGTAAGTGTACAATGGAGTGAGGCGGTTTTCCATCTCCTCCACGTTAATGTCAGACTCAGCTGTGTCGAGAATATTGCCTGACATGCTTAGGCTGCTCTCGTCGTCCGTCTCAGGCACGCTGTAGGTTCCTGCCTTGCTGGCACGCACAATGAAGGTGGCCTGGGCTGGCACAATACCTACCTGACGCAGGTCGAGACGCCCCAACACGTCAAGCACAACCGAAGAGTCTCCCTTCTCAGCCAAGGGATAGTACTTGGTATATTCCGAAGTAAGCTTATAGGCCGTAAGGTCATCCACGTCAGAAAAGTCAAGGGCATGCTCGCCTGCCTGGAAAGTGGCATAGTAATCGCCGGAGGCTGCACGCTGACTGACGGTTATGTCGACCGTGGAAATGGGCTGGGGGTCCGGGTCGTCCTCCTTTGGCCTTACAGTGACTCCAAAGCGAAGATAGCGCTCTACGCTTGCTCTAACATAATTATGGTCTACGGGTCGCAACGGCAGATAGACTGTGCCGGCATACTCTATTATCTCACCCTTGTTGAACACCCCGTCGACACTGTCGGGGAGTAAGGCTCCAAAGCCTGTATGTCCTGTTGTGGACTTAAGCAAGTACGGATAAATGGGTGTATTCTCATCGTTGAGCATGTCGGCAATGTCAGTGTCTTCCGAGAAAGCCTCCAGCACATTGGCCGACACGTCATCGACACGGGCATTGCCGTCAAGCAACGGCACGCGGAACAAGTCAGGAGTGGCTGTGCGCAGTATGAGCGGTGTGGCAGCAGGCACCTTGGTCACTTGCTGCAGATTGATGCGGTTTACCACCTTAGTCTTTCCAAGCTCCGTTTCTTCGCCGAATGGATAATAGTCAATAGAGTCGGCAGTGACAATAAATGCGCGCAGGTCTGTCAGCGACGAGAAGTCGAGGTCCTGATCCTTATTATAATAGGTGGAATAGAACCATGAGCCGTCGGTGGCATCGAAAGGCACATCAATATATGTGGCAGTGAAGTCGGGCTGCTCGTCGAAATCGCCCTTGGCCTCGAAAGCTACCTTGCCCGTAGAGTTGCCTGCGTCAACGCCTGACCCGCTACTGCCTCCATAGGCAGCAACGTCCTGCCAGTAGTCCAGCTTGAGGTAGGCCGTGTTTTTCTTTAGCACCTTCTCATTATAGGCGAACACATCCTCCACGCCTTCTCCATGTCCAAGAAACGATGACTTGTCGGCGTAAAACGCCAGCTCACCGTCTCTCACGTCGAGAACGTATGGGATGTAGTAGTAACGCTCATCATCCACAAAGTCGTTAAGCACATTGCCTACGTCCAAGTCTTGATCGCCCACAGGCACAAGATCGCTGGCGACGCTTACTTCCACCTGCGAAGCCTTGGGAATGCGGTAAGTGCCCGGGCGCTTTGTCTTAATGAGTATGCCCGTGTTAGCCGGCACTATGTCGAGAGCCTTCACGTTGATGGCGTCGAGCGAATAACGTACCAACTCAAAGCTGAGGATTTTCTCTACGCGCCTTGTCTCGGTCTTGGTGATTGCGTAGGCTCTCACTGTACTTGCCAATGCTGAGAAGTTAAGCGGTATGGGGCTGGAGAATGTGGTGTAGTATGCCTCGCCGTCGGTGAAATCGGCCGTTGTGGTGATAGTGGCAAAGCTCTCCGTCTGTGCCATTGCCCCAACGGTGCTCATCATCAGCAGCAACAGCCCTGAAAACAATCTTCTGATTCTTTTTCTTACAATAATCATCTTATTAATGCTATTTAGTTATAACAATATTCACGTTGTGGCGCGTGATGTTCTTGCAGTTGTTGAACGTGGCTTCTGACTTTGACTTTATGTACAGGTCCTTGAGGTTAATGCGGTCAATGGGCATTTCCGGCAGACCGTTGAAGTAAAGCGGGCGTGAGCAGCCTGAACATACTACGTTGCTGATGTTTATGTCCCTGAAGATGGGCGTGGTCTCGTCTACTTTCTTTAATTCTCCGGTGTTTGGCTTGTCTCCGTCGGCAATTACCTCAGCCACCGACTTGCCTCCATAGTACATATCAAAGGTGAGGGCATCGTTCTGTATGTCGTCCATCGAGATGCTGTCAATGTAGATGTGTTCCACAATGCCTCCGCGGCCCCTGGTGCTCTTGAAGCGCAGTCCCACATCAGTGCCCACAAACTGACAGTTCTGCACCTTTATGTTCTTTACGCCGCCGCTCATCTCTGACCCGACGACAAAGCCTCCGTGTCCGGCAAACACCGTGCATCCGTCCACCACGACATTCTCGCATGGCCTACCGCGTTTGCGCCCATCGGCATCCTTGCCGCTCTTTATGCAGATGCCATCGTCGCCTGCATCAAAGCGTGAGTTTACGATGAGTGTATTCTTACACGACTCCAGGTCTATGGCATCGCCGTTCTGAGCATAGTCAGGATTGCGCACAAGCACATTGTCAACGATGACGTTCTCACACATGAGCGGATGCAGGTTCCATGCAGGCGAATTCTGAAAAATCACTCCCTGCAGGAGCACATTCTTGCAGTTGACGATGCTGACCATCACCGGGCGCAGGAATCGCTTGATGGCATTCCACTCCTCATCAGTCTGTGCCTTCGGCACGTTCATATTTGCATTTTTCTCTGCCTGAGCGTATGCCTCGTTAGGCACCCAGTAGCCTTTCTTCATCTCCAATCCGCCGCTGGCCAACACACGCTTCCAATGTGCCTCAGTCACCTTCGCCTTCTTCAGTGGGCGCCAATACTGTCCGTTTCCGTCAATCACTCCCTCTCCTGTTATGGAGATGTTTGTCTGTCCTTTGGCCGACAACGGCGACTGGCAGCGGCGCGTGTCCAATCCCTCAAACGATGTTTCGATGACAGGGTACAGATCTTCGTCGGCCGAGAACTGTATCACAGCACCCTTTTCCAAGTGCAGGTCGATATTCGACTTTAGCACTATGGGACCTGTAAGCCAAACGCCCTGCGGTACCACCAAGTGGCCTCCGCCCTTGGCAGTCAGCGCGTCGATGGCCTTTGCGAAGGCATCAGTTGACAGTTCCATGCCTGTTCTGTCGCCGCCGAAGTCTGCCACATTAAGCCTTGTGTCAGGAATAACAGGGGCAGTCACCTCTGGCATGCTGAATGGCAGTCCTTCTGTATAACATTTGTACTTGTTCTGTGCGCTTGCACCAACAGTGACAGCCACTGCTGCCATGAACAATGAGAATAGTTTCTTCTTCATAGTAGTTTCTTATTAGTTATGGGTATTTATTCTTCTTCAAAGTCTAAGTCTAAGTCGTAGTCGTCATCAAGAATCTCGCTCAGAGGCTGCATAACAAAGTCACGGTCGCGCATCTGGGGATGCGGAATCTGCAGGTCTGGCTCATCAACCTCCACATGGTCATAGAGGAGTATGTCGATGTCTATTGGGCGGTCGCGGAATATCTGCCTGCCCTCGCCGAAAGACTCTTCGCGGATGGTGGCATGGTCGGCAGTCTTGCCTAACTCTCGCTCTATCTGCTGTATTCGCCTGAGCACCTGCTGTGGTGTAAGCTTGGTGGTGCAGCATACTGCGGCGTTGACGAACTGGTGTTCTGACTCGAAGCCCCACGGTTCAAACACGTATAGGGTAGACTGGCGTTCCACCTGGCCTACAAGCTCCCCAAGGCGCTCTATGGCCAAGTAAATGTTCTCTTCCCTGTCGCCCAGGTTAGAACCCAAGCCCAAGTACACGGTATGGAATGTTGTAGCCATCAGTCATCAAGTATCAGCATTGAATCTCCAAAGCATCCAAACATATAGCCGTTGCTGACAGCCTTCTCATAAGCATCGTAAATAAGGTCGTAGCCGCCGAAGGCAGCAGTAAGCATCAGCATGGTCGACTCTGAATGGTAAAGATTTGTTATCAGCGCATTGGCAAGGCTGAAATCGTATGGCGGGAAGATAAACTTGTTGGTCCATCCCTCATATTCCTTCAGCAAGCCGTCGGTGCCAACAGCTGTCTCTGCAGCACGCATGGTGCTTACCCCCACGGCGCATACCTTATGCTCCAGCTCCTTTGCCCTGTTTACGATACGGCACGCCTCCGAATCGACAACCATCTGTTCTGAACTCATCTTGTGCTTTGTGAGGTCCTCCACCTCAATGGAGTCGAAGCATCCGAGGCCGCAGTGTACGGTGACGTAAGCGAACTCGAAGCCCCTGATTTCCATCATTTTCATCAGCTCGCGGCTGAAGTGAAGTCCGGTGGCAGGTGCGGTGACAGCACCCTCATGCTTGGCAAAGATGGTCTGGAAGTTCTCGGTGTCAGCCTCCTCGGCAGGCCGCCTTTCAACAATATATCTTGGCAGCGGAGCGGAACCTAACGAATAGAGTTCGCGCTTGAACTCGTCATGTGGGCAGTCGTAAAGGAAGCGCAGCGTACGTCCGCGCGAGGTAGTATTGTCTATCACCTCAGCCACCATCGGGCCTTCCTCGTCGAAGAAGAGTTTGTTGCCAATACGTATCTTTCGTGCCGGTTCGACGAGCACATCCCATAGCCGTAGCTCCTCATTCAGCTCTCTCAACAGGAATACCTCAATCTTGGCGTCTGTCTTCTCCTTTGTGCCGTAGAGGCGAGCTGGAAACACCTTGGTGTCGTTGAACAGGAAGGTGTCGCCCTCGTCGAAGTAGTCCACCAAGTCGCGGAAGCATAGGAACTCGTCGGTATCCTTGCCCTCGGCATCTTTCTTGTACATTTCTATTGACTGCGACTTACGGTGAACCACCATAAGCCTGCAACGGTCGCGGCTGTAGATACGCTCAACCGTGCCGTCTTCATTCTTAAACTCCCTATGTGCAGGATATAGCGCCACCTGCTCCTCGGGCAGTCTGAACCTAAATTGCGATAGCTTCATCTATTATTGTCTTTTGGCGTTTTGTCGTTATTACAGTTTATATTCCATTAAGAGTTATTGGCAACTTCGTCGAACCACTGCGGGAAAGAGTCGAACGTCTGGCAGTCTTCAATCCGCACGCTGCCCAAACGTGTGCGGCAGAGTGACGTAAGGAAGGCTCCGCTACCAAGTGCCAAGCCTATGTCGCGTGCAAGCGAGCGTATGTATGTACCTTTTCCGCACACCACCCGGATAGACATCTGCATGGTTGACGGGTCGAAGCTGGTAAGTTCAATCTCGTCTATACGTACGGGCTTGGCCTTTAGCTCCACTTCCCCACCCTTCCTGGCCAGTTTGTATGCCCGGTGTCCGTCAACCATCACTGCCGAGTAGATGGGTGGCACTTGCATGATGTCGCCCTTGAACTGCTCCAGTGCCTGCAGTATCAGCTCACGTGTGATGTGGCGTGTGGGATAGGTATAGTCCACCGTATGCTCACGGTCGTAGCTTGGAGTTGTGGCTCCGAGCTGTAGCGTGGCATTATACTCCTTGTCGTGCAGCTGAAGCGCCTCTATCTGTTTTGTTGCCTTTCCCGTACAGAGTATAAGCACTCCTGTTGCCAAGGGGTCGAGTGTACCAGCATGCCCCATTTTCAGCCGCTTCACATGCAGCTTCTTTGACGCCACGTATCGAATGTGGGCCAACGCCCCGAACGATGACATCCCGTAGGGCTTGTTGATGTATATGTATGCTCCTTCCTTGAAGTCCATTAATCAACCATTGCAAGAGAGTGCCCCGTCAGCAACAGTACAATGATTACTGTGCCGACAATGATACGATATACTCCAAATGCCTTGAAGCCGTACTTTGCGAGGAACGCTACAAACCATTTCATTGCAAGCAGTGCCACCACGAAGGCCACCACGCAGCCTAATAACAGCATCAAGATGTTGTGCGACGTGGCCCATACGGCATCCTCCTTCAACAAGTCGAGCAGGTCGAGCAGCGTGGCTCCGGCCATGGTAGGCACTGCGAGGAAGAACGAGAACTCTGCGGCACGCTTCCGTGTCAAACCTTGAGTCATGCCGCCTACAATAGTTGCCATCGAGCGCGACACGCCGGGTATGACTGATATGCACTGGTAAAGGCCAATGTTGAAGGCACGTTTCTCATTTACTTTCACACTGTCCTTTCCCTTGTTGAAGAGCTTGTCGCAGAAGAGCATGAACACTCCACCAACCACCAGCATTACGGCCACCACCCCGACACTGTCGAGCAACCAGTCTAACAGACCTGACTTCTTTGCCGCCAAGCCTATGACCACGGCAGGGAGCACTCCCACAAAGAGCAGCCAGTAGAAGTAGTACTTGTGTTTCAGTCGCTGCCACAGTGAGCTACCTTCGGGTGCCGGAGTGTTGTCGAACTGGAAGAATCGCTTCCAGTAGAGGCACACCACCGACAATATGGCCCCGAACTGTATGATAAAGGTGAAAGCATGGACGAAGGGGTCGCCCTGCTCTATGCCCAAGAGGTTCTGGGTGATAATCATGTGGCCTGTCGACGAGACGGGAAGAAACTCGGTGAGTCCCTCAACGATGGCTATGATAACAGTCTCAAACCATGTCATTTCCTACGCCTCCTCTTTTTCGTCCTTTGGCTTGTGAACCACTGCATAGATCATCGACACAAAACCGATGAAGCACACTACCGGCGCAACCTTTATGCGGCGTGCACTGAAGATGTCGGGATTGAAAGCTTCATTTGTCGACGAGTCGCCTCCCATGAGGATGAAACCAAGAACCACCACCGCCATGCCAATGGCAAGGAGTATGAAGTTCATTCGTCCGAATGCAAAATCTCTTTTTTCCATATACTAATCCAGAATGTTAAATCTTATAAAGTTCGCCTGCCGACATCCGCAGGAAGCGGTTGACGGAGATGTAGGAGCAGAAAGCCGTGATGAGAATACCGAACAGCAGCACGGCAGCTCCTGTGATGGCTATCTCGCGGACTGTCACAACGTTGACAATGGCCGGTTCTAACGTGTAGAAGGCGTAAAGCCCTCCGCAGAGCACGGTGCAGGCGAGCAGTGCTGCCAGCACGCCAATGACTATCGACTGGCGTATGAACGGTGCCCGTATAAACCGCCAAGATGCCCCCACCAGCTTCATGGTGTGTATGATGAAGCGTCGCGAATAAACGCTCAGGCGCACGGAGTTGCTGATAAGCGAGAAGGAGACGAACGTCATGAGCACGGCAAGCACCAACAGCCCTAAGCTCACCTTGCGCAGGTTGGTGTTAACCTTGTCCATCAAGTCTTCCTGGTATGTCACATCCGACACCTTAGGTTTCTTCTTTATCTGCGCGGCTATCCACGTCAGCGAGTCGTGGTTGGCATAGTCGGCATTCAGCTGCAGCTCCAAAGTAGCCACAAACGGGTTCTCGCCGAGAAACTCTGTAGGGTCGGTGCCCATGGCCTCTGTCTGTTCCTTCAGTGCCTGCTCTTTGCTGATAAACTTCAGTTCCTTGGTGTAGCTCTTATTACGCAGGTCGCGGCATAGGCGCTTTGCCTCTGTCTGGCTCATGTTGTCCGACAGCATCACGGTTACCGTCAGATTCTCCTTCACCCAACTGCTCAGGTTGTGAGCCGTGAGCATAGACAGAACCATCAGCCCAAGCAGTATCAGAACCAAAGTTGTACTTATACACAGAGTGACAAACTGGAAGCCATGTCTGTGTGTGCTCGTTCTTCTTCTCCTCATGTTCTTTATTACTAAGGTATATACCTCTTTGCTATTTGGCTGCAAAATTAGTGAAAAGAAGTGAGACACACAATTATTTTACGTTAAACTACCCAAAAACTGTCGGAATTCCGTTTTTTGTTAGTAATTTTGCAGCCGTGAAAAGAAAATCGGCCATATTGCTGCTGCTTTTCGCCTTCATTCTGATGATGGCGGAAGTCCCTCTGACGCTCTTTACCGAACGCCAGCGCCATGTGGAGGCTGCAGCTAAGGCTGCCGCCGACAGCACGGATGTTGACACAACCGCCACCCCGTTAGACGAGCCCTTGATTCTCAGGCGCCCCACACCCGGGCAAGTCTTCCTGCCCGACTCCATACCTGCCGACTCGGTCTCTACCGACTCGCTGCTGCACATTGGCAGCACTGAGCCTGACACCACGCAGATGGACTCACTTGAACTGGCCATCTACCGCCATAACAAGGCCGTAGACGACTCGCTGCTTCAGGACAGCCTGAACAAGCGCAAGAAAAACGGCATCGAGGCGCCTGTCACCTACACAGCCAACGACTCGCTGACCTACGACGCCACCACCGGTCTGGCATATCTCTACGGCCAATCGCACATCACTTACCAGAACATGGACCTGCAGAGCGACCGCATCTTTATGTCGCTGGACAGCAGCTTGGTACATGCCACCGGTTCGCGCGACACCACAGGCAAGGACTTCGGCAAGCCCGTGTTCAAGCTGGGCAGCGACCAATACGAAAGCGACACCATGGCCTTTAACTTCAAGACCAAGAAAGGCATCATTTCGCAAGTCTACACCCAGCAGGAAGACGGCTTCCTGACCAGCGAGCTGTCGAAGCGCGGAGCCAACGGCGAGATGTATCTTCAGCATGGCCGCTACACCACGTGCGACGAACCTCACCCCGACTTCTATCTCGCGCTGTCCCGAGCCAAGGTGCGCCCCGGCAAGGATGTCGTCTTCGGACCAGCCTATCTGGTGGTGGCCGACGTGCCGCTGCCCCTTGCCGTGCCCTACGGTTTCTTCCCCTTCACAAAGAGCTACTCCAGCGGATTCATCATGCCCACCTACGGCGACGAGACCGAGCGCGGCTTCTACCTGCGCGACGGCGGCTACTACTTCGCCCTGTCCGACATCATGGACCTTAAGCTCATCGGAGAAATCTACACCAAGGGGTCGTGGGGACTGCAAGTAGCCACCAACTACCGCAAGCGCTACAAATACAGCGGCTCCTTCCTGGCCAGCTACCTCAACACGGTGACCGGAGAGAAGAACATGCCCGACTACACCAAGCAGACAAGCTTCAAGGTGCAGTGGAGCCACAGGCAAGACTCTAAGGCCAACCCTTACAGCCAGCTCTCGGCAAGCGTCAACTTTGCCACGTCGAGCTATGAGCCGAACAACCTCTCATCGCGCTACAACCCACAGGCCATGACACAGTCTACGCGCACATCCTCGGTGTCGTGGAGCACTACGTTCTCAAGCATCGGCATGTCGCTAAGCTCTACCATGAACCTCAACCAGAACATGCGCGACACAAGCATCTCCATGACATTGCCCGACATCAACATCTCCATTTCCCGCTTCTATCCTTTCAAAAGAAAGAAGATGGTGGGCAAGGAGCGATGGTACGAAAAGCTCTCGATGAGCTACACCGGACAAATAAGCAACTCCATCAACACGAAGGAAGACAAGCTTTTGCACTCCAGCCTGAGCCGCGACTGGAAAAACGGCATGCAGCACACCATACCCATCAGCGGCAACTTCACGCTGCTCGACTACTTGAACATCAACCCCTCGATAAACATCACCGACCGCACATACCTTTCCAAAATGCACAAGTGGTGGGACAGCGACAGCGGGCAGGAAATAACCGACACGCTGAACGGATTCTACAACATCTACAACTGGAACCTCTCGCTCTCGGCATCCACCAAGCTCTACGGAACCTACATACCCTCGCGCAAGCTCTTCGGCGACAAGATACAAGCCATACGCCACGTGCTAACGCCATCGGTAAGCTTCAGCTACGCACCCGACTTCAGCGCCGAGCGCTACGGATATTACGAGACCTACCAGAAGACCGACGCCGACGGCAACGTCACACTCGTAGAATATTCGCCCTACGCCAATGGTCTCTACGGAGTGCCGGGGAAAGGCAAGACAGGCTCCATATCCGTAGACCTGTCGAACAACTTAGAGATGAAGATCCGTACTGAGAACGACTCTACCGGGTTCAAGAAAATAAGCCTTATCGACGAGTTAGGAGGCTCCATGTCGTACAACTTGGCGGCAAAGACAAGACCGCTGAGCGACCTCAACGCCAGACTGCGACTGAAGCTCACCAAGTCGTACACGCTCAACCTCAACGCCACATTCGCCTCATACGTCTACGAGGCTGACAGCGTGGGAGCACCGCCGCGAATAAGCGAGCACACCACATACTGGCAGAAAGGAAAGATAGGGCGCTTCCAGGGCATGTCGCAGAACCTGTCGTATACTCTGAACAACGACACCTTCAAGAACCTGCTCAAGAAACTGCGGGGCGAAAAGACAGACAAAGACAAAGAAAAAGACAACCAAAAAGAGGAGGAGGATGACGACAACGATGTGAACTCCAACATAGACAAAGACATGGAGAAAGGCAAGCACGGCGCCAAGAGCAAGGGCAAGGCCGAGACCGACGACGACGGATACATGGGCTTCAGCCTGCCGTGGTCGCTGTCGTTAGGCTACGGCATCTCCATGCGCGAGAACACACGCGGCTCGTTCAACTACAAGACCATGCGCTATCCCTACGGCTTCACGCAGACACTGAACCTGAGCGGCAACATCAAGCTGTCCGAAGGCTGGAACATCACCTTCTCCAGCGGCTACGACTTTGAGAACAAGAAAATATCCATGACCACAGCCTCGCTGAGCCGCGACCTCCACTGCTTCAACATGTCGTGCCAAGTGGTGCTATCGCCATACGCCAGCTACAACTTCTCCTTCCGCTGCAACGCCGCCACACTTACCGATGCCCTTAAGTACGACAAGCGCTCCAGCTACTCTAACGCCGTTCAGTGGTATTAGCATCGCTCCACGCCTGTGCTGTCTACAGCTATTCGTTTCTGTCAACAGCGGGTCGGTCTGAAGCAGCAGAGCATATCTGGCTCTGGTCAGCCGACAGGTATTGCTTTGTGGCATCGATGGCAATGAGCACACCGTCTTCTATGCCCGGCCCTGTCTGGTGAGGGCGGAATGTGAGCACCTTGTTCTCATACTCGCCCAGCCATGTGAGCATGCCTGTGCCGGCATTCATCCACCATACCTTCTTCTTCTCGCCCGAGATTTTGCGCAGGTCAATCTTCATGTCGCGGCTTGTGTAGTTATATACCAGCAGATAGTCGCTGCCGCGGGTGGCTGCCAGCCGGTTGTACTGAGTGCCATTGTCCATGACGACGCTCTGGTCGGGAATGCGTTCGAAGTATGGAAATGAGAGCACAAGGTGCTTCAAGTACTTCATCTGATTGAATCCAGGGTCGCGGAGGGCTTCTGTCCACGGTTTCTTGCAGTAGTATGACGGTTTGTACCCATCGCGGTAGAACTGCATGATGGCGTTGTGGCCGTAGGTGTGCCCGCAACTGCCGGCGAAGACGCTCCAGTAGGCATAGCGGCGCACGTCGCAGGCTCTCCACAGTGGCTCGTTGGCATCGTGCAGCCCCATGGGAATGTTTTCGTAGATGGGTTCATCGTCGAGCACGGGCTTGATGGGTTTGTATGCCCAGGTAGAATCCACGTACATCCAGTTGTCTTCCTCCGTGTTGTCGGGTATGGGATAGTCCTTGTTGCCCATGCGCTGTCCGTAGCGGCGGTGTCCGCTCTGGAAGGTGTGGAAGTCTATCCACGACGCCTTGCTCCACCACTTGGCCGAGGTGTAGCGCCCACGCGGATGATAGGTCATCAGGTGGTTCTTGTCAATCCCCTTGATGGTCGTGGCAAGGGTCTCCCATACCTCGGCCTTGATGTCACCCTGTATGTCGCCGCCGATAATCCAGATTATGTTAGGCCTGTCCTTATAGCGGTTGGCGAGGAATGCGCCGTAGGTCTTGGCCTGCTCCACGTTCAGCTTGCCCTGTTTCACCAGCCCTCCCCAGATGCACACCATGCCGATGTATATGCCGTTGCGGGCGGCCTGGTCCACAATATAGTCCATGTGGTCCCAATAGGTGTATGCCCCGGAGGTGAACAGCCTGCCCTGACGGTCGTGGGAGGGAACTCCGTAGATGTTGTACGACGGCACGTCGTTGAGCACCTGCACCTGGGTCATGTTATAGCCGGCCTCGTGGCATGTTGCCAAGTAGAAGTCCACCTCTTCGCGGTTCAAGTGCTCTGGCATGAGCCATGCCGTCTCGCCAAGCCAGAAGAAGGGCTTGCCGTTTTCGAACTGCAGGAACCGCTGATTGTCGGAAACCCTTAGTTTGCCGTTTGCCCAGGGTTGCTGGGCTGTTATGGCGGTACACAGCATCAGGGCTGCTGCCAATGTCAATACATGCTGTTTCATAGTCTTCTGTTTTTTGTCATGGTCACATCAGTCTACCCTGCGCTGCAAGTGTGTCGTAGTTGTTGTTCAGGTTGCGCCAGTCTATCTTCGAACGGGTAGGAATAGCGTTTATGTACTTCTCAATGTTGGTATATCCGTCGCCATTACAGTCTTTTGCGGCATCGCTCGGGTCATTGGGGTTCAGGCCGTTGGCTTTCTCCCATTCGTCGGGCATTCCGTCGCCGTCGCTATCAGCGTATGGCACCCAGGCCTTGTATTCGGGGTAGCCTCCCATCTGCCGTGGGTCAGTTATTATGCCCTGCTTGTAGGAGTCGGTGGGCAGTCGGCGATACTTGAAAAGTCCCTGCTCGTTCTGTGACTTTTCATGCAGGCCCCACATGTCGCCGTAGGGTTTGTCCTTCACCTTCTTTTCGTAGTTGGGCACGTAGTAGGCCTGGCCTGTCCGCACTTCCTCGCAGATGCGCTGGTCGACAATGTCGCGACAAGGCACGGTGGCACCGGCATTGGCGAGCACCCAGTCGAAGGCTTTCTCTGCTCCCAAGATGGTAACAAAGGGCATCTCGAAGGGCTCGTCGGAGCGCATGAGAGCGTACTCGGTAGCATCAATGTCGCCGTCCTTGTCGGAGGTCTGAATACCACCGTTCCAGTTATCCCCAGTCACCTTTGCATCGCCCTCCATGATGTTACCCATGGCATAGACACGCCCAAACTGCTTGAAGGGGAATAGTCCCTGTGAGCGGCTCTCACTCTTCAGTATGCGGTGCCCCACGGCACTTTCCTTCGGCGTGAGAGGTCCGGGCTTATAGTAGTTGTTTATGAAGTTCGACATGGTGGTGTACTCGCCGCCGTCGGCTGTGCGGTGCACCCAGTTGTAAACCACGTTGTTCACGAAATTGAAGACACCTCCCCACCCTATCGACGGGTTGCGCCCCGTGTTGTCGGCCCACAGGTTGCGCATAAATGTAGTGTTCTCCCCACCGATGGTCGAGCCGAAGGCGTGGTTCCACGTGTCGAGGGCCTTGGCGCTGATGGTGTTCTGTATGGTGACGTTCACCGTGGGTTCCTTGCGTTTGTCCTTGCCGTCGTGCAAGTCGAACATGTGGCGGTAGAACGATATGTTCTCGTCAAGGCCCCACTCGCACGAACAGTGGTCAATCATTATGTTGCCTACGGGGTTGCCGCCGAAGCTGTCCTCACGGTGCCATACCAGCGTCTCGCCCCGGCGGAAGCGCATGTGACGCACAATGACATCGTGAGTGTCCACCTGGAATGACTCGCCGGCGACAATGACACCGTCGCCGGGTGCTGTCTGACCCGCTATGGTTATATAAGGTGCGCGCACGAAGATAGGCGACTTCAGGCGGATGATGCCCGACACATTGAAAACCACGATGCGGGCACCGCCCTGCTCGCAGGCCCAGCGAAACGAGCCAGGACCGGAGTCATTGAGGTTGGTCACGGTGAGCACCTTCCCACCACGTCCGCCAAAGGTGAACATGCCGCCGCCTTCGGCTCCGGGGAAGGCAGGAATCTTGGCCTGACGCAAGTCGTAGGGACGAGAAGCCCAAGGCACGTAAGGACGGCCGGCCTTGGCCTCCTCCACTACAATGGGGAAGGCTGCCTCCCAGGCAGAGTCGCTGTGAGCCTTCCACTGTGTCTCCAACGAGTCTATGAGATGCTTGGCCTCGCCGGTTAGTTGCGGATACTGTGCAAAAGAAGCCGTTGCCACATAGAAAAGGAAAACGGCAAGAATGGATTGTTTTTTCATGCTTAGCAGATAATAGTTTGTTGTTAGACTGCAAAATTACGCATTTTTTCTAAAACGGCAAAATATTTGCAAACATTTTCCGTGAGCCAACATGAAAAGAGCAGCCGCCGAGCTAAACCGTCTTGCGAAGTGGCTGGCGAGGGCTGGCACGTACGAGAGAGGCGCAAAACATGCCTGATGAGGAGTGGCACTTTACGACCGTAAAGTGGCACTTAATTTCAAAAAAGTGCCACTTTAGCTCCGTAGAGTGCCACTCTACGGATGAGGCCTCGATGTTCACGGTAGAAAAGTGCAAATAAAATACAGAAAACTGTCGACTATCAGGACAAGAAAAAGGAAAAACGGACATGTCTTCGGTTGCATTTTTGGGTTACATCTTCGCCCGCATTTTATACTTTTAACGCCATAATCTCATCAACTTTGCGAAAAATGATGTACCTTTGCCCCCCGAAAAAAAAATCGACCTGTGCGGTTGAAATGACGCTGAAAGCGTCTTCGCTCAGAACTTGTTCGCTTGGCTTGTCCAAGAACCGCAGCGTCCGAAGGACCTGCGGAAGTAGGAACACTACGAATGCACTCTGAAAGAGTGCCCCAGCAGCAGTATAGGGCGACCCCTTCAGGGTCGTTGTTCTCCCCTCTGCATCTCCGGGGGTGCTTCACACCACCCGGTTATTTAGAGGTGACCGCGTTGCGATCATACTGCTGTTCAACCGCACAGCACGAAAAACAATAATAGGAGAAGAGATTATGGCATTATCAATTGCAGCAGTACCCGTATTGACGGGTGAGGCATCAGACCGCTTCGACCAGATTATGGAACAGAGCGAAGAGCGTCCCGGCTCACGCAAGAAGAAGGTCGAGAAGAACATCCCGCGCGAAAAACTCTACAGCAGTTATCCTGCCGTGATGATCGGGCGTCTCGGCATCGGCACCGATTTCCAGAGTCAGCACCCCGGCAGCGACGTGCTCAGCTTCATCAAGGCGTGGTTCGTTGACCCACTCAACAAGACCGGCTGCCGTTTCCTCCTCGTCGATTCCTACAACAAGGAGCGCAATCTCGCCTTCTACGAGTGCAACGACTTCAATTACCTGTTCAGCACCGAGGAGCAAGAACACGAATTCCGAGGCATCAAGCCAGAGCGTCCCCTCAACAGCCGCCTGATGTACTTCGACCTCATAGAACTTATTCACAAATAATTCAACCATAATTTCCCCCGACTCGATACAGAAAGTGTGTGAGACGATAGGATTATTTTATCTGATTAAGAATGAAAATACTGATTTTATCCGGAAGCCCTCGTAAGGGTGGCAATACTGAGTTGTTGGTGGATGCTTTTATCCGAGGGGCCGCAAAGCATCATCATGTGCAGATTGTATCCGTGCGTGATTACAAGGTGAATCCGTGTTTGGGATGTAACGCTTGCTTCAAAGCCAACGGCATCTGTGCTCAGAAGGATGACATAGCCATCATCTATGAGAAGATGAGCCAGGCAGATATGCTCGTCATAGCCTCGCCAGTCTATTTCTATGGTATCAGCGCACAGTTGAAGGCCATCATCGATAGATTCCACAATCCCATCCGAGACACCTTTCACCTAAAGAAGATGGCATTGCTGCTTGTTGGTGCAGCCACACTGCCAGAGTTGTTCGATGCTATTCTGTCGGAATACAACCTCTGCTTGAAATTCTTCAATATTGAAGATGCAGGCAAGGTGCTTGTCAGAGGAGTCAAAGACAAGGGCGACATCAAGAATACCGATGCACTTAATGAAACATACATATTAGGACTTTCAATATGAAAATAGAACTTGCAACAATACTGGATGTTCCTGCTCTGTTCGACTTGCAGCGCAAGGCTTTCGGTCCACTGTGTGAGGAACTAAACTGGAAGGATGCTCCAGTCTTGACAGAATCATTGGAATATGCCTACGAGGAATTCGCACGATGTACAACATTGATATGGAGCGTATCAAAATGACAAGTTGGTGGGAGTAATTGCCACTCGAAATGAGCATCACCACATCGGATTGTTGTTTGTTAATAAGAACTATCAGCGAAAGGGCATTGGGAGACAATTGATCCAACATATCCTTGGTATGAAAGACGAAGAGCCAATCACGGTAAACGCCTCTCCCTACGGTCATGAGTTTTACAAGAAACTGGGATTCGCGGATACCAGTGAGGAACAGATTACGAACGGAGTACGATATTATCCGATGCAGAGATGTTAACACATAATTGATGAAAGAAAAAAATCGTGCTGTGCGGTTGAACTGCAGTATGACCGCAAAGCGGTCACCTCTCAATGTCGGGCGGTGCAAAGCACCCCCAAGCCCCCTTGCCCCCTAAAGGGGGAGTTCCTGCAGAGTCTGTAGTTCCCCCCCTTTAGGGGGTTGGGGGGCTTACTAAAGACCATTGTCATACCTGTCACCCTCCTGTCACCCTCTGTCACCCTCAAACAGGGTGCAAACGCTTTGCAGTAGGACATTCTG
>JAFSKJ010000110.1 GCA_017449025.1 Prevotella sp. | reverse complement strand
TGCGGACATACATAAAGTAAGTCCCTACGATGTATGTCCGATTCTATGCGGCTTTGCGGACATACATAAAGTAAGTCCCTACGATGTATGTCCGATTCTATGCGGCTTTGCGGACATACATAAAGTAAGTCCCTACAAGAGGGGTTACAACATGGGTGATTAACCCCCAAAAATGCCACCGAAAACGCTTCTGTTTTCTTTTTTCTTGTCTTGAATGTCAATATTTTTCTTAATTAATTAGACTTCTCGACCGTGACGTATTAAGGCCTCATCCGTAGAGTGGCACTTTACGACCGTAAAGTGGCACTTAATTTCAAATAAGTGCCACTCCAGCGTCGTAAAGTGCCACTCTACAGATGAGGCCTGTTTCAAGCCATTTTTATGAAACATTTCGACGTGTCAGAGGTGTCAGTTTTTTTTGCTTATCTCGTACGCGCGCGAGGGAATGGAAACCCTATTCACACTCCTGCCCCTACGCCTTGTTGTCGATTTTCATCAGCATTATGCCTATGAATATCCATACTATCTCCCTGACGCGGCAGATGATGCTCACGAAGAGTCCGAGGGCGGCAGAGAGTCCGAGGGCGGCGGTGGAGACGGCGAAGCCTCCCTCCTGCACTCCGAGCTGCATGGGCAGGAAGCCTATGAGGTTGGCTAACAGCGATGTGAGTGAGAGTATGAGCAGTGAATGGCAGAAGGTGAGCGTCAGCCCAGCCAGTCCTCCTCCGCAGTCAACGCCGAAGAGCAGTAGCATGAACATTATCTCAAAGCTTGTCACCACCCTCGACAGATATTCGAGCAGCAGGCTGCTGTAGAAGGCGCGCTTGTGCTGCTGGTGTAGTGAGGCTATGCGCCGGTCAACATTCTGCAGTGCCTCGGTGTGGCGCTTCAGGAATCGTGAGCTCCAGCCCTTCAGGCCCGGTATGCGGCCTATCCACCTTATGGTCTTATGTGTGAGTCCGTGGCGGTATCCTCTGGAGAAGACGTAGAAGGCAATGAGGCAGAACACCACTACTATGGCCAGTAGCATGGCTATGGTGGCGTTGAAGGGCAGGTCGCCGATGGCTGCCAGGGCGAGATAGAGCAACACGGTGGTGAACCAGAGCCAGAAGTGTGAGAAGATGTGCATCATGGCGTAGAGTATTACCGACGATGCTGCGCGTTGGTTGTCGAGGTTTCGCGACAGCTCAACAATGCGGTAAGGCTCGCCGCCGAGGCCACCCACGGGGGTGGCGTAGTTAAGGGCATAGCCAGTGATGGTGAGGCGGTAGATGCGCCAGAAGCTCACGTGCTCGCCCTCGGTGGTGTGGCTCTTGATTATGGCCTGCCATGCCAGGGCGTTGATGCCGTAGATTACCGCCCAGATGCCTATTATGGGTATCAGCCAGTAGCCTGCGTGGCACAGGTGTTGCCACAGCTCTATGAAGCTGATGTCGAACGTAAGCAGCATGACCACCACCGCCACCATTCCGATGACGAAGAACAGGTTGTTCATGCGTTTCTTGGTCCACTTCATGCTGGCGTCTGTTTTGGTATGTAAGTGTCAGGCGTGCTATTCCAGGCTGTCGGCTATGCGCCTGCAGAACCCTTCATGGCGACTGCGCACGTAGAGTGTGAGCAGCGACATGGCCACTATCTCGAAGATGAAGTTGCCTACGGGCAGGTCGATGAGGCAGAACAGGAAGAGCCATAACGAGCGGAAGTTGAAGGTGAGCAGGCCGTTCCACGGCATTATGTCGAGCGACGAGCGGTGTATGTCGTCGAGCACGTTTTTCGGGGCGTTGTTTGGGTTGCCGTACTTGCGCGTCAATGTGGCCATGAGTCGCTGGAACTGCGGTGTGGCCTTCTCCTGTGCCTCGGTGTAGCTTACGTATGACTGCTGGAACCACCGCTCGTAGAGAGGCGTGTCGGCGTTCATCTGTCTTAACAGCTCCTTCTGCCGTATGGAATTGTCGAGTTCGCTGCCCTTTTCGCCCTTCAGGAAGAAAAGGTGCACCTGTATGTAGTAGTCTGCCACCCGCTGCTGTCCTGCCGAGCCTGCGAATCCTGAAATGAGTCCGAGCACTAAAACCACTACGGTGGCAATGAGCGTGTTCTCCTGTGTGTCGCTTATGCCGAGCCATCCGAACTCCAAACTGTGGTAGTTGTAGAAGCGCCACACTAAGGCCAAGTAGATTGGCACATACCATGTGAAGCCCGCCATGCCGTCGAGTATTCGGCCCATGCGGCTTGTCTTGCCCGTCATGCGCGCCAGCTGTCCGTCGGTGCAGTCGAGTATGTCGGCCACCATGAGCAGGAATATTGCGCCCAGGTTGCAGAGCAATCCAGTGGTGCCCTCATAGTAGATGCAGCCGTGGGCGAAGAGCACACTGCTGGCGGCACCGATGAACATCGACAGAATGGTGACGGTGTTGGGGTGTATGTCGAACTTGGCGAAGGCTTTTGCGCAGTAGTAGCAGAAAGGCCGTATGAAGTGGTAGTCGAGCCAGTCGTCTGTCTCCGACGACTTTATAGTCTTGGATATGTTCTCGTTCATAACCACTGCAGGTCGTCAGGCAGGAAGGTGC
This sequence comes from Prevotella sp., assembly GCA_017449025.1. GTDB lineage: Bacteria > Bacteroidota > Bacteroidia > Bacteroidales > Bacteroidaceae > Prevotella. Next base: position 69,618 of record JAFSKJ010000110.1, on the reverse strand, counting down.
TGTTCAATGTAGTCGTAGAGGTCGGTGAACGTCTGAATCTTTTGAAGCTCCCCCACGGGTATGGCTATTTTGTAGTTCATCTTCAGCAGTGCCACCATGTCCACGAGGCTCAGGCTGTCGAGCATCAGTGTCTCCTTGACGTTGGCATCGGGTGTGATGTCGGCCATTTCAACCTCGAACTCCTCTGCGAGCAGGTTGTTTGCGTGTTCAATGATTTCTTCTCTTGTCATTTTATTCTTGGATTAAATGTTTCTTACACACTGTAATTATTGCCTTTTCAGGCCGTTGGTGTCTGAAAGCGGGTGCAAAATTAAGCATTTTTATTGTAACAACGATAGTTTTTCCCATTTTTTTGTCTTGTTACAGGAAAAATGTTGTACCTTTGCACCTCGATATTATAAGTAATGTGTTATGAAAACATCTATTAATTGTAGGGACTTACTTTATGTATGTCCGCAAAACCGCACAGAATAGGACATACATAAAGTAAGTCCCTACAGAAAAACGTATTTTTAGAACATACCTTATGAAAGAGGAGAACAAGAGGGTGAACCCGTTTTTTGAACCTTACAATACACTGCACGACGTGGTGCCATTCGACCGCATTCGCTTGGAGGACTTCGAGGAGGCCTTCATGGAAGGTATCAGGCGCGACGACGAGCAGACCGACCGTATAATCAACAATCCGGAGAAGCCTACGTTCGACAACACCATAATAGTGGTTGACGACGACAAGGACGACAATGGCTACTACGACCTTTTGTCTCGGGTGTCTACAGTGTTCTTCAACCTTCTTTCCGCCGAGACCAACGACGAGATGGATGCCCTGGCGCAGAAGATGAGTCCGATACTTACCAAGCACGCAAACGACATACGCCTGAACGAGCGGCTCTTCGAGCGGGTGAAGTATGTGCACCTGCACCATCGCCGCCTGTCGCCTGAGGAGAAGCAGCTGCTTGACAACTGCTACGACGGCTTTGTGCGCAGCGGAGCACTGCTCGATGCCGACGGCAAGGCACGGCTGCGCCAGCTCACCGAGGAGGCCTCGATGCTGTCGCTGCAGTTCTCGCAGAACCTGCTGAAGGAGGAAAAGGCGTTTGTGCTGCACATTACCGACGAGAAGCAGCTCGACGGGCTGCCCGACACGGCGGTGGAGGCTGCTGCCCTGGCCGCCAAGGAGCACGACAAGGAGGGGTGGGTGTTCACCCTCGACTCGCCGTCGTACACTCCTTTCATGACATACTCCACGCAGCGTGACTTGCGCCGGCAGATGTACATGGCAAAGAACACTCTGTGCACCCATGACACCGCAGAAAACAATGTTGAGATATGCAGGCGGTTGGTGAACCTGCGCCGTGAGTTGGCGCAGCTGCTGGGCTATAAGACATACGCCGACTACGTGCTGAAGCACCGTATGGCGGGCAGCGTAAGGGGTGTCTACCGCTTGCTCAACAATCTTGTGGAGGCCTACAAGCCAGAGGCCGTCAGGGAAGTGGAAAGGCTGAAGCCCTCACGGGGAGAGTTCGAGCCTTGGGACCTTGCCTTCTACAGTCACAAGCTGAAGCTGAAGAAGTATAACATAGATGCCGAGATGTTACGCCCGTACTTAGAGCTCTCGCGAGTTGTCGACGGAGTGTTCGGCCTGGCCACACGCCTCTATGGCATCACCTTCCGCGAGAACAAGGATATTCCTGTATACCATCCCGACGTGAAGGCCTACGAGGTGTTCGACGCCGACGGCTCCTACCTTGCCGTGCTCTACGCCGACTTCCATCCCCGCAAGGGTAAGCAGGGCGGTGCCTGGATGACCGGCTACCAGGGCCAGTGGATTGAGCGCAAGGACCATCACAAGCCCTACGGCAGCGACAACATAGGCAAGAACGTGCGCCCTCACGTTAGCTTGGTGATGAACCTTACCAAGCCCACCGAGGACAAGCCGGCACTGCTGACGCTGGGCGAGGTGGAGACTTTTCTTCACGAGTTCGGCCATGCGCTGCACGGCATGTTTGCCAACACCCGCTTCGAGAGCCTCAGCGGCACCAATGTGTGGTGGGACTTTGTGGAGCTGCCCTCGCAGTTCATGGAGAACTATGCCGTGGAGAAGGAGTTTCTCGACACCTTTGCCGCTCACTACAAGACCGGCGAGCCCATGCCCGACGAGCTTATACGCCGCATACGCAAGAGCCGCAACTTCATGGTGGCCTACAGCTGCATGCGGCAGGTGGCGTTCGGACTGCTCGACATGGCATACTACACGAAGGCCGACGAGTTCACCGACAACGTGATTGAGTTCGAGAAGAAGGCATGGGAGAAAGCCATGGTGATGCCGCAGTTAGCCGACACGTGCATGACCACACAGTTCTCGCACATCATGGCAGGCGGATATGCTGCCGGGTATTACAGCTACAAGTGGGCTGAGGTGCTCGAAGCCGATGCCTTCGCCGTGTTCAAGCGCCACGGCATTTTCGACAGGAAGACGGCCCAGCGCTTCCGTGAGTGCATACTGTCGAAGGGTGGCACGGAGAACCCCATGGTGCTCTACAAGCGCTTCAAGGGCAGCGAGCCAACCATCGACGCCCTGCTGAAGCGCAATGGCATAAAGAAACACTAAAAAGCCCACCCAAGCCCTCCCAAAGGGAGGGATGTCCAAATAGAGACTAATTGATGAATTATGACTATAGACAATAAGCAAAACCAAGATGCCAAACAGCCCTCGCCTGGTGAGGACCAAGATGGTCTAAAAGGCTTGGCCTTTGACCAGCGCTACCTGCGCATGGCCCGCATCTGGGCAGAGAACAGCTACTGCAAGCGGCGCCAGGTGGGCGCGCTGGTGGTCAAGGACAAGATGATTATCAGCGACGGCTACAACGGCACGCCGACAGGCTTTGAGAACATCTGCGAAGACGACAACAACGTGTCGAAGCCCTACGTGCTGCACGCTGAGGCCAACGCCATTACCAAGCTGGCCCGCTCGAACAACAATAGCGACGGAGCCACCATCTACATCACAGCATCTCCATGCATAGAGTGTGCCAAGCTAATAATACAGGCAGGCATAAAGCGGGTGGTATACGGCGAGAAATACCGCCTTACCGACGGCATCGACCTGCTGGAGCGCGCAGGCATAGAGGTGGTTTACTTGGAAGTGGACTGATAGAGAGAACGAGCAACTGGCACAAGCCAGGGAAGCATAATAATGAGAATTTGAGAAATGAACAGGAAAACGTCGAACCGGCTCATGCCTTTGTGGCTGGCACTGAGTGCCGTGGTAGGAATTTTTATAGGTACGTTCTATGCAGGCCATTTTGCCGGCAACAGGCTCAGCATCATCAATTCTGGCAGCAACAAGCTGACAGACCTGCTCCACATTGTCAGCGACCAGTATGTGGACACAGTAAACGTGGATGAGATTGTTGAGAAAGCTGTTCCCACAATACTCTCCGAGCTTGACCCTCACTCGCTGTACATCAGTGCCAAGGACGTGCAGACGGCCAACGACGACCTGCGCGGCTCCTTCTCAGGCGTAGGCATTGAGTTCACCATACGCTACGACACCATACGTGTGCAGAACGTCATAAGCAACGGACCCGCCGAGCGCGCCGGGCTGATGGCCGGCGACAAGATAGTGGAAGTGGACGGGCAGACCTTTGTGGGCAAGGAGGTGACCAACGAGGAGGCCATGCACCGCCTCAAGGGTCCCAAGGACACCAAGGTGAGCCTGGGCATCTTGCGCAACAAGGAGAAGACAATGCGGAAGTTCACCATCACCCGTGGTGAGATTCCCACATACAGCATCACTGCCGTCTACATGCTCGACGAGCATACGGGGTATATCAAGGTCAAGAATTTCGGCGAGAACACCTATCCCGAAATGGTTATTGCGCTGGCGCGCTTAGCCCAGAACGACTTACGCCAGCTCGTGATAGACCTTCGCGGAAACACCGGCGGCCTGCTGATGGCCTCAGTGCAGATGGCCAACGAGTTCCTGCCGCGCGGCCAGACCATAGTCTACACCGAGGGTCGCAAGGCTCCCCGGCAGTATTATCGCAGTGACGGTCGTGGCGCGTACAAGAGCATACCCTTGGTGGTGCTCATCGACGAGAGCTCCGCCTCGGCCAGCGAGATCTTCGCCGGAGCCATACAAGACAACGACCGCGGCACCATCATAGGGCGCAGGTCGTTTGGAAAGGGACTGGTGCAGCAGCCCGTGGAGTTGGGCGACGGCTCCATGATACGCCTCACCATAGCCAGATACTACTCGCCGTCGGGGCGCTGCATACAGAAGCCTTACTCGTCGGGAGCCGACAGAAGCTACGAGGAGGACATCTTGGCCAGGTATGAGCATGGGGAGTTCTTCACCCAGGACAGCATACACCACGACGGCCCGGAATACCACACCACCAACGGGCGTGTGGTATACGGCGGTGGAGGCATCACGCCCGACATCTTCGTGGGCGAGGACACCCTCGGCATGACATCCTACTACAAGGAGGCAGCCATGACAGGGCTAATACTTCAGTTCGCATACAGCTATACCGACGACAACCGCCAGCAGCTCAAGCCCTATGGCAGTGTGGACGAGCTGGAGAAATACCTTAAGCGGCAGAACATGGTTGAGAAGTTTGCTGACTATGCAGACAAGAACGGCCTTAAGCGCCGCAACCTCATGATACAGAAGTCGCACAGGCTCTTGGAGAGGTATATCCACAGCAGGATTATCTACAGCATGCTCGATGAGGGGTCGTGGACACAATACCTTAACCGCGACGACAGTGCCATCACCGAGGCTCTGCGAGTGATGAAGGAAGGGAAGGCCTTCCCCAAGAAGGATGAATAAGGCCGAACTCAGGAATGCCATTCGCCAGCAACACCGAAAGCTCACGCCGCAACAGCGACGTGAGCTTTCGATGCTCGTGGTGGAACGCCTGCTGCCGCTGCTCCGGGAGGCAGAGACTATTTTGCTCTATCACCCCCTGCCTGAAGAGGTGGATGTAAGCCCCCTGCTCAGTATCCTCTCGGGGCAGGGCAGGACAGTGCTGCTGCCAAGGGTGACGGGCAGGACGCAGATGGTGCTCTGCCGCTACACCTCGGAACAAGACTTGGCCCAGGGACCCTTCGGCATCTTGGAGCCTGTGGGAGAGCTTTTTGCCGACGTGGCGGCCATTGACGTGGCCGTGGTTCCCGGCATGGCCTTCACCTCCGACGGCTGGCGGTTAGGGCGCGGTCGCGGCTACTACGACCGCTTTCTTGCCGCCGCGCCCTATATATATAAGATAGGTGTATGCTTCCCCTATCAGCTTGTAAGCGAGGTGCCCCACGATGATTACGACATACGCATGGACACCGTAGTGGCCCCTTAATCAATCACGACAGTTGTCCAGCCGTGCTTGTCCTCTATCTCGCCGTACTGTATGCCTCGCAGCGTGTCGAAGAGTTTCTTCGATATGGGGCCGGGCTTCTCGCCGAACGAGTAGCGCTTGCCGGTGTCGAGGTCGTCGATGTAGGAGATGGGTGAAATCACAGCTGCCGTTCCGCAGGCGCCTGCCTCCTCGAAGGTGTCCAGCTCCTCCTCGGGAATGGGGCGGCGCTCCACCTTCATGCCGAGGTCCTCGGCCACCTGCATCAAGCTCTTGTTGGTGATGCTGGGCAGTATTGAGGTAGACTTCGGAGTGATGTAGGTGTTGTCCTTGATGCCGAAGAAGTTTGCAGCACCGCACTCGTCCATGTATTTCTTCTCCTTGGCGTCAAGGTAGAACTCACAGGCGTAGCCCTTCTCGTGGGCCAGGTTGTTGGCGAAGAGCGAGGCTGCGTAGTTGCCACCCACCTTGTATTTACCCGTTCCGAGGGGAGCCGAGCGGTCGTAGTCGCGGATGATGACGTAGGGGTTGGCAGCGAAGCCACCCTTGAAGTACGGGCCTACGGGCGTGACGAAGATGAGGAAGCAGTACTCCTTGGCGGGATGTACGCCTACCTGGGCGCTCGTGCCTATGAGCAGCGGGCGTATGTAGAGTGTGGCTCCGCTCTCGTAGGTGGGAATCCACTCCTGGTTCAGCCGCACCACCTTCTTCACCATTTCCGTGAACATCTCAGTGCTCACCTCGGGCATCAATATGCCGCGGCAGGTGGACTGCAGGCGGGCGGCGTTCTCGTCTACGCGGAACACGCGCACCTTGCCGTCGGGGCAGCGGTAGGCCTTGAGGCCCTCGAAGGCCTCCTGGCCGTAGTGCAGGCAGGTGGCTGCCATGTGCAGGTTCAGATACTCGTCGGAGCAGACTTCAATCTCGCCCCATTTGCCGTCGCGATAGTAGCAACGTACGTTGTAGTCGGTCTTCATGTAGCCGAACGACAGACTACCCCAGTCTAAGTTTTTCATCTTTGTTATATTCTTTTGTATTGCTTACAGCAGGTTGTTGCGCTCAATGTCCTTGAAGTACTTGTAGGTGGCCACCTTTAGCTCGTCGCAGGCTGCCTCGTCGGCAACAATGATGCCATGCTGGTGCATCTGTAGCGCCGAGATTGTCCACATGTGGTTGACGCTGCCCTCGATGGCTGCCTGCAGTGCGCGGCACTTGCCGTGACCGTTGACAAGGATCATCACCTCGCGGGCATCCATCACCGTTCCCACGCCCACAGTAAGGGCAGTCTTGGGCACCTGGTTGACGTCGCCGTCGAAGAAGCGGCAGTTGGCTATGATGGTGTCCGTGGTAAGTGTCTTCTGGCGGGTGCGGCTGGTTAGCGACGAGCCTGGCTCGTTGAAGGCAATGTGGCCGTCGGGGCCAATGCCGCCGATGAACAGGTCAATGCCGCCGAACTTCTTGATTTCAGCCTCGTAGGCGGCGCACTCTGCCTCAAGGTCTGCGGCGTTGCCGTTGAGTATGTGTATGTTCTCCTTGGGGCAGTCGATGTGGTTGAAAAGGTTGGTGGCCATGAACGAGTGGTAGCTCTCGGGATGGTTTTCGGGCAGGCCCACATATTCGTCCATGTTGAACGTTACAACGTTCTTGAACGACACACGGCCTTCCTGGTTGGCCTTGACCAAGGCTTGATACATGCCTACGGGCGAAGAGCCGGTGGGCAGTCCGAGCACGAAGGGGCGCTCAGCGGTTGGCTGGAAGGCGTTGATGCGGTTAATCACATGGTTGGCGGCCCACTGCGACAGCAGGGCGTAGGTAGGTTCAATGATAACTCTCATAAGTCTTTTTGCGTTTAATATGTTTATTGTTGTTGTTCGTATTTGCGCCTCTATATATAATAATAGGTGTAGAGCCGTTGGCCGGTCGGCCTAAGATGTCGTAGGACATGGCGTGCTTGTTCTCCGAGGGGCCATCACCATGGCGGGGCGTGGAGGGCATGGCGTCGATGGAGAGAGACACACCAATGATGTTCTGGAAGTTGAACGATGCCAGCCCCTCGCTGTTCACGGCTATGTTGGTGATGGGCTTTTCCATGAACATGCTTCCCAGCTTGTTTATGTTGAAAACCTTTGCGGCGGGCAGTGACGAGCTGGTGAGCGAGTTGCGCTTTCTGCCTCTTACGGTTACTGGAAAAGCAGCCGACGCCTCGCTCTGGGAGTCCCCCGCAGGAATGTATGCTAAGCGGTAGTGGCTTGGGAAGTTGTTGACGCTGTTGTCCATCCATGCTGTTGAGTCGAAGTCTACGTGAGTCATGAGCACCCCGCTGCCCGGAAGGTATTTGTCCCATGCGGTCTTCTTGCGGTTCTCTATCAGGTAGTATTCGTCCACGGTGTCGTCCTCAGCCTCGTTTCTCACCAAGTAAGCCTCAGGAGCCTCGTTCAGCGGTTTCATGCCGCTAATGCTGCAGTCCGTCTTAAGCTCCACAGGAGCCAGCCATCCGCAGAAGTAGCGCTCGTAGGCCGAGTATCCAGCGGGGCACCAGCCATCGTTGTTGTAGCATCCCAAGGAGAGCAAGTCCCAGTATTCCATCACGGTATCGTTGGCGTATTTGCTTTCCGAGTCTGTGTTGTAGAGGTCAGGCAGCCCCAGAGCGTGTGAAAACTCATGGCAGAAGGTGCCCAGTCCCGACAGCTCAGTGCCGTAGCCCAGCTCACTGCCGCAGGCGTAAGTGTCAATGAGAGTGTCGTCGAGGATTAGCGGTCCCGTGTCGAGGTTCCAGAATTGCAGTGCCCACTCGTGAGGCCATATCAGGTCGGGCTGCCTGCTGGAGTAGAAAGCCTCGCTGTAGCCAGCATAGAGAATGTAGACCATGTCGGCCTCGCCGTCGTGGTTCCAGTCGTAGTCGCTGAAGTCCACCATGTTGTCTGCGGCAATGCATGCGTCGCTCACCAGCTCGCCCACGTTGGAGTCTTCGCCCCATCTGTCGTTCTTGCCGTAGTAAGCGTAGGTGTTAGGCATGTTTATCGGCCCCACCACGTCGAAGACAATGTCGAACAGTCCGTAGCTCTGGTTAAGGAAGTAGTCGTGCACCGAGCCTACAGACTTGCCGTTGTCGTAGCCCACTTCGTTTGCAATGGCGTTCCAAGTGCTCTGCGCCGTGTTGGGGCTTTGGAATTTCTTGTTGGCAAAGCCCACCAATATGATAAGTCCCTTCTTCCGCTCGCCCTGTAGCGCCCGTGTTTCGGAAAGGGAGCGCCGGCGGCTGAGCCTCGCCTTGTTGGCACTGTTGCGGCGGGCGTTGCCGCGGGCCATGGCCGCCTCTGTCGGGGTATCGGTCAGCCGTCCGTCGGCATCCATTGTCAGGCGGCGCCCGTCGGAAGTAATGAAAAAATGGAAATGCTCGTCGCCGCAGGGCAACACCAGTATGGAGCTGCCGTCGGCCAGGGTAGCCGTTGTCCATCCGCCTTTCACTGGCACGGCCTTTACGGTAGCCACTGTAAGCACTAAGCCCACAGCGGCCATCAGCATCCTTAGCCAGGCGTTGGCGCATTCCCCTTTCCTTGCCATCTGCTATTTAACCATCTTGCGGGCATTGCCGTTGGCGTCGCGGGCTATCACCACCTGTCGGCCTTGGCTGCTGCCGTTGGCCATGCGCTGGCCGTTCAGCCTGTAGGTGTTAGCTATTGTCGCCTCCCCTTCCGCGGTGCTCACTGCCTTGACAGGCGTGGCGTTGCTTGAGAAGAACTTGAAGCCTATTAGGCTGTTGGTCTCCGTAATCTGCCGTATGGGCTTGCCCATGCGCTTTGTGCCGTCGGTGTTGGTGTTGAACACCGTGGCGGCAGGCGTGCTGTAGTCGGTAAGCTCGTTGATAGTCCCACCCTCACTGTCGGTATGCGGATAGGTAATGCCCTTCATCTGCTTGTTGTCTGTGTAGAACTTAAACGGTTCGTTGTCGGCACAGATGGCCATGCAGCGCAAGTGGTCTATGTTGTCGTTCACACCGTTTGAGCGCCACACGGACTTGTTGTAGTCGATGTGCCAGATAAGCATTCCGTGGTCGGGAACGTAAGAGTCCCAGCCCTTCTTCTGGCGGTTCTCCAGAATGTAGTACTCGTCAATGCTGTTGCTTGAGCATTGGTTTACAATCTTGTAGGCCATATTGTTCTTCTCGTTCAGCCACGGCATGTTGGCCACCGTGGTGTCGTTCTGTAGCACCACAGGCTCCAACCATCCGCAGTACGCCCGCTCGAAGGCTGAGAAGTTTGGCGGCACCCATCCGTGGCGCAGGTAGTTGCCGCCGTCCATCAGGTCCCAGGTGTCCATAAGCCCACCTGTCGATGTGGCGCTGCTGTTGTAGTTGGTGTCGTAAGTGTCGGGCAGTCCCAAGCAGTGCGCAAACTCATGGGCAATGGTCCCTATGCCCGAATAGCTGTCGTCCGAGATTTCCAGCTCGTTGCTGCAAGCGTAAGTGCCAATTGTCACCCCGTTGCGTGAGAGCAGCGTGTTCACAGTCCACTCATGCGGCCATATACAGCCGTTGGCCTTTCCCGTCTCCTCCTTGTGGTCCTGATAGTACTGATTGCCGCCATATCCCGCATAGATAATCATCACCTGGTCCACCTCGCCGTCGTCATCCCAGTCGTACTTGGTAAAGTCGACGGTGTCGGGCACAGCCTTTATCACCTCAGGCACAAGCTTCGACCTCACATTCGAAGTTGCCGAGTAAGAGAGATGCGTGCCGCTCACCTGTATGGGTCCAACCACGTCGAACGTCAAGTCGAACAACCCGTGGCTCTGTGCCAGGAAGTAGTCGCGCAGGCTGCCTATGGCATATTGGTTGGTGAAGCCCCCCTTGTTCAGTATGGTCTTGTAGTCGTCCACCACCGTCGACTGGCTCTTGAACTCCATGTCCTGGAAGTATGCCAGAATCACCAGTCCGCTGAACTTGCCCACACGCTTCGAGGGTTGCAGGGTGGCGCGCCTCATGGCAGCCTGCAGGCGGGCTGCCGCAGCGTTCTCCCCAACGGCCTCGACGTCGGCCAGCGAGCGCACGTGGCGCTGTTCATCAAGGCTGCGCATGCCCTGCTCGTGAGCCACTACGCCGCTCGACTTCATGCCGAAGCCGAAAGCGTCGGCATAGCAGAAGTCGCCCTTGTCGTCAAGCACCAAGGGCACACCGTCGCGCGTGACGAAGTAGTTCAGCCACTCGTCGCCACGCTGCGTCACCTCAATGGTGGTGCCGTCAGACTGTCGCGAACAGAACCACCCACCCATGGCGCGCACGGCAAAGGCACTGTGAGAGAGAGCTGCCATGAGAAGCATTGTAACAAACCTCTTTTTCATTCTTTAGTTTTTGCAACTGTTGTCCAAGTTGTCGTTGAATATTCACTCAAGAGGGCTGTTTCCTTGGGCACCAGGGCTTCAGCGTCTTGAAGAAGTCGTTGCCCTTGTCGTCCACGAGGATGAATGCCGGGAAGTCCTCAACGTTTATTTTCCAGATGGCCTCCATGCCAAGCTCCGGATATTCCACACACTCTATGCTCTTGATGCTCGACTGGCTCAGCACCGCCGCCACACCGCCAATGCTGCCCAAGTAGAAGCCGCCGTGCTTCCGGCACGCATCCGTCACCACCTGCGAGCGGTTGCCCTTCGCAATCATCACCAACGAGGCGCCCAACGACTGGAACTCGTCCACGTAAGGATCCATGCGGTTGGCCGTGGTCGGACCCATTGAGCCGCAGGGGTAGCCCTCCGGAGTCTTGGCAGGACCAGCATACATCACCGGGTACTTCTTGAAGTACTCTGGCATCTCCTCGCCAGCGTCTATGCGCGCCTTTAGCTTGGCGTGAGCAATGTCGCGAGCCACAATGATAGTGCCCTTCAGGTTGACGCGGGTAGAGACGGGATACTTCGACAGCTCCTGTCGCACTCTGTCAATGCCCTCGTCTAAGTCAATGGTAATGGTGTTCCCACCCTCGCCAGCCTGCGCATACTCGGCGGGAATCAGCTCAGCGGGGTTAGAGTCCATCTTTTCCAACCAGATGCCCTGAGCATTTATCTTCCCCTTAATGTTACGGTCGGCAGAACAGCTCACACCCATGCCAATGGGGCAAGAGGCACCGTGGCGCGGCAGACGTATCACCCTAATGTCGTGAGCCAAATACTTGCCGCCGAACTGAGCGCCTAACCCTATTTTGTGCGCCTCGTCAAGCAGTTTCCGCTCAAGGTCTGTGTCGCGGAAGGCACGGCCAGTCTCGTCGCCCGTCGTAGGCAGCGAGTCGTAGTACTTTATCGACGCCAGCTTCACCGTCAGCAAGTTCTTCTCAGCCGACGTGCCTCCAATCACGAAAGCAATGTGGTAAGGCGGGCAGGCAGCCGTGCCCAAGCTCTTCATCTTCTCCACTAAGAAAGGCACCAGCGTGCCCTCGTTCTGTATGGTAGCCTTCGTCATCGGGTAGAAATACGTCTTGTTGGCAGAGCCGCCACCCTTGGCCACGAACACGAACCTATACTCTGCGCCCTCCGTGGCCTCAATGTCAATCTGTGCAGGCAGGTTGCATCGCGTGTTCACCTCGTCGTACATGTTCAGCGGCGCGTTCTGCGAGTATCGCAGGTTGTCCTGCGTGAACGTGTTGTAGACACCAAGCGAGAGAGCCTCCTCATCGTCGAACCCCGTCCACACCTGCTGACCCTTCTCACCGTGGATGATGGCCGTGCCCGTGTCCTGGCAGAAAGGCAGCACGCCGCGTGCCGCCACCTCCGCGTTGCGCAGGAACTGCAGCGCCACGTACTTGTCGTTGTCAGAGGCATCCGGGTCGCCAAGAATCTGGGCCACCTGCAGGTTGTGCTCGCGGCGCAGCATGAACTCCACGTCGTGGAAGGCCTGCTGAGCCAGCAGCGTCAGCGCCGACCTCTTCACTTTCACTATTTCCTTTCCCTCAAACTCGGCAGTGGTCACCCCCTCTTTCGAGAGGAGCCTATACTCGGTCTTGTCCTCGCCTACCTGAAACATGGGGGCGTACTTGAAATCTACTACGTTTGCCATAATCTTTTCCTGTTTTCTTCGTTGGTTCTTGGTTTCAAAGGTGCAAAAGTAAAAAAAATATAGGAAAAGGCCAAAACTTTTTCCCGTTTTCTTTCCTTAATTCTTGTTTTCCGCCAAAAAACTTTGGCGCATTGATATAAAGTGGTTATCTTTGCAAGCATGAAAAGGGATATTCGTTCGGTATTGATGATGCTGGTGAGGATGTGTATGGCGGCAGTGCTGTGCTGTGGAGCTGCTACGGCCTCGGCGCAGTTCCTGCATAGTGGCGATACGATAGCCGTAATCTCGCCGTCGAGTGCTACCGACTCTGCTACCATTGCCGCAGGCATCCGCACTCTTGAGTCGTGGGGATACCTGTGCGTGATAGGCAAGAATGCGCTGAAAGAGTACCATGGCTTTGCTGGCACCATCGAGGAGCGCCGCACCGACCTCTTGTGGGCACTGCGGGAGCCGTCGGTGAAGGCTATTATGTGTTCGCGGGGTGGCGACGGTGCTGCCCACCTGCTGAGCTCTGAGCACAGTTGGCAGGAGGGTGCCTTGCTCGACACGTTGCGCCGCTATCCGAAGATGATCATCGGCTTTAGCGACGTGACAGCTCTGCTATGTGCCGAGGCCTGTGCCGGCAACATAGGCATTCACGGCTCCATGTGCCATGCCATTAGCACCTACGAAGGCAACGACACCGTAAGCCAGGTTCTGCGTCGGATGCTTGCCGGCGATCTGCCTCGGTATTGTGTGGAAAGTCACCCCCTGAACATTGAGGGAAAGGCAGAGGGGACGCTGGTGGGCGGCAACCTGTCGGTGTACAACGACTTGGCCGGCTCTTCTTTCGACCCCTTGTCGTTGCCCGACATCATACTTTTTATGGAAGACACGGGCGAGAGCATGACGAAGGTCGACCGTATGCTGCACAATATGGAGATGAGGGGGCTGCAGAAGAATATACGGGGCATCATTGTTGGGCAGTTCACGAAATATGAGCATCCCGCAAACGGCTTTGCCGACGTTTACGAGATGCTCAATGAGTATGTCCGTCACTACGGAATACCTGTCTGTTACAACTTCCCCGTTGGCCACGCACACCTGCGCAACTTCCCATTGCTTACGGGTGCGAGGGTGGAGCTTGATGTCAATGCCGACGGCGTTGTGCTAAAAAGCCTCCTCCCCAGTCCCCTCCAAGTGGATGGGGAGTAAAGGGGGCTGAGGGCTTTTAGAAGCCGAACACTTCCTCTGTGGTCAGGTGCTTGATGGGACCTATCTTCTCTAAAGCCTTCATGTCGAGTTCCTTTTCATCGCCAAGGATGATATAGCGGTAGGCTTTGTTGGCCATGTTGGCCTTCTCGAAGTTCACAATGTCCTGAAGTGTAACCTTGTCCAGATTCTTGTAGATGAGTTCGTTCTCACTACAGTCGAGTCCCAGTTTTTGAGAAGAGAGGAAACTGTTGAAGATGCCCATTTTCGTTGTACGAGCACTGGCCAGACGCTTGGTGACTGCCTCCTTGGCTACTTGGAAAGCATTCTCACTGGCAGGCATCTCGTTGAGAATCTCATTGAAGTGGGTAATACAATCCGTCATCTTGTCGTTCTGAGTGATAATATGTGTCATGACCGACTCCTTGCGATCCTTGTACGAGGGCTGGAAGTAGTATGCGTAGGCATTGTAAGCCAGGCCGCGGGCCTCGCGCATCTCCTGGAACACTATGCCATTCATGCCTCCGCCGAAGTACTCGTTGAACACCTCCTGCACAGCAGCCTCTTCCGGGTTCCATGAACGACCCTCGTTATGGTACATGCGCATATAGATGTTCTTGGCATCGTAGGGAGCTATTAGAACCTCGTTCTCAGTGGCAGGTACTTCGAGGTAGGGCTGGTTCTGTGGAACGGCAGCAAGTTTCTTGGCAGAGGCATGCGTCTTGTTGATGACGGTGGCAATCTCCTTTTCGCCCATCGGGCCATAATATACCACTTTGTGGTCGTAGTTGACAAGTCCCTTCAGCAGGTCGGTAAACACCTTGGGGTCGGTGTCCTTCATCTGCTGTTCGCTCATCACGTCGCGATAGCGGTTGCGCTCTCCCACCGTACCATAATAATACAGATAGCCGAAATAGCTACCCTGGCTTTTCTTCGCATCGTCCCTGCGCTTCATGGTGAGGCTGACCATCTTGTCGTAAGCCTCTTTGTCGGCCTTGGCATTCAGCAACAGGTCTTCGAGCAGGGCGAGAGCCTTGGGCATGTTCTCGCTGAGGCCTGAAAGGCTTACGGTGATGTTCTCTGAACCTACGTTGACATTCCAGTCGCAAGCCAGCTCGTAGAATTTCTGTCGAAGCTCGGCAGCCGAGAGCTTGTCTGTGCCAATGTATTTGATATAGTCGGCAGCAAGGTCGTATCGATTGTCGGCACTCTGTCCGAAGTCGTAGTAGAACATGAGGTTGAACAGTCCGTTCTCATTGTTTTTTACATAGTAGAGTGGCAGGTTCTTCTTAGCCTTCAGCATCGTCATGTCCTTTTGGTAGTCCACGAATTTGGGCTGGATAGGCTCCACCTGTGCATCCTGGATGGCCTGTACGAAGGCGCTCTTTTGGTCGCGGTTAGCTTGAATAGGCGTGATGGTGGGTTTGTCTATTTTCTTTTGCAGGGTGTCTATGCCCTGTTTCTTATAGACGGTCACATATCCATTGGTAAAGAACTTGTTGGCAAAGTCGATTATCTCCTGCTTGGTGATCTTTGAGATGCGGTCAATCTTTCCTACCTCTTGCTTCCAGTCCACTTCGTTGATGAAGGCATCTACGAACATGTCGGCCCGTCCTTGATTGCTTTCCAGCAGCTGGTAGTAGCTGCGCTTCTTGTTGTTGATGATGCTGGGCAGGAGGTTGTCGGGGAAGTCGCCCTTCTTCAGCTTGTCAATCTCGGTAAGCAACAGGTCTTTCACCTCGTCGAGGGTTTGTCCCTCCTTAGGTGTTCCCATCAGCAGGAATCCGCCGTGGTCGTGCATAAGCTCGCAACCGCCATTGGCTCGTTGCACCTTCATTGTCTGTGTCAGGTCGAGGTCGAATAGTCCGGCCCGTCCGTTGCTCAGCACATCCTCCATCAGTTCGAGGGTGTCAGCCTGCAAGACATTGGCCTGCTTGGCACGCCATGCAATCCATATCTGCTCAGCCTCCTGTCCGATGACTGTAGTGTCCTTGGGCGAGGTAAGTGGGGGCAGCGGTGGGAACACTGGCTGGCGCACGTCGGCACCAGGCTTCCAACCTCCGAAGTAGCGGTCGATGATGGTTATGGTTTTGTCCATGTCGAAATCGCCGGCCATGCAGATGGCGACGTTGTTAGGCACATACCACTTGTTGAAGTAGTTCTTGATGTTTGTGATTGAAGGATTTTTCAGGTGTTCCTGCGTACCGATGGTGGTCTGCAGACCGTAAGGGTGGTTGGGCCACAGCATTTTGCAGACAGTGGCATAGAGCTTGCGTATGTCGCTCGACAGGCCTATGTTGTACTCCTCGTATACAGCTTCAAGCTCGGTGTGGAATCCGCGTATCACCATGTTCTGGAAACGGTCAGACTGTATCTTCGCCCAGTTTTCTATCTCGTTCGAGGGAATGTCCTCGGTGTAGCAGGTGACGTCGTTAGAGGTATAGGCGTTAGTGCCCTCGGCTCCGATAGCTGCCATCAGCTTGTCATACTCGTTTGGTATGAAGTACTTGGCCGCCTCCTGGCTCACGGAGTCTATTTCGTGGTAAGCCTGCTTGCGAGCCTCAGGGTCGGTCAGCAGACGATAGGCCTCGTAACGCTTTTCAATCTCTGCGAGCAACGGAGCCTCGGCTTCGGGGTTGTTAGTACCAAACTGCTTGGTGCCCTTGAACATAAGGTGTTCCAGATAGTGTGCCAATCCAGTGGTCTCAGCGGGGTCGTTCTTCGAACCAGTGCGCACGGTGATATAGGTCTGGATGCGTGGTTTCTCTGGATTCACAGAGAGATATACCTTCAGACCGTTGTCGAGGGTGTAGATGCGTGTTTTCATCAAGTCACCCTCTACCGTTTCATACTTAAACTCCTTGGCCTGGACACTCATGCCGAGCACCAAGGCACCAATTGTCAATAATAACTTAGTTTTCATAATCTATTTCGTGATCTAATTTGCTTAGGAAGTCTTCATAAACGTCGGTCTCTACGTCGCCCATCTGGTATTCTTTCTCGGCATCTTTGCGTATCTCTGCAATCCAGGCGCGCCGGGCACGTACGTAGTCTTCGCGTATGTGCTCTGCGTCGGCGGGGGTGATTTCGTCGAGGCCGTAGTAGTCGAGTATCATTTGGTATGACCACGACCATCGGTAGTGGCTGTAGTTGTCGTTGATTTCTGCAAAGCGTTCGAGCAGCTGCTGTATGTTCTCTATCTCGCCGCTCTTGATGTCGTTTACTATGCGCTGTTCCTCGCTCTCGGGCATGAGGAGTCCGCTGAGGTCTGCCCATTTGCCTTGTCCTACGGTGCTCTTGGGGCGCCCGAAGAATCCTTCTTTCTGTGCTCGTTTGAGCACGGCGCCCATGTATATGCGTAGTGCTATGTCGTAGTACTTCATGCCTTTTCGGAGGCTGGAGGCGTTTATCACGTACTCGTGGAAGTTGTAGGTTGACACGTTGTCGCCGCTGGCCTCGCGGAGTGCCTTGAGAATCTTTATTCCTTCCATTATCTCTCCTACGGTGAATGGCGAGAGCCAGTCGAAGTTGATGATGGACTTCTTGGACTGTCTGGAGCGCTTGTCGCGCTTGGGCCATTTCTTGATGTCGCGGTAGAGTCCGACGGTGGTGATGTTTCGCCCTGGCACCAAGTAGCAGTCGTCGCCGTAGGCCATGAGGTATGAGAATGGCAGGTTGCGCGTGTCGGGATGGTGCATGAGTTTTCCGAAGCATACGCTGAAGGCTCCGATGGTGGCGGGCATGAGGACATAGCTTCCGGAGGCGGTCTTGGTGCCTCTTTCGAGTGTTCCGTAGTGGAGCGGCCCCATCTTGTAGGCGTGGTTTGAGAAGTTGGTGTTGGAGCCTGCATTGTAGAATGAGAACTCTCCGCCGATGAGCAGGCTGGACTTGTGGTGGGAGGCGGAGAAGGGTCCGCAGAAGGCTGCGCAGGCCTCGCCGTTGGCCATGAACGAGTTGGCGAAGAAGAGGCTGGCCTCGGCAGTGAAGCCGTTGGTGATCTGGCAGGCCTCTCCCACGAAGCAGTCCTGCATCTTCACGGAGTTGTTGATGGAGCATCCGTCGCAGATGATGGAGTTTTCGCAGATGACTCCGGTGCCTATGAATACGGGTGCGTCCATCGACGACATGACCGTGCATTCCGAGAGCCGTGCGGCGCCGCTGATTTCGCAGTAGCCTTTTATTACGGTGTTGGTGATGTCCTTGGCGTTGATTATCTTCACGTTGTTGCCTATGAGTCCGCGTTCGGGCCGTGTCACTCGCAGCTCGTCCTCTATCATTTGCTGTAGGGTCATTTTCAGCTGTTTGTCGGCGTTGTGCCTTACCATGAACGAGGCCACCTGTGAGTTAAGCTCTCGGAAGATGGTGACGTTGCCGTCGCCCATCTCGTTGAGCACGGAGATTACCGAGCCTTCGCCGTAGGTGGCGTCGTCGGTGGTCTCCAAGGTGCAGATGTTTGATATGTAGCAGTCGTTGCCTATGGTGTAGTTGTTTATGTAGTTGCCCACTTTCTCTATGAGGCAGTCGTTGCCCACGCTGACGTTCCTCAGTGTGGCATCGTTGATGCCTGAGTGCTTGACAAAGCCCTTGCTAACCTCCACCTGCTTGTTGAACTCTCCAAGGGTGATGTCGCCATAGAATACCACTCGGTGGAAGTTGTAGGGCTTGAAACCCTCGGCCACCATCACTCGCTGCCAGTCTTCGGCCCAGCAGCCATTACTCTCCAAGCCTGTTATCTCGGCCTCGGTCAGATGTCTGTAAATGCTCATAATGTTATTGTCGTTTTTATAGGTTTTTGTGGGTTTATTCGTAGTCGTTGTAGAGGAAGTCGTTGTAGGGGTATTTCTGCACGTGTAGCTCGCGTACCCTTTTGTACAGCATCAGGCGCAGGTCGTCTATGCTTGTCTTTTCCTTAGCCGAGATGAAGATGGGCGTGTCGGCCTGGTGAGCCATCCAGGTGTTCTCCAGCTCTTCCAACGACACGTTCTCGCGCTTAGGCGGTGTAAGGTCGTCGGAGTCCTGCGGCGTCCACTGGTAGGCGTCAATCTTGTTGAACACAATCATCTTCGGGGTGTCTGCGCAGCCTAATTCTGCGAGTGTCTTGTCGACTACCTTCATCTGCTCCTCGAAGCCGGGGTGGGAGATGTCTACCACATGCAGCAGCAAGTCTGCCTCACGCACCTCGTCGAGGGTGGACTTGAACGACTCCACGAGGTCTGAGGGCAACTTGCGTATGAAGCCCACGGTGTCGGCCAGCAGGAAAGGCAGGTTGTCGATGGTCATCTTGCGTACGGTGGTGTCGAGAGTGGCGAAGAGCTTGTTTTCTGCAAAGACATCGCTCTTGGAGAGCAGGTTCATTATGGTGGACTTCCCAACGTTGGTGTATCCCACCAGTGCCACGCGTATCAGCCGTCCGCGGTTCTTGCGCTGCGTTGTTTTCTGCTGGTCAATCTCTGCCAGGCGCTGCTTGAGCAGTGTTATGCGGTGGAGGATGATGCGGCGGTCCATCTCCAACTGCGTCTCTCCGGGTCCGCGCAGTCCCACGCTGCCCTTGCCTCCTCCGCCGCCCGAGCCGCCGCCCTGTCGCTCAAGGTGTGTCCATAGGCGCTGCAAGCGCGGCAACATATATCGGTGCTGCGCCAGCTCCACCTGTGTCTTGGCCTCGGCTGTCTGTGCACGCATGGCGAAGATGTCAAGAATGAGGCTTGTGCGGTCCAGTATCTTTACTCCCAGCTCCTTCTCTATGTTGCGCATCTGTTTTGCCGACAGCTCGTCGTCGAAGATCACCATTCCCACGGGTTGCGGGCAGGCACTGTCGCCGTACATCTGGTTGCTCTCCATCCACTCGTCGCAGGCATCTTGTTGCTGCTTGATGTAGGTCTTTATTTCCTGCAGCTTGCCGCTACCCACGTAAGTCACCTGGTTCGGCCCTGCAACTTTCTGGGTAAACCGCTCTACCACGGCGGCGCCAGCAGTCTCAGCCAGAAACTCCAGCTCGTCCAAGTATTCCTTGGTCTTGTCTTCGTCCTGTTCCTTTGTCGTTAGTCCAACCAGCACTGCGGTCTCCGCCTGTGCCTCTGTTATTATGAACTGTCCGCCGCTATTCTGTGCGGCAGCGTTGCCTTTCTTCATCTGGGTCATTCAGCACTTTTCAAATAAAAACGTTGCAAAGATAATAATTATTGCGGAAAACTACAAAGAATTGCACATAATACAATGAAAAATGTGACAAAGTTTGTTTGTCTCAAGATAAATCGCTACCTTTGCAACAACAAACTACAACATTACAACATAATGAAAACAATCAAGCACATGACTACTAATGACAACCCTACAGTTTACTGCATGAAGAGAACCACTGCGATTCTCACTTTACTGTTTCTATGTGTGAAGGCCGGGATTTCTGCCGATGTGGTATGGTTCGACGGCAAGAATGCTGTTACCTATCAGGTGCAGGGCAAAACGGCTCCCGTGGTGGATGTAGCCCTTGAGATGTTTCGCAGCGACATGCGGCAGGTGACGGGCAGCGAGGCCGTGGCAAGGCGGCAGGCAACCATTCAGCTCTATCAGCTCGACAGCAACGGCGGCGCCGTAGGCCGATTGGAGAAGCTTGGCGTGCCTGCCAAGGAGGTGCGCTCAAAGCTCGATGCCTTCTGGGTAGGCGTGCGCAACGGTAAGATATTGGTCGTGGGAGCCAACGGCAGGGGCACGGCCTACGGATTGTTGGAACTGAGCCGCATGGCAGGGGTGTCGCCATGGGTGTGGTGGGGCGACGTGGTGCCTCAGCAGCGTAGCACACTGACCATTGACGACAAGTTTGAGACTCTGCAGGCACCGTCGGTTGAATACCGTGGCATCTTCATCAACGACGAGGACTGGAGCTTGCGCAACTGGGCATGGAAACACTACGAGAAGACCGAACAGTTCGGCGCCATGGGGCCAAAGACCTACAAGGCGGTGTTCCAGCTGCTGTTGCGACTCCGCGCCAATGCCATCTGGCCGGGCATGCACACCGGCACGCCGGGGTTCTTCACCATTGAAGGAAATAAGCAGATGGCCGACTCGTGCGGCATACTCATAGGCACCAGCCACTGCGAGCCCCTGCTTCGTAACAACGTGGCAGAGTGGGACCACTCGAAGCGTGGTGCATACAACTACATCACCAACCGCGAGCAGGTTCAGCAGTACTGGATAGAGCGGCTGAAAGAGGTGAAGGGAAGCGAGGAACTCTTCACCATAGGCATGCGTGGCATACACGACGGCTCGATGGAGGGTGTGAAGACTAAGGAGGAGAAACTAAACGGACTGCAACAGGTGATCGACGACCAGCGCGAGCTTATCAAGAAGTACTACAGTAAGGACTTGGAGCGGGTGCCACAAGTGTTCATCCCATACAAGGAGGTGCTGGAAATCTTGGAGAGCGGCCTGCGCGTGCCCGACGACGTGACGCTGATGTGGTGCGACGACAACTATGGCTACATGACCCGCCTCTCCGACGCAGAGCAGCAGCAACGGAAGGGTGGGGGAGGCGTCTACTACCATCTGAGCTACTGGGGACGCCCTCACGACTATATGTGGCTCACCACCACCCAGCCCGGCCTTGTCTACTCAGAGATGAAGGCCGCCTACGACCACAACTGCCGCAAGCTGTGGATTGTCAACGTACACGACCCTAAGGTGGCGGCCTACGACCTGGAGCTGTTCCTCGACATGGCGTGGAACATAAACAGCCTCACCCCCGACCCATCTCTCAAGGCGCAGGGAGCCATTACTCTTGAGCAGCACTTGGAGCGCTGGCTCTGTACGCAGTTTGGCGACGAGGCCGGCAGGCAGCTGTTTCCCGCCATGAAGGAGTTCTATAGGCTCTGCGGTATACGCAAGCCCGAGTTCATGGGGTGGACGCAGGTGGAACTCAGCGACAGAAAAGCCTATCCCCGTGGCCGGTCGCACGTCGTAGACACGGAGTTCTCGCTGACGGAGTTCGGCAATGAGCTGGAACGCTATCTTGCCGACTATGCTGCTGTCTGTAAGACTGTTACTGATGTAGAGAAATCTATCCGTCCAGAGCTGAAAGACGCCTTCTTTGCCCATGTTAAATATCCAGTGCTGGCAGCCAATGCCATGGCGGTAAAGATGCTGGAGGCCCAGAAAGCCCGTTCTAAATATCAGGGACAGACCGACAAGGCCATGGAGGGGCGTGAGGACTATATGCTACAGGCCTCGGCTCGCTCGATGGCTGCCTATCGCGATATTCAGCGGCTCACCGACTACTACAATAGCAGCTTGGGTAGCGGCAAGTGGAAGGGCATGATGAACATGATGCCACGCGACCTGCCTGTGTTCAATCCGCCTACGCTGCCCTATTGGTCGGAGGCTTATGAGGCTAATGCTTCATACGAACCCCATAAGCGTTATACCCCCACTAATGCCATTGCCCGCAACGCCTGCGACTATCAGTCGGCAAAGGGTGGGGCGTGCTCCATCCAGATGCTCGGCCACTCGATGAACGCCGTCGCCATTGCCAAGGGCGGTGAACTGGTCTATGAATTTGAGTCTTCCCTCCCCTTGGAGGGGCAGGGAGAGGCTATTCTCTATACCGCAATGATTCCTACCCAGCCCAACGACAAGGGCGACCTGCGCTATCAGGTTCAGCTCGACGACCAGGAGCCTGTCACCATCTCGCTGAAAGAGAAGTACCGCTCTGAGTTCTGGAAGACGAGCGTGCTGCGCGGTCAGGCGCTGAAGACCACACCCGTCAAGATGTCTGCGGGTAAGCATACCCTGAAGGTCAAGGCTCTTGACGAACATATCATCTTGGACCAGTGGATGTTGGATTTCAAGCCCGGTCGAAAGTTCTACGTAATACCTGTTGAGAAATGAAAAAGTTATTAGTTCTGTTGAGTCTCTTAAGCCTGAAGGCATCAGCCCAGGTAGGCGATGCTTTCAAGGGCGTGTGGCCTGTTACCGACAAGGCCGTGATGAAGAGCCTGAATGGCGAGTGGCAACTGAAAGTGAACAAGGGCGTGACCGA
Source organism: Prevotella sp. (assembly GCA_017449025.1). Taxonomy (GTDB): domain Bacteria; phylum Bacteroidota; class Bacteroidia; order Bacteroidales; family Bacteroidaceae; genus Prevotella. The sequence goes on along the minus strand of JAFSKJ010000110.1, from coordinate 47,000 downwards.
CGATAAAAGCGTTCCATTGGCAGATGACTCTTGGGCAAAGATTCCCGTGCCGGGATGTTGGGAGGCCTACGGTTTCTGTAAGCCGAGCTACTCGTTTCCCGACTCGCTGACAGGCTACTACCGCACAGCCTTTACCGTTCCCTCCGAATGGAAAGGCCAACAGGTGGTCATACGTCTCGACGGTGTGCTGCGCGGCTACGACCTGTGGCTCAACGGACAGCTTGTGGGGTCATGGGAACAGGCCTACAACACCTGCCTCTTCGACCTGACTCCCTTCCTTACGAAGAAGGCGTTCAAGGGCGAGCAGCAGCAGCTGTCCATGCGCGTCTACTCACGTTTCAAGGGCCATGAGTTCGACAACTTCGACGACTGGGCGCCGATGGGCATTTTCCGTGATGTCACGCTCTTCGCCGTGCCGAAGACACACCTGAGCGACTTGACAGTCACCACAAAGACAAACGGTGAGGTGACGGTGGTGCCGGTAATAGCCAACGCAACGAAGCACACAACGGCCGACTATGAGATACTTGATGCCCATGGCAAAGTGGTATCGACGGGCGGACGCATCGAACAGCCTCACCTCTGGACTGCTGAGACACCTTATTTATATACGCTACGCGTGTACGTGAGAGAAAAGGACAAGACGCTGCAGACCTTTACCCAGAAGATTGGCATACGCGAGGTGAGCATCGACGGAAATGTGCTGAAGGTGAACGGACGCCCCGTCAAGCTGCGCGGTGTGACCTGCCACAGCACCGACCCGAAAACGGTGAAGGTCATCAGCGATGACCTGACGCTCAAGGACATGCACCTGATGAAGGAAGCGTCGGTCAACTATATCCGCACGTCGCACTATCCCCGTGAGCCACGCTTCTTCGAGCTGGCCGACTCACTGGGGTTCTATGTCGTCTGCGAGGCACCCTTTGGCTCGCGTGGCGAGAAGCATTTGAAGAAGCCCGACTATTACGATATTCTCCGTACCCGCGTGAAAGCCACCATCGACTGTCACAAGAACCACCCTTCTGTTATCGTATGGAGCCTCGGCAATGAGAATCCGCTGCCCAAGAGCTGTGAGGATGTAGGCGAATATGCTCGGCAGCTCGACTCCACCCGCCCCTATTGTTTCCCGCAGAAAGGCAGTACGTTCCGTGGCATTGGCTTTGAGCGCTTCCCCAAGCAAGTGCCTGTCTATGCTCCCCATTATCCCACGACGAGCCAGTTGCGCGACTACTATACCAAGACCGACCGGCCGCTCATCTTCACCGAGTACTGTCACACGCTCGGCATCTCGTTCGAGGACCACGACCGCCAGTGGGAGATTATCGAGCGCACGCCCGGCATTGCCGGCGGTAGCGTATGGGAGTGGGTAGACCAGGGAATGCCGTTCACCAGCAAAGGCGGTGGCGGCAAGTGGCGCACCGACGGCAGCGAGCGCGACCAGCGCGTCTTTACGACGATGGACGGTGGTTTCGAGATGAAGGGCAACTTCGGCACCGACGGTCTGCTCTATGCCGACCGCACGCCCTTGCCCAACTACTACGAGCTGCAGCACAACTACGCCCGGGCTTTCGTCCGTTCCGTAAGCTGCGACACCGTAGCAGCAAGACTGACGGTGGAAAACCGCTACGACTTCCTCAACCTCAAGGATAACGTCACCTTCCATTGGGCGTTGACCAACGACCGCGACACAGTGGCCCGTGGCACCTTCTCGCCCGACTGCGCTCCACGCTCCTCAGTCCCTTATGCGTTGACGCTCTCAGCACCCTCCGGCCTCTCCATACTTCATTTCGACATCAGCGATGCTCAGGGCCACACCTTCCTCCACCAGTCGTTCGTGCTGAATAAGCCGCAACAGCTGTGGACGGGCGTTGGCGACCCGATGCAGCTTGTTCAGGAGGCGGCCGTTCGCACTGGCCGCAAGGCCACGATGGCGGAGCGCATCACGCAGAAAAACCGTCTGCCGCGTAAGTATCTGCTGCCCTTGGAGAACAGCCAGGTGAAAGCCGACGTGCAGCGGAAACAGATAGCCGGTGGTGTGGAAATAACATTTACTCTAACGCCCGACACTGCCGACGTGTTCCGAGCCGAACTCGGCCTCGCCTATCTGCTTGACGCAAAGATCGACCGCGTGCAGTGGATGGGCTATGGTCCGTTTGCCTCTTATCCTGGCCGCTATCAAGCCAACCGCTACGGCTTCTGGGCTAAACATCAGGATGACCTGTATTTCGAGGGCAACCACGGAGGTGTGGATGCCGCCTTGCTCTCCGACAAGGATGGCAACGGCCTGCTTGTGGTGGGTGATTCGCTCAACCTGAACTTCGAGCAGACCGACCGCGGCATCGTTGTCACCGTCAATGCCGCTGTCAGCGGACAAGGGCCGAAGTTTGCACGTACTGCCTTCAATGGGTGGAAACCTGCCGATGGTGCTGTCAGCGCATCGTTCCGCCTCTATCGCATCGATGCTTCTCACGTGCCATCGTTGTTTGCTCCCGTTGATGTACCGGCACCATTCAAGCCATTCCTGACACAGTATGATACCTATCTGCTAAAATATAACGACATTAAACAACAATAACCATGAGACGGCTACTGATTACTTTGTCATTTGCCATTTATTTGTCATTAGGCTTCGCCCAGCGAAGCGCCAACATAGTATTCATAGGAAACAGCATCACCTACGGTGCCCTGCATGAGCAGCGCGAGCAGACCGCCCCTCCCACCCAGTGTGCTCGCTGGTTGTGCCAACAGGAGGAAATAGACACCGTCTATTACCGCAATTGTGGGCGTAGCGGCCGTACCACCTATCACTTCCTGCCCAATGCCAACGATGTTGTACCTGCAGGCGAGAAGACCTACTTTGGCGATGTGGTGTCAAAGACACGGGAACTGGTGAAGGCACACCCCACGCTGCCGCTGCTGTTCAGCTTCATGCTGGGCACCAACGATGCTGTGGAGCGCAAGCATAATGCCCATACCGAGCCTGATGCCTACGTCAGAAACCTCACCGTCGTCATCGACTCACTGCTCCGCCTGTGGCCCGATGCCCATGTGGTGCTCAACCGTCCCATTTACAACACGTCGGACTATGTAACCAAGAACGGCTCCGTGGCGTCGAAGAAGAGCCTGAAGCTTATGAACACCTACTATGAGCTGCTGCCCAAGGTGGCGGAGCAATGCAAGCCCGGCCATGTGCATGTTGGCGACGCTGATGCCTACGCATACTTCGAACAGCACTACCGAGCCGATGCCTTTGAGGAAAAAGATGCCCGTGGCAGGAGCTACTGGCTGCACCCTAACGAGAAGGGAGCGGAGGCTCTGGCCGCGTTCTGGGGCAAGGCGCTGTTGCCAGTGTTGCGCAGCATGCCCGCAATCGACCCGCTGAAGGGCAGGAAGATAGGCTTTATCGGCGACAGCTACGTAAGGAACCACCGTGAACCCATAGAGAACACATGGCACTATAAGTTTGCCCGCAAGCACCAGATGGAGTACTTCAACTACGGTCGCAACGGCAATTGTATTGCCCTCGACCTGAAGCAGTGGGGAACGGGCATGTATAAGCGCTACAAGGACATGCGCGACGACTTGGACATGGTCGTGGTCATTGCCGGACACAACGATGCCAGCAACGACAGGCTCGACTCAATCGGCATGGACACGTTCAAAGAGCGTCTTGGCATATTGTGCCAGGGCCTGATAGAGAAGTACCCGAAGGCGCAGCTCTTCTTCTTCACCCCGTGGTGCTGCGAGGGGTTCGTGGGAAGTCCGCGCCAGCAGGTGGTCGACGCCATGATCGAGGTGTGTGGCTCCTACGGCATACCCGTCTTCGATGCTGCCCGTCGCTCCAACATTTTCGCCACAAGCCAGCAGTTCCGCAAAATCTACTTCCAAGGGGGAAAGGGCACCGACACCGCCCACCTGAACAGCCTCGGTCACGACCGCTTCTTGCCAGTAGCCGAGAACTTCATCCTGCAGTATGTGGAATAGCAGGATAACAGATACTTTTGATTTCTTCTTGCATGATTGGAAAAGCTTTTGTAATTTTGCATCGAAAACCCAGAAGTGGGAGGGTTTCCCCTCCCTTTGGTCAGTCAAATCCAGATGTCCAATCTGATTTTGAGTTTCCAAATCCTAATTGAAATTGAGGCTTTCATAAGGCTTTTGGGTTTTCGTTTTTCCTACTCTTTTCAAGGTTTTCGGAATCCCTTGATTTTTCCTGTTAGTGTGAGGAACAGTACGATGAACATGGTGATGGTGGACTTTGCCAGCTCACGCGACCAGGAAAGCACCTCGTACCATTCATCGTGTGCCAGTATGCGTCGTATGGCCTTTTTCTGGAAGTCAGCGAACTCATACTTGGCATATCCTGGGTAGAAGAACTTGATCCACTCAATAGGATGCGCCTCGAGGTAGAGGCGGTGGCGTTCACGCTCGGCGTGGCTCATGCTTTGGTCAACGGGGGTGGAGCGCATCACGTCTTCCTTGTATTTCTCCCAATCAACGAGGGCATTTTTATCAATCTGCTTCATTTTTTCGTCTTTTTTATTTGTCGTTTCAAAATAAATGCTTACCTTTGCAGGCAGAAATAGCGTTTGAGGGCGGCCCCAGATTTGGAGTTCTGGCAAGTTTCCCACATTCGCTATTTTCTTTTTAAGAACTTCAATATGTTCGGAGAGTCTGATATGCTGTGCAATATAAATTCTCCTGAGTCAAATTCCCAAACAATGATGTAGGCATCAATGTCTTCGACATGCGTCTTGAAAAGGTGTGACTGTATCAGTCCTTCCCTTTCTTTATGCTTATCAGCTGGTCCAAGATATTCAGCCTCCTTCAGCACTCTTTCAATGTCGAGCAGCATCTGATGCTTTTCTGCCATATACATAAATGGCTGGTTAGTCCATTCGTCCACGCTGGCGCGAGATACCATTATCTTTTCCGGGAAGTCTGGATTTGTCAGCATCTTACCTTGTACAGCCTTTCTTGCCTCCTTCTTACGCTCCTTCATTGTGCGCTTTATTTCTGCCGTGCGGTCGATACAGCCATCGATGTAGGGACAATGGTAGCAGTCCTTTACGCGGGCTGTGATGACAGTCGCAAGGCGGGCCTTTAGTGTGGGGTTATAGAAGGCACAGTGCTTACAGTCAGCGGGGAAATAGGGGTGGTCATCGGAGAAGACGGCCTGGGTTTTTCCTGGGTTGTCCTTTAGGCCGGGCTGGGGGTTATTCCCGCTGGCAGAACCAGCGGGCACAGTGGTGGGTGTTTCGTCGGTGGAGGTGAGGTCGCACTTGCAGTTCCAGCGGTCTCCTGGTCGGTGTTGGTCCCAGAAGGGGTGGTCGACGGGTAGGATGGTGTTCCAGAACTGGCGGTGGTCAGCCCCCGGATTTGGCGACGTTGACGGCAGCCATTTGAGGTTGGGGAGTATGTCCTTTTCTGCCTGGAACTGCTGCCAGTTGGCGGCCTGACGTGCGCGTAGTACGGCGGTGTTGTATTCTGTCTCGAGCCAGGCATGGCACTGGTGGTCGGCGATGGGGAGGACTTCCTGTTTCCACTGTTCGAACGGCTTTAGATTGCCGTTGGAATCGAGGAGGCGTGCTGCCATGTCGGACTGTGCGCGGTGTGTCTTGAAAGCCGAGAAGACGTCGGTTGAGTGTCGGAGAGCTCCGATAACCAGCCCTGGATTCTAACGCTGAGTGTATAGAGTTTCCAGATTTTGATGTTTTTTTGTTCTTTTTCCGTCATTCTGTTTGTTGTTTCAAAATAAATGGTTAAATTAGTATTGCGAGGTTATGCAGCATGTTGATGAGGGCGAAGATGGTGGATGGAGGAGGTGATTTTTCAGTCTGTTTGAGAATAAAAAATGGCGTGAAACATTGAGGCCTCATCCAGAGTGGCACTTTACGACGCTAAAGTGGCACTTTTTTGAAATTAAGTGCCACTTTACGGTCGTAAAGTGCCACTCTCTGGATGGCCTCAATGTTTCACGCCATTTTTACGAACAAAAATTTACGTGCTATGCGGTTGAAAACGGCCTGAATAGTTCAGGCCGTTAAGCAGCTAAATACGCTGCCAAATTTCAACCGCAGGTCGAAAGTGTCATCTCGGGCGCGCCCGAGAATGTGGAGCGCGGGCAAACTGCGCTTCACGGACTGCTGCGTGTCATCTCGGGCGCGCTCCCGAGAATGTGGGTTTTGAGTTACATCATATTGTAAGCCTTAATTGCGAAAGACGAGGCCATCGCCGAACTCGTCGACGATGATGGGCTTGTCGCGGTTCACTTCGCCGGCCAGCAGCCGCTTCGACAGGTCGTTGAGCACTAACTGCTGTATGGCGCGCTTCACCGGACGTGCACCGTAGTCGGGGTCGTAGCCCTCCTGGGCCAGGTAGTCTATGGCCTGCGGTGTCACTTCAAGGCTGAAGCCCTGCGGTTCCAGCATCTGCTGCACCCTCTTTATCTGCAGGCGCACCACGTCGGCAATCTGCTCGCGTGAGAGCGGCTGGAAGGTGATGATCTCGTCGATACGGTTCAGGAACTCCGGGCGCATCACCGTGCGCAGCTGTTCGCGCGTGGCGTTCGAGGTCATTATTATAATGGTGTTCTTGAAATTTGCCGTTCGCCCCTTGTTGTCGGTGAGGCGGACGTCGTCGATCACCTGCAACAGAATGTTGAACACGTCGGGGTGAGCTTTCTCTATCTCGTCGAACAGCAGCACCTGGTAAGGCTTGCGTCTGACGGCCTCTGTCAGCTGTCCGCCCTCGTCGTAGCCCACGTATCCCGGGGGTGCTCCTATGAGCCGGCTCACGGTGTGCTTCTCCTGATACTCCGACATGTCTATTCGCGTCATCATCGTCTCGTCGTTGAACAGGTATTCGGCCAGCGTCTTTGCCAGCTCCGTCTTGCCCACGCCCGTGGTGCCGAGGAAGATGAACGAGGCAATGGGTCGCTTCGGGTCTTGCAGGCCGGCGCGTGAGCGTCGCACGGCGTCGCTGACGGCGATGATGGCCTCGTCCTGTCCGATGACGCGTCGGTGCAGCTCCTGCTCAAGGTTGAGCAGCTTTTCGCGCTCGCTCTGCAGCATGCGACTAACGGGAATGCCCGTCCAGCGCGATACAACCTCGGCGATGTCGTCGGCGGTTACTTCCTCGCGTACGAGAGAGTTGCCGCCTTGTGCGTTCGCCAGTTGGGCTTGGATCTGCTTGATGTCGTCCTCGAGAGCCTTCAGCTTGGAGTAGCGGATTTCAGCCACAAGGCCGTAGTTTCCCTCGCGTTCGGCGCGTTCAGCCTCTAAGCGCAGGCTTTCCATCTGCTGTTTGTCCTGCTGAATCTTGTTGATGAGTTGGCGCTCGCTTTCCCACTTGGCACGGAACTGCGTCTCCTGCTCGCGCAGTTCGGCTATGTCCTTGTCAAGCTGCTGGAGTTTTGTGTTAGCGGCGGAATCGCTTACCGCACTGGTTTCGCGCTTGATGCTCTCCCGCTCTATTTCGAGCTGTGCCAGGCGTCGGGTAATCTCGTCGAGTTCCTCAGGCACGCTGTCGCGCTCCATGCGGAGCTTGGCAGCTGCCTCGTCCATAAGGTCAATGGCCTTGTCGGGCAGGAAGCGCTCTGAGATGTAACGCTCCGACAGTTGTACGGCAGCGATGCAGGCATCGTCCTGTATGCGCACCTTGTGATGGTTCTCATAGCGCTCCTTAAGACCTCTTAGTATGGATATTGCCGACAGCTCGTCGGGCTCGTCAACCATTACCGTCTGGAAGCGGCGCTCCAAAGCCTTGTCCTTCTCGAAGTATTTCTGATACTCGTTCAGTGTAGTGGCACCTATGGCACGCAGCTCTCCTCGCGCCAAGGCCGGCTTCAGTATGTTTGCTGCATCCATGGCCCCCTCGCCTCCGCCGGCTCCCACCAGCGTGTGTATCTCGTCGATGAACAGGATGATGCGGCCGTCGGACTTCGTCACCTCGTTGATGACGCTCTTCAGGCGCTCCTCGAACTCCCCCTTGTACTTGGCGCCTGCCACCAGCGCGCCCATGTCGAGCGAGAAGAGCTGCTTGTCCTTAAGGTTTTCGGGCACGTCGCCCCTGACGATACGCCCTGCCAGGCCCTCTACGATGGCGGTCTTGCCGGTGCCCGGCTCACCTATAAGTATCGGGTTGTTCTTTGTGCGGCGGCTGAGAATCTGGAGCATACGGCGAATCTCGTCGTCACGGCCTATCACAGGGTCGAGCTTACCCTTGCGGGCAAGGTCGACAAGGTTCTTGGCATATTTCTCCAACGACTGGTAGTTGTCGTCGGCGCTCTGCGACTGCACCTTCTCGCCTCGGCGCAGCTGCTGTATGGCGTGCTCCATGTCCTTGGTGGTGCAGCCGGCATCCTTCAAGATGCGGCTGGCAGTGGAGTTCACCTGCAAGATGGCCAATAGCAGCGGCTCTACAGAGACAAACTCGTCGCCCATCTTCTGCGACAGCTCGGTGGCCTTGACAATCACCTGGTTGGATTCGCCTGAGAGATAGGGCTGTCCCGCACCCTCCACACGAGGCAGGTGCTTTATCTCCTGGTCGACGAGCATTTCTATCTGCTGGGCACTAACACCCATCTTCTGGAACAAAAAGTTGCTCACGTCGCGAGCCTTGTCAAGCACACCTTTCAGCAAGTGCACCGCCTCTATGGCCTGCTGGCCGCTGAGCTGCGCGCTGTTGACAGCCTGCTGTACTGCCTCCTGCGCCTTGATTGTAAACTTGTCTAATGTCATGGTTCTTTCCTCCTAATCGTTAGTTTGTAATGTCTTTGCCCTCGTCCGCACAAACACCGTGCCCCATTGTTTGTGTGCGACAAAGAGGCAGAAGTGTGCGACATTTTGTCAGTGTACAAAAAAAAGAGACAAATTATTTGGCTGGTTAGAGAATTTTACATAAATTTGTGGGCAGTTTATCGCGATACTATGATAGGAACATTAAACAAGACACGAGTTATTGGAGTTGACATCTGCTTGGACGTTACCACTCTGGCCATTATCGACCTGCGTGGCAACATCTTAGCCAAGTCGTCGATTCCCACTTATAAATATCCGGAAATCAACGGCTTCGTCACAGCGCTCAGCGAAGCCATCTTGACTATTTCCGAACAAAACGGAGGCTATGAGAGCATACGTTCCGTGGGAGTAAGCTCGCCAAGTGCCAATTTTCGCACGGGTGCCATTGAGAACCCTCCCAACCTGCCATGGAAGGGGCGGATACCGTTGGCAGCCATGCTGCGCGACCGGCTGGGACTGGCAGTGGCATTGGCAAACAATGCTTACGCCACGGGCATGGGCGAATACGTGTTCGGCTCGGCCCACGGCATGAAGTCGTTCCTCATAGTGACCCTGGGACTGGGAATGGGAAGCTGCCTTTTTATCAACGGACGGGCATACAGGGGAGCCAACGGCTTTGCCGGAGAGATAGGGCACACATGCTATAAGCCTGGAGGCCGCCTGTGCGGCTGCGGAAAGCGAGGCTGCTTAGAGACCTATACGGCCGACAAGGGCATACTGATGACAGCAGCCGAGGTGATGGCCGAGACTGATATTTATTCGCCAATGCGCCAGGATGAGAAATTGACTTTAGACAGAGTCATAAGCCTTTGCAACGAAGGCGACGAGCTGGCCGTGGAGACGATGCGCCGCACAGGCCGCATACTGGGAGTCGGCCTGGCCAACTACGCATCGATAGTAAACCCGGAAGCCATAATCTTTGCAGGCCCAATAGTCCAGGCGGGCGACAGATTGATAGAACCAGCCAAGCAAGCGTTTGATGAGCATGTGTTCCACAATATTGCCGGAAAGGTGAAGTTCCTCGTGCCTACACTCGACGAGAAGGAACGCGACGTGCTTGGAGCCAGTGCCTTGGCATGGTTGGTAAAGGAGTATTCGCTGTTCACAGACTAAGGAAAGTAAGGATAATAAGGAAAGTAAGCAACAACAATGATAAGCGACCAGAGAATAAATACGAGAGTAATAGGTGTGGACATCGACGTGGTAGAGACAGAGATTGCCATTGTCGGCATTCGTGGTGACATTATTGCCAAGGACAGCATCCGCACCTCCGACTATGCCGAGCCAAACAGCTTCGCCATGGCTCTCGCTGAACACGCCATAATGCTGGCAGAGGCTAACGGCGGCTACGAAAACATAAGGTCGATGGGAGTGAGCGCGCCGAGCGCAAACTACATGACGGGCTGCATAGAGAATGCCGCCAACCTGCCCTGGAAGGGAGTGGTGCCACTGGCAGCCATGCTGCGCGACCGCTTAGGACTGGCGGTGGGAGTGGCCAACGACGCGCACACGGCTGCGTTAGGAGAAAAAGAGTACGGCTCTGCCCACGGCATGCAGGACTTTGTGGTCATCACCATCAGTCATGGCGGACTGGGCAGCTGCATGTTCTGCGACACGCACGTCTACCTGGGTAACAACGGCTTTGCAGGCGAGTTCGGGCACACGTGCGTGGAAATCGACGGGCGGCCATGCGGGTGCGGGCGTCGAGGATGCTTAGAGACGTATGTGAGCGGCAGGGGCGTGACAGAAACTGCCCAGGAGATGCTGGCCGACAATGCCGTGGCATCAATGCTGAGAGATACCGACCTCTCGCCGCAGGCCATCACAAAGTGTTGTGAGCAGGGCGACGCCGTGGCAATAGAGGTGATGAGAAAGACAGGAGAAATACTGGGGACAGCACTGGCCAACTACTCCTCAATCATCAATCCCGAGGCTTTTATCCTCACGGGAGAGATGACGAAAGTGGGACAATGGATGTTGGAACCCGCGCAGAAGGCCTTCAATGAGAATGTCTTCCACAATACGTGCGGAAAGGTGAAACTGCTTGTGTCGATTCTCGACGACGACGAGCGCGACGTGCTCGGTGCCAGTGCCCTGGCATGGGAATTAAAGGAATATTCATTATTCAAATAAACTAACAACAAACACAATGAAGGATGCCATTACGAAAACACGCGTTGTAGGCGTAGACGTTAGCGTAGAGGCTACCACCTACGCAATTGTGGACATACGCGGAAACATTATTGCGGAAAAGAATTTCAAGACCACAGACTATCACACTGTCAACGAATTCGTGACCAAGCTCGCTGAAAGTATCATTGAGCTTACCGAGGCCAACGGCGGCTACGAGACCATACGCTCCGTGGGTATCAGCTGTCCAAGTGCAAGCTCGGTGACGGGATGTATGGTTAATGCACCGAATCTGGACTGGAAGGGAGTGATTCCCTTGGAAGCGATGATGCGCGACCGCTTGGGACTGGCCGTAGGCATTTCCAACGATGCGCATGCTGCTGCTTTAGGAGAGAGGGCCTATGGCGCAGGCCGCGGCCTCAAGGATTTTGTATTGATAAATATAGGTGTAGGCTTGGGAAGCTGCTTCTTCTCCAACGGCTACGAGCACAAGGGAGCAGAAGGCTTTGCCGGTGAGATGGGGCACTGCTGCATATCCGTCGACGGGCGTGTGTGCGGATGCGGCAAGCGCGGATGCCTTGAAGCATACGTGGGAGCAAAGGGTGTGCTACTCACGGCAAAGGAAGTGATGAGCGAGTCTGACGCACCGTCGCTGATGCGCGACATCAACGACTTGACGCCGAGGATGATAGCCGAGTGCTGCGACAAGGGCGATGAGCTGGCTATAGAGGTGTACCGCCGAACGGGGTACATGCTCGGCATAGGTCTGGCCAACTATGCATCGCTTGTCAACCCGGAGGCAATAATACTTGCCGGAGGCATATCAAAAGCCGGACACTGGCTGCTCGAACCTGCAGACAAGTCGATGGAGGAGCACGTGTTCCACAACATACGCGGCAAGGTGAGACTGATGCTCTCAACGCTCGACAACAGAGAGCGCGACGTGCTCGGAGCCAGCGCCGTGGCATGGGACGTGAAGGAGTACTCCCTGTTTATATAAAAAAGGAGACTGACAGTAGTGAACGTAGACAGCATAAGAGACATCATCAACTCAAAGCCGAACATGAGCACGGCCCTCGGAATGGAGTTCTTGTCAACTCCCGACGACGACACGTGCATGGCAAGGATGAAAGTGGACGAGCGTAACCGCCAGCCCTTCGGATTCCTGAGCGGAGGGGCCACGCTGGCCCTGGCCGAGAATGTGGCCGGTGTAGGCTCGTCGGCGTTGTGTCCGGGATGTGCATGCGTAGGCATTGAAGTTAGCGGCAGCCACGTGAAGGCCGTGTGCGAGGGCGACACGGTGACTGCCCGTGCACGTATGCTGCATAGAGGCTCCACGCTGCACGTGTGGCAGGTGGAGATCTTCGACAGTTCGGAAGAGCTTATCTCAAGCGTACGTGTGACAAACTATGTGATAAAGGGCAGCAAGACATGACAGCAACAGCCATATACCGCCTGCCACACCAAGACACATGCACCATTGTAGATGGCGAGGGCGAGACCCTCACCTCAATGACAGGCCTGAACAACAGGTCGGGATTCGTGGTGGCGCCATTTGCCGCCACCACCGAGACGCCCATTGTGCTCATCAGGCCGGATAGGGTGGAGGCCTGCCCGGTATCGGCAGTCTTCAACCTTCACCCTTCAACTCTCAGCGTTCCACCGTCCACACTCCACCTTCAGCCCTCCACCAGCCTGTCGTACGACATAGACTTTGCCAACTTCCACTCGCAGCTCACGGCAGGCACTTTCCAGAAGATAGTGCTGGCTCGATGCGTAAGGGAAGACAGGGGAAACCTGTCGCCAATGGAGCTGTTCGTGCGAGCCTGCCAGCAGTATCCACGGTTGTTCGTTGCACTGGTGTCAACGCCCCAGAGCGGCATGTGGCTCACCGCCACTCCCGAGGTGCTGCTGCAGAGTGAGGAGTCGGGGCAGTGGCGCACCATAGCACTTGCTGGCACCATGAAGCTGGAGGGCAGGCAGCTGGACTTCGACACACCCAAGGGGAAGATTGAGTTGACCTGGACAACGAAGAACATACAGGAGCAGCGGGTGGTGGCCACTTACATCACCGAGTGCCTGGAGCGACATGCCAGCGACATCAGGGAATACGGGCCACGCACGGCAAGGGCAGGAAAGCTCGTACACCTGCGTACCGACTTCACCTTCACACTGCCAGACAACAACCACATAGGAAGCCTGCTTGCCGACATCCACCCCACGCCTGCCGTTTGCGGGCTGCCAAAGAAATTGGCTGCCGATTTCATCTTACACAACGAGCATACGCCACGGAGCTATTACAGCGGCTTCATGGGGCCACTCGCCATGGGCAGTACCGTACAGGCCACCGACATCTATGTGTCGCTGCGCTGTATGAACATCTGTGACGATGGCTGCTACCTCTATGCCGGCGGAGGCCTGCTTGCCGACAGTGACAGGCAGCAGGAGTGGGCTGAGACCGAGGCTAAGCTCGAAACCATGCGTGAACTACTTATATAATATAATAATGTATAGCTCGAAGGAGAATGTCAACATACTGACGGCACTGCTCGTCAAGCACGGCATAAACCATGCCGTAGTGTGCCCGGGCAGCCGCAATGCCCCCATCGTTCACAACCTGAACGAGTGTCCGGCCATAACATGCCACCCCGCCTCCGACGAGCGCTCTGCAGCCTTTTATGCCTTAGGCATGGCACAGGCCACTGACAATGCGGTGGCTGTGTGCGTGACAAGCGGTACGGCCCTGCTCAACGTGGCACCGGCAGTGGCCGAGGCCTACTATCAGCACCAAGCCATAATAGTCATTGCCGCCGACCGCCCGCAGCAGTGGATAGACCAGCTCGACGGTCAGACTCTGCCACAGCCCGACGCCCTCGGGCGCTTTGTGGGCAAGGCCGTCACACTGCCTGAGCCTACAAACGACGAGGAGCGCTGGTATTGCAACCGCCTGGTGAACGAGGCCCTGATAGAGGCTACCGACGAGGTGGCAAAGCCCGTGCTTATCAACGTGCCCATAAGCGAACCGCTGTTCAGCTTTGACACCACCGCCCTGCCCGACGAGCGCCACATAGTCCGCTCCAGGCCCGCCACAGACTATTGCAGCCTGCACAAGCAGCTGATAGAAGGTATGATGAAGGCGCAGCGCCCTATGATTGTGTTCGGACAGGCCAATCCCAACCACTATGACCGCAGCGGCGTAGACTATCTGTTCGGCCATGTCATAGTGTTACACGAACAGCTGTCATCGTTCCCTCACATCAGCCACTTCGACGAGGTGCTCAGCAAGTATGCCGACGACGACACGCTGCTGCCCGACTTCATCATCCACGTAGGAGACGCCATAGTCAGCAAGCGCCTGAGGCATTTCCTGCGTAGAGCCAACAATGCCGTCACATGGCGCATAAGCCCGTCGGGCAAGGTGGAAGACTCCTTTATGAACCTCTGTGGCATAGTGGTCGGCGACGAGGAGTTTGTGTTGCAGGCGTTGAACGACAAGCTGCGCTACATCAACATCAGCCGTCCCGCCGCCGAATACCGCCGCCGCTGGCTCCGCCTGCTCTCGGCAGCCTCAAGGCATGCGGATCTTTACGTTCCGCAGTTCTCCCAGATGGCTGCAGTGAAGGAGCTGGAGAGTCAGATACGCGACGTCAGCAGCGGCATGGCAGATGCCTTTGCGAAACCCGTCACCGTGCACTATGCCAACTCGTCGGCCATACGTCTGGCAAACATCTATGCCCAGCATCACGTGTGGTGTAACCGGGGAGTCAATGGCATAGAAGGGTCGCTGTCTACGGCGGCGGGCTTTTCTGTGGTGTCTGGCGAAATGGTGGTGTGCGTCATCGGCGACCTGAGCTTCTTCTACGACCAGAACGCTTTGTGGAATAAGTGCCTGTACAAAGGCTCACACCGCGGCAACCTGCGCATACTCCTGCTCAACAACGGCTGCGGCGGCATCTTCAGCCAGCTGCCGGGACTGGAGCATAGCTCCGCCGCTGCGAGCCTCGTGGCTGCTGCCCACAATACTACGGCCGAGGGCATCTGTCGCCAGAACGGTGTGGAATATCTTGTTGCATGTGACACAGAGGAACTGCCGAAGGCCATCAGACACTTGCTGACAGCCGACAGTAGCCGCCCCATTCTCTTGGAGGTAGTTACAAGTGCCGCCGCAGACCGCAGAGCCATAGACGACTATTACTCCACTCTCAGTCTCGCCACCTGAGCCAAGTCTACTTGCCCGACACTATGTGACAACAACAAAAGCCCATGACAGGAGTAACAGCAATAAGCAACCAAACATCCCATGCCTGGGAGAACCGAGGAAAGGCCTTGTCACTACTGGAGCTTAACCGCCTGGTACGTGAGGTCATTGACGGAGCCATGCCCAATGAGTATTGGGTGGAGGCAGAACTGTCCGACTGCCGCGAAAGCCGCGGGCACTGCTACATGGAGCTGATACAGCGCGACGAAAGGGCAGCAACACCCGTGGCACGGGCATCGGCCAAGTGCTGGGCCTCGAAGTGGATGATAGTACGTCCGTACTTCGAGCGCATAACCCGACAGCAGCTCAGGGCAGGCATGAAAGTGATGCTGAGAGTGTACGCCCAGTTCCACGAGGCCTACGGCTTCTCATGGATTGTAACCGATATAGACCCCAACTACACCCTTGGCGATCAGGCGCGGCGGCGACAGGAGATTATCAGGCAGCTGAAAGAGGAAGGAGTGTTCGACATGCAGCGCGAGCTGCACCTTCCCATGTTCTGCCAGAACATAGCTGTCATCAGCAGTCAGATAGCTGCTGGCTACGGCGACTTCTCGGCTCAGCTTTCCGACTCCCCCTTTGCCTTCACCACAAGGCTCTTTCCTGCCGTCATGCAGGGAGAGGGGGTGGAGAAGAGCATCGTAAACGCCCTGGAGCAGATATATAGTCACCAGTTGTCAATGGCAGATTGTCAATTCGATGCAGTCGTCATCATCAGGGGCGGAGGAGCCACCAGCGACATGTCGGGCTTCGACACCTTGGAACTCGCCGAGAATGTGGCAAACTTCCCCATTCCTGTTATTACCGGAATAGGCCACGACCGCGACGAGTGCATACTCGACATGGTGAGCCACCTAAGGGTGAAGACACCGACGGCAGCCGCAGCCTTTCTCATTGACAAGGCGCAGGCAGTGGCTGCCGCCATTGACGATGCGCAGAGCCGGATTGCACGATATGCCTGCCAGCGTATGGCCGACAGCAACTCGCGGCTCTCTCTGCTCAACGCTCAGCTCTCAAGCCTCTTTTCCGTAGTGAGAAGCCGCCAGGAGGCGCGCCTCGACCAGCTCTTCCTAAGGCTTACCACGAAGATGGCGTCAAAGCTGTCGTCGTCGGCTGACAAGCTCGAACTCCTCGGGGAAAAACTGAAAGCCATGGACCCTACACTGCTGTTGAAGCGCGGCTACAGCATAACACTCAAGGACGGCAAGGTAGTGAAGGATGCCAAAGCGCTCGTCGACGGCGACCAGATAGAGACACTCCTGTCAAATGGGGCTGTGAGGTCTGTTGTACGACATAGCGTCCCTTCTCTCTCTACATGACCTATTAGCCCCAGTCTCCCTATAAGACCCATTAGCCCCATTAGTCCCATCTTCAATCAAAAAGAGTACGACGATGAAAGAGACCATCAACTACGAACAGGCCTTCGCCGAACTGCAAACCATAGTTCGCCGAATGGAGAACGACGAGCTGGACATCGACCAGATGACCACGCAGCTCAAGCGCGCACAGCAGCTCATAAAGCTGTGCAAGGATAAGCTCACGAAAACCGACGAGGAAATAAAGAAGATTCTCGCTGAAGGGTAAGCCACGGCAGCGACAAGCAAAAAAAACGGCATTTTTCTTTGCCGTTTCACTATTATTGTGTATTTTTGCAACAGAAATCACAACTAACATTAATAACTGAAACGTAAAACGAATCACGATGAACAACATTAGTCTTGACATCAGTAAGGCTGCCTGCTTCTTGGAAGCTGGGGCAGTGAAGGCTTTTGAGCCTAAAGTGAAGGCCGCACAAGAGGCCTTGGAGAACGGCACAAGTCCTGGCAGCGACTTCTTAGGGTGGCTACACCTGCCAACAGGCATCACTCCAGACTTTCTTGACGAGATACAGGCCACGGCCGACACACTGCGCAAGGAGTGCCAGGTGGTAGTAGTGGCAGGCATCGGCGGAAGCTACCTTGGAGCACGCGCCGTCATCGAAGCCCTCGGCAACACCTTCGCATGGCTCATACAAGACAGGAAGAACCCCGCCGTGCTCTTCGCAGGAAACAACATCGGAGAGGACTATCTTGCAGAAATGACTGAATACCTGAAAGGAAAGAAGTTCGGAGTAATCAACATCTCAAAGTCGGGAACAACCACAGAGACTGCCCTTACATTCCGACTGCTCAAGAAGCAGTGTGAGGCACAGATGGGCAAGGAGCTCGCCAAGAAGGTCATCGTTGCAGTCACCGACGCAAAGCGAGGCGCTGCACGCACATGTGCCGACAAAGAGGGATACAAGTCGTTCGTCATACCCGATAATGTAGGCGGACGCTTCTCAGTGCTCACACCTGTAGGACTGCTCCCAATAGCATGTGCAGGATTCAACATCAGACAGCTCGTAGCCGGAGCACAGGACATGGAGAAGCAGTGCGCCCCTGGCATCCCCTTCGAGGAGAACATGGCCGCTCAGTATGCAGCAGTGCGTAACGCACTCTACCAGGGTGGCAAGAAGATTGAGATAATGGTCAACTACCAGCCCAAGCTCCACTTCTTCTCCGAGTGGTGGAAGCAACTCTACGGAGAGAGCGAGGGCAAAGACAAGAAGGGACTCTTCCCCGCCAGCTGCGACTTCACAACCGACCTGCACTCCATGGGACAGTGGATACAGGACGGCGAGCGCACCATCTTCGAGACAGTGATAAGCGTGGAGAAACCCAACCGCCAGCTGCTCTTCCCTGCCGACGACGAGAATCTCGACGGGCTCAACTTCTTGGCAGGCAAGCGAGTAGACGAGGTTAACAAGATGGCAGAGCTCGGCACACGACTCGCCCATGTCGATGGCGGAGTGCCCAACATACGCATAGCCATGCCCGAGCTTAACGAATACTATGTAGGGCAACTCATCTACTTCTTCGAGATAGCATGCGGCATCAGCGGCAACGTGCTTGGCGTAAACCCCTTCAACCAGCCCGGCGTAGAGGCATACAAGAAGAATATGTTCGCACTCCTTAACAAACCAGGCTACGAGGCTGAGTCGGAAGCCATACGCCAGCGCTTGGCCAATGACTAACACATTCGGCACGGCCGTCGCCCGCTACGTAGAAAAGCACGGCTTTGAGCAGTTCTCGCCCAAAGCCGTGCTCTTCGATATGGATGGCGTTATCTACGACTCCATGCCCAACCATGCTTACTCGTGGGTTGAGGCCATGAAGCAAGTTGGACTCGTCATGGAGCCTGAAGATGCATACAAGTATGAAGGCATGAGGGGAGTCGAGACCATAAAGCTCTTGGCGCGTCAGCAGTGGCACAGAGACATCAGCGACCATCAGGCCGCACAGTACTATGCCATAAAGACCTGCATATTTGCCAGTCGCCCCCAAGCCCCCAAGATGGATGGCGTTGAGCTGCTCATGCAGCGCATCAAGGCCGTCGGGCTGCAGATAGGAGTTGTGACAGGCAGCGGACAAGCCACACTCTTGGACAAGCTCGAAAGCGACTTCCCCAACCTCATCCACCGGCGATACGTCATATCAAGCACCGACGTACAGCGCGGGAAGCCCGCCCCCGACCCCTATCTCAAAGGTCTTCAGCGCCTCGGCTCTCTCTCTCCATGGGAAGCCATAGTGGTGGAGAACGCACCCTTCGGAGTCAGGGCCGCACAGGCCGCACGCATCTTTACCATAGCTGTCAACACGGGACCGCTGCCAGACTATATGCTTACCGACGAAGGGGCAGACCTACTGTTCCCACGAATGACAGATGTCGTCGAAGCAGTAGACAGCCTCCTCCGCCCCTAACCCGCCAAGCCTCACTCCTCATTCAGGAGCGAAGTCTCGCTGTGCGTGTCCAGCTCCTCGTCGCGCTCAATGCTGATATTGCCGAAGTTGTCAATCCCTACCTCCAACGGTACATACTCGTCCGTCTGCGGATAGCACACGCTCGCCGCAAACTCCAGCTTGCTGCCATCCACCTTGTCGAAGACCATGCCCTCCAGTATCCCCTTCTTCACGTAACCCTCAGGCAAGTAACCCTCAAACGACAGCTTCGTGAACTTCTTCGAGAAGAACACGCTGCCGTCGCTACGCACTATGCGCACAGCAATCACGTTGTCCACAAACAGCTGGCCACCATCGTCCTTCACATTCGGCAGACTGTCAGCAGGCGTGCGGCTTATCTCCACCGTGTACTTGCGGCCCACCCAGTCCACCTCAACGCTGTTCCTATACTCCTGCATGCGAACCGGAGCCGACGGCTTCCGTGTCTCCTGTTCCGGTTTAGTCGTTATGATGTCATCACTCTGCTTCTTCTCCTTGCAGCCCCCAAGGCCCATGGCCCCCGCTGCAATCATTATCGCAACAATTCTTTTCATCGTACTTGTGCTGTTTAATTATGAATTGTGAATTATGAATTGTTAATTGTTAATTCTATTTTATTGTATAATCTACCTTAACACCTTAGCACCACTTCTTACGTACACCTTTTTCTGTCTCTTTGCCCTGTCGCTCTCCGCTGGGTATTCCATTCTCCGGCCACTGATGTCATAGACGGGTGCCACGTCGTCCTCTGTAGCCCTGTTAACCCCATAAATCCCAGTGTCACTGCCAGCTACACGCAGCATGCCGTCGGTGTTCAGTGTCGAAGCGTCGAGTCTGTACACTATGCCATCTTCCGCCACAGCCTTCACCACAACGTCACCGGTGGCAGAGGTGAAGCCTGGGGTGAACACCGTCAGTACGTCACCCACCGTCAGTTTGCGGCCTGAAGGTATGCTTACAAGGATTGTGTCGCCCTCGTGGCGGATGTCTCCTCCCACGGTGATGCGGCTGTTGCCTGACGCAGTTAAGCGCACCAATAGCGTTGCCCCTTTCTTCATTGTCAGTGCTCCCTTGATGCGCAGTGTGCCGTTTGGCAGCAGGTGCTGTCCGCCCGTGATTGTGCCTCCGCTGTTCACGTTCACGCTCTGCAGCAGTGCTGTGCCCTCAAGCGTGCCGCCGTTGTTTACAGTGATGGCCGATGATGTAAAAATAGTGGTTGTGCCATTCACCATTTCGAGCACGCCGCCATTGATGGCCATGGGCGACGTGTGCCCCGGAGTCTTAAGGGTGAGCCGTCCCGTGCCCGTCTTGATTATGCTTTTGGCAGTGAAGAGTCCGGCAAACTGTGTGTCCTCGCCACGGAAGCCAATCTGGTAGGTGCTCAGCGAACCGCCCAGAACGGCATCGGTGGCCGTGGCAGAGAGGGCGCCTATCTTCGTGGTGCCCGTGACCTCATTGTTGCTGCCTCCCTGCATGTGCGACACCGTGGTGCCGGCGTTAACAACGAGGTGTGTCTGCTGCATGTCGGTGACGCTGCTCATAAGCCTGAAGTTGCCGCCATCGCCAATGGCAGTAAGGGTGCCTTGGAACTTTGAGAAGTTGGCTCCCACGTCGCAGCGTACGTACTTCGTGCGGATTGTGAGGTTGCCCTTTCCGCTGAATGAACCGTTGATGCTGCCGCGTGAGGTGCCTACAACGGTGTTCGTCGTACCATCGGCCACGGTGGTGACGTAGTTAAATGTCGGCTGTGCCGACATGTTATTTTGGTCTATAAGGTGTACCTCGCCACCGCAAAGCAGCATGGGTGAGCCGCTGCGTCCGAAGGTGCTGTTCCAAGCTCCCTGTGCCACTATGCCTTGGTGCACTATGATGCCGGCGAAGTTGTTCGTGCCGCCGTAGTTGAAGTTGAGCTGTCCTGGGCCGTCCTTTACCAGATATCCGCTGCCCTTCACCTGTCCCTTCAGCGACAGTGAGCTGCTCTTCTGTGCTATGCGTATGGTGGCTGTGTCGCTGATGGTGACGATACGGTCGGTGGCCATGTTGTCGCGACTGAGCACGAGCGTTCCGCCTTTGATGACGAGGCCGCCCTCGGTGGCTGCAGCCGCTCCGATGGCACTGCGCTGGCCGCCGTCGTTGAAGTTGGGTACGGTAAGCGTGCCGCCGTCGATGACTGTGGCGCCTGTGTAGTCGCTGTTCTTTATGTTGAGGGTGACGCTGGCATTGCGGTGGATGGTGACTCCGCCGGAGCCGCTGATGCTGCCGTTGCCCGAAAGGGTATAGTTGCCGCCGTCAAAGCTTACGCCGCTGGTAATCATCGACTCGCCCACGCTGACGGTCTTTGTAGTTGCCAGAGGGCCGAACACCACAGCGTCGCCAGATACGAAGGCCGTCGCGCCCTGCTGTTCAGCTGCTATGGCAAAGTTCTTGGCCTTGTAGTTCCACTCATTGCTTTCTTGTCCCGTCCATGCCACGTTCTCTGCCGGTGAACGGGTGTCGTTGATTACCAATAGCAGTTTGTTGCCGTCCACCCTTAGGTCGTAGTTTATTCCTTCAAGGCCGCGTGTCTGCAAGTCCGACGGGTTGCAGGTAAGCGTGCCTGTGCATTCGGCAATGACGTATGTGGCAGCATCTTGACCATTCAGGTTTACGGTTAAGTAGTTGGTTCCCTTGAATGTCAGGTCTCCGTCTACTGAGAGACAGCTGCAGACAGGCCACGTGCCATTGGAATTGCCTATGAAACCTGCTGTCACTTCTAAATAGACGTTGCCTGGCAGCGTCATGCTTTTTTTCGACTCAATCACCCCTTCAGGCTCGTTGCCGTTGCCCGGCATCAGGCGACAGCCTTCATAGTTCAGTGCCCCCTCGAAGGTTATGGTGTCCTTCAGCGTGACGCCGCCGGAGAGCGTGCCGCGGGCGCGCAGCTCCACCGGGCCTGCAATCTCACCATTCACCTGAAGTGTTCCCTCGCTGATGATGGTGTTTCCTGTATGCCTCATGTGTCCTGACAGTACAGCCTTTCCCTGCATCGACTTTATGAGCGAGCCGATTCCTGTGGTTACGATGGCATTGGTGTCCCACAGGTGGGTGCTCTGTAGCTGGTAGTCGTGACCGCGCGGGTTCATCAGGTAGATGGTGCTGGCGTTGAGGGGTTTGTCAATCATTATGGTCGCACTGTTGTCGCCGGAGATGTCGAACATCAGGCTCTTGCCGTCGGTGTAGGTAGCGGAGGCTGTCTGGTCGAAAGTGGCAAAACCACTTTCCACGCTGGTGCCGCCTTTCCACCGCAGGTCGGCCTCGAACACTGGGGGCAGCGGGGGCATGGGCATGTTGCCGCCGAGGTAGAACCCTGTGTTGGGATGCTGGTAGTAGCCGCGGGTGGTGCAGTCGCCGCGGTAGTGCGGATCCTGTTGCAGGCAGTAGATGGAGTAGGATGTTGGCATGGCGGTGGTATATCCCACAAGGCCGGTGCAGCTCTCGTCGTTCTGCTTGGCAAGGATAACCTCTTCGCGCCAGTCGCCTATGATGTCGCCCATGAAGGCAGGCCGCGTACCGGCGGCGGCATGTGTTGCCCAGGTGCTCTCTTGCGAGAACTCCACGAGTCGTGCCTTGTTGAGTACCTGTGTCACCATGAGGTTGGTGCCCCAGCCGCTGCCGCCGGGCGATGACAGCTCTTCGCGCTGGAGGTCGCCGTTCCACCATACACCCTCGAACATCTGCTTTATTCCGCAGCCGGAGCGTGTGTAGGCGGTCTTCTCGCCCTTGCAGTCGTAGATGTAGTCGTCGGCAAAGCTATATAGCTCATAGCCTTTGTGCGAAGGGTCGATGTCCATACATGCACCGCGCCCTACGTCGTAGACGCTGGGCAGGTACCACTCTTTGATGCGCTCGGCCGTTCTGGCGTCGTAAAGCAGCTGGCCTAACAGGGCGCTCTGCTGGATGGCATAGACTTCCAAGCCGGGGCGGTCGGGGTCGATGTCTGAGAGAATGTAGCGGTCGCCATGGCCTATGCCTGGACTTAGGAACCAGCCCTTCAGGGGGTTGACGCTGTAGCCGCCCTGCACCATCTCGTCGCAACCGTCGCCGTTGACGTCGGCCACGCGCAGCTGGTGGAACTCTGCCGGCCACGGTGTCTTGTCGTTCCGGCTCCATGTAGCTGAGTGGTGCCAGTTGGTAGGCTTGCCGCTTGTCCAGTCGTAGTCCCATGTGAAGACATAGTTGTGATGTGCCTTGTTGTTGTCGCGGTCCAGGCACTCCATGACAAGCGACGGGTGTATGCCGTCTAAGTAGCAGATGCAGAAGTGGCCGTCCATGGCCGAGTAGCCGTCGCTCATATAGTCAGCCCTGTTGTTGCGTGTGTAGCGGTCGGAACCGTCGGTCACCTCATCGTACTTCAGCTCGCTGGCAGCAAGCTCCTCGCCGGTAAGGCCGTCGATGACGGAGATGTAGAAGGGCCTGTTGCGCACAGTCTGTTTTCTGTAGTCCACAATGCCGTCGCCATCTACGTCGGCCACGTCGCTGCCCATGGCGTACTTGCCCCAGGTGTTGTTTTTCTTGTCCCAGAAGCGCGTGCCGTCGCTGCTGCGTACCATCACCTCGCAGCGGCCGTCGCAGTTGATGTCCCACGCCACCACCATGTCGTTCTGCCCTCCGCTGATGTTCACGTTCGGCCCCATGTCTACCGTCCACAGCAGAGTGCCGTCGAGCTTGTAGGCTTGAATCTTGTGCGACGTGGTGGCGGTGTTCTCCGAATCTTCGCTCTCCTCGCCGCTGGCGGCTCCCGCATAGAGACGGTCGCAGACCACGGCGTCGTATTCACCGTCGCCGTCGGTGTCCATAGGCCATACGAACTTTGTCCGGTAGTCATTGCGGGGGATGACGGTGTTGTCAAAGTTGAAGTCGAACCACACGTTGGGGTATGCCTGCTTATTATATAAATAAGGTGTACTGACCTGACCCTCCACGCCGTCGGGGCTGATGGCCGAAACAGCATATTCGGTGTTGGCCGTGAGTGTGGTCTGCAGGCAGGTTACTGTCAGTGGCTTTGCGTTTATCTTGGTATAGTTGGAGGTTCCTCTGGTTCGTTTATATACATTGTAAGTGGTGCCCTCCGGCTCCTCGGCCAGCTTGCGCCATGATATTAGCGACCCCTGTCCGCCGGTAGAGGAAACGCTGCGGATGGTGCTGCCTGAGCGGTTTACGGCAACAACTCCGCGTGCTAAGGGTTGCTGAAGCCGCTGGGCATGCAGCGCTGCCGTCAGGGTCAGTGCAGCGCATGTAAGTGTTATTTTTTTCATAGAATGTAGTATGTTAGTAATATGGTCTGTTTTTTTTCGTGGCTATTCTTTTTTCAGTGCTTTGCTTATTATCTCGGCCATGATGCGCGCACCCTTGTCCGTTGGGTGTATGCCGTCGCGTTGCATATTCTCTTCGTCGGCATTGAAGAGTGTGTGCAGGTCAATAACGTTGAGGCCGTTCTTATCTGCCACACGGCGGATGATGGGTATGATCTCAGTAGTTATTACCGAATCGCTGATTTCCCACGATGCCTTCACTGCCTTGACAGGTGTGCAGAGGAATATTTCCGGCTTGTCGGCGCGCACCATCTTTCTTGTGCGGCGCCCCTTCTTGTCGAGCTTCGGCACCATGGGCCGCAGAGAGTCTATCATTGACTGAAGGTCGTGCTCGAAGTCGGCCTTGTGCTTCCAGTTGTTCGGCTTGGAGTCGTTGGTGCCCAACTTTATGATGGCCACGTCGGGCTTGAACGCCAAGGCGTCGCGCCATGCCTGCTCCTTCATGTAGGGATAGTCACCCTTCTGCATCATCGTGCGACTTGACACCCCGAAGTTGCGCACCTCGAAGCCACTGCCCATCAACCTCTGCAACTGTGCGGGGTAGCCGCGCCGCGGAGCCATGTCTATGCCATGGCCGTCGGTGATGCTGTTGCCTATGCATGCCACGCGCACAGCCTTTGTGTTTACCTGCGGCAGTCGGCGCAGCCAGTCGGAGAGGTCGCCGAGCATCCTGTCGTGGTATGCAAAGTCAGTCTTCATGCCAAAGCCGTGCCCCCCCGTGTTGTAGACATGCAGTTCGCAGTCGTTGCCGGCGTTGCGCATGGCACTGTAGTAGGCTATTCCGTTGGTGACGGGCGGCACGCCGCGGTCGTCGTTGGCCAGCAGTATGATGGCAGGCGGCGTCAGGTGGCGGCGCACGGCATTTTGGTTGGAGAATTCTCGCACCAGGTTCTTGTTGTCCTTGTCTTTGCCCAAGAAGCCGTTGACGGAGCCGCTGTGGGTCTCGCGCTCGTTCATGGAGATTACCGGATAGAACAGTATGGTGAAGTCCGGACGCTCGTCCCACTCACTGTGGGTGGCAACGGTCGATGCCAGATGTCCGCCAGCCGAGAATCCCATGATGCCCACGTCGCGCGGGTTTATGCCCCACGCCGTAGCCGAGTCGCGCACGGTGCGTATGGCCTGCCGGGCGTCGCTCATGGGTATCTCGCGGTTGCCCTTGGGCATGCGGTAAGTGAGCACGCAGTAGGCAATGCCGCGCTCGTTCATCCACGCAGCCCAGTCGTGTCCCTCGTTCTGCATAGACAGGTGGCTGTAGCCCCCGCCGGGGCAGTCTACGATGGCCCGCCCCGAGGGCTTCTCGGGCAGGTATACCGCCATGTTTGCCTTGCCGTCGGCAGTGATGTTGACTGTAAATTTCTTTGCTGTCTGTGCCATTGCTGAGATTGCTACCGTAAGCAAGGCAATAATCATTCTGTTCCTCATCGTGTATGATTCTTTTCGTTGTTTTGTAGATTCTTCTTATTGGCGCTGCAAATTTACAAATAATATCAACAGCCAGCAAACTTGCGGACTGCAAGTTTGGGAAGCGGACACTTTTTTTAACTATTTTTGGTTTAACCCCAAGCGGCTGATGGGTATCTACTCAGCACCGCCTCCTTACAAAGAACAAAAATCTGCACAAATCTAACAAAAATGATAATGAAGTCCTTTAGGGAATATCTATAAATTGTAGGGACTTACTTTATGTATGTCCGCAAAACCGCATAGAATCGGACATACATAAAGTAAGTCCCTACTAAAGGGTGCTAAGCAGTTATGCTGATGGGGCAGGTTGTTAATTTACTACAAAAAACTGGGGCAAACGCATTGCTTTTCGCCCACGTTTAGTATTTTTGCACTGAAGAAAACTCACAAACGCAATGGGAAAAGGGAAATTAGCAAAGTTTGCGGACATGGAGACCTACGCCAACGTCTTCCAATATCCGTACTCCACTTACGAGGAACATCCGTTCACCATGCAGGGTAAGTGGCGACAAGAATATTTCAAGAACAACAACCCAATAGTGCTGGAACTGGGATGCGGCAAGGGAGAGTATGCCGTGGAACTCGCACGCAGCTGTCCCGGGAAAAACTTCATAGGCGTAGACATCAAGGGCGCGCGCATGTGGACGGGAGCCACACAGGCCCTACGCGACGGACTCACCAATGTGGCCTTCCTGCGCACTAACATTGAAATCATCGACCGCTTCTTCGCTGCCGACGAGGTGCAGGAGATATGGCTCACCTTCAGCGACCCTCAGATGAAGAACCCGCGCAAGCGTCTCACCTCCACATACTTCATGGAGCGCTACCGCCGGTTCCTTGCCGATGGCGGCACCATCCACCTGAAGACCGACTCCAACTTCCTCTTCACATATACCACGCTCATGGTGGAGAAAAACGGCCTGCCGGTGGACTTCCGTACGGAGGACCTGCATCACGACCCTCGCCTGTCGCCAGACTCCTCCCCACTGCTGAACATCCGCACATACTACGAGCAGATGTGGATGGACCGGGGGCTTAACATACGATACATGCGCTGGCATCTTCCCGCAGACGGTGAGCTGTGCGAACCCGATGTGGAAATAGAACTCGACGAATATCGTTCATACCACCGCACCAAGCGAAGCACTAAGGAAAAGAACAAATAATTCATAATTCACAGAGGCTATGAAGAGAAAAACAGTGAAGCAACAATGGCTGGCAGCCATGACGCTTGCCATTGTCATTGCCTGTGTTCCGGTGGCCGCAGCGGCGCAGGAACTCACCGTCAGCGTGGATTCAGCAGGCACCCTGTCGCGGTTGCTTCCCGACAGCGTCAGGTTTACCGTTGCCGAGCTTACCGTAGACGGTCAGCTCAACGGTTCAGACCTGAAGATAATCCGTGACATTGCCATACGTAGGCAGACAGACAAGAAACAGCCGTCGCAGTGCCTGCTCACCAGTATCGACCTTGGCGGCGCTGTCATCGTGGACGGCAAGGAGGGCATGAGGACAAAGGCCGGTGAGTTGCCATCAGGGCTGTTCTCTGGAGCCAAGAGCCTTGTCAGCGCAGTGCTTCCCCGCGACATCGTAAGCATCAGCAGAAGCTGCTTCAGCGGATGCTCGTCGCTGCAGGAGGTGACCATTCCCGAAACGGTGACCACCATAGGGGCTATGGCCTTCAGCGGGTGCTCCGCCCTGGCCTCCGTCAGCCTGCCGCAGGGCGTGAAAACCATAGGCAGCCAGGCCTTCAGCGGGTGTGAGGTGCTTGGTGCCATAGTGGTGCCGGAGGCTGTCACCACCATCGAGAACGGCGTCTTCAACGGATGCACGGCGCTTGGCGAGGTTACGCTGGAGGGCACGGTCACCGCCGTTGGCAATAATGCCTTCAGAAACTGTCAGGCGCTGAAAGTGATTAGCCTGTCGGCAGTCAGGGAAATAGGCTCACAGGCTTTCAGCGGGTGCCTGAGCTTAGAGTTGGTGGACGTGGGCAGCGTTACCACCATCGGAAGCAGTGCTTTCCAGAAATGCCAGAGCCTCACGGCCATCGAACTGCCAGCGGTTCTGACGAAGATTGGCTCCAGTGCTTTCTGCGACTGCTCGTCGTTGGAGGAGATAATCGTTCCTAAGCGCGTAAAGCATTTGGGCAATAGCGTGTTCGAGGACTGCACCTCGCTTGCCACTGCCATCATCGAGGGCTTCATCTTCAACCTTGGCGATGACACCTTCAGCGGCTGCAGCCACTTGTCGCAGGTGGTGCTGCCAGTGTCGCTGAAGAAGATAGGCAGCGATGCTTTCGAGAATTGCGTCAGCCTGGCTGACATAGTCATACCCGTTGCCGTCAGCGAGATTGGCAGCGATGCTTTTTCCGGCTGTTCGCTGCTGGCAGAGATTGGGCTTCCTGTAGGCCTGAAAAAGCTGGGCGGCTCGGCCTTTAAGGACTGCGTGAGCCTCTCTGCCGTGCGCATGAGTGCACCTCTACCACCAAAGACGAGCAAGAACGCCTTTCGCGGAGTGACTGCGGGCTGTAGGCTATACGTGCCTGCGGGGCGCAGGCATGCTTACGCCGCCGACAAGGTTTGGAGCGTAATGTTCACAAACATCATTGAGGGCAAAACCAATTAACTTTTTCACAATGACACTATATCCGAAACTTATCATGGATGCGCTGGCAACAGTGACATACGCCGGCACGAAGAAAAACATAGTAGAGAGCCAGATGGTGGCCGACACACCCGTAGTGGCAGCCCCCGCAAATGAGGGCGAGCCGTGGAGGGTAAAGGTGGTGCTGGAGTTCCCGCGCGACACCGACCCATTCCTCAAGTCGACTGTCAAGGCAGCCGAGGCCGCCATACTCTATCACATACGCCAGCTGACGCCACCCTCCGAAGAGCCTACGCCTGTGGATGTCACCATTGAGGCCGAGTTCAAGTCGAAGCCCAGGCCGGAGGCGGGGCAGATGCTGCCGGGCGTGAAGAACATTGTGGCGATAAGCTCGGGCAAGGGCGGAGTGGGCAAGAGCACTGTGGCGGCTAACCTCGCCATTGCCCTGGCGCGCTTAGGCTACAGCGTGGGGCTGCTCGACTGCGACATCTTCGGGCCGTCGATGCCGAAGATGTTCGGATGCGAGGATGAGCGGCCATACGCCGTGAAGAAGGATGGCCGCGACCTTATATGCCCCATCGAGCGCTACGGCGTGAAGATGCTCTCCATAGGTTTTTTCGTATCGCCAACCACGGCGACGCTGTGGCGCGGCGGCATGGCCACCAGCGCCCTGAAGCAGCTTATTGCCGATGCCGACTGGGGCCCGCTCGACTACTTCATCCTCGACACGCCGCCGGGCACCAGCGACATCCACCTCACTCTGTTGCAGACGCTGCCCATCACCGGAGCAGTGATAGTCTCCACCCCACAGCAGGTGGCGCTGGCCGACGCCCGCAAGGGCATTGACATGTACCGCAACGAGAAGGTAAGCGTGCCAATACTCGGACTCATAGAGAACATGGCTTGGTTCACGCCGGCTGAGCTGCCGCAAAACCGGTATTACATCTTCGGGCGCGAGGGGTGCAAGCAGCTGGCACAGCAGATGGGAGTGCCTCTGCTGGCGCAGGTGCCATTGGTGCAGAGCATCTGCGACAACGGCGACAACGGAACGCCTGCAGCCCTCGATGCCGACACCATAACCGGCCAGGCATTCATCAATTTGGCGCAGACTGTGGTTACCGTGGTGAACAAGCGAAACAGGGAGCAGCCGCCCACTCACATCGTGGGGATGAAACAGTGAGAGGTGAGAATTCTCACTTCTCACCTCTCACTGTTCACCTCTCACCTCTCACCTCTCACCTCACGAAAACCTTCTTTCCGTTTTCAATATATATACCCTTCGTCAGCTTCTGAGACGAGGGCATGCGGCGTCCTTGCAGGTCGAAGATGCCTTTTCTCACGGCATTATTGTTGTTGTTGACTGTGGCTATGCCCATGGCGGTGTAATCGCGTATGGCTTGGTCGGCATTGTGCGCAGCCTCCCATATCTCAGCGTCAGAGGCGTAGTCGCTGCCTAAATAGTAGCCAACGTTGGTTGGCTGATTGTAACCCACGTTCTCATGAATGGCCTGCATGTAGTAGGTGTGGTCGGTCATGAGCCAGGGTATGCGGTGCTCGGTGGGATACCATGTGGAGAACAGCTTCAGGTTCTTTGTCTTCGTGGCATCTGGCACGATGACTTCCTCACGCCAGTCACCAAGCATGTCGCCATACCATCCGGGGTTGGACTTGGAGGAGTTGTTGAACGACATGTCGTAGCGGTACATGGTGAATGTGCGCCCGTGTGCGTAGCTGTTGATGATGCCTTCGTTTATCATCTGTCGGTTCAGAGTGCCGTCGAACCAGATGCCTGCGTTGCACGAGTTCTCCTCTGCCCGGGCGGTGCCGGCGCTGTTCATGAGTGGCTTGCCGTTTTGGTTGTAGAGTTCGTTGCCGTATTTCCAGAACTCGCAACCCGGTGAGTTGGGGTTGACGTCGGCCACCATGCAGCGCCCTTGGTCGCCCTCTGTGGCAGCTACGATGTCCCAGATCACGGCCCCTGTCTTGGCGTCGTGCAGTGCCACCTCGGTCTTGCCGCTCTCCAAGCAGTGGAACACCTGAAGACCCTGGTAGCCTAACTGGAACACTCCCACATGGTTGGCATCGCCATGGCCGAGACCTGATGTCCACAGACCGGTGCCGTCGTTGTCGAAGGCGCATGAGCCGTACATCACCTCGTCGAGGCCGTCGCCGTCGAGGTCGGCCACGTTGAAGGCATGGTTGCCCTGCCCGGTGTATGCCGAGTTGGCCTTGCCGTCCTTGTTCTTTGCTTTGTCAAAGGTCCACTGTCCGTTCACCAGCGACCAGTGTCCGTTGGTTGTTGCCGAGTCGAACTTCCACAGGCGGGTGAGCGTACCCTCTAACTCCCACTTCGCGTCGGGGGTGCCAGGAGTATAGTCCCAGCCTTCAACCACGGTGCGAGCATAGACTCCGCGTCCGAGGAACACTTGCATGCCCTTGCCGGTGAAGCAAGCCAGTCCCATGCGCAGTGAGTTGGCGCGCTTCCAGTAGCCGTCGCCCCACGACTGGCTGTTGGTGGAGTAGTTGGCCACCCACTGTTCGGGCGTCTGACCCTCGGGACCACGGGCAATGAAATTGCCGCGGGCAAGCTCGCGACCGGTCTTGCCGTCGACCACGGAGAAGTATTCGGGGCCGCCGTACTTGCCGGATTGGTCGCCGGCGTAGTGGCCGCCCCAGTTCTTGCGGTAGTCGGTAATGCCGTCGCCGTCGGTGTCGCCCATCTCCTTGCCGTCGCCGAAGACGGTGCCTTCGCCGGTCTTCAGCACGAACTCTGCGCAGCCGTCGCCGTCAAGGTCGCCCAGCATCACGCTGGAGCTGTTGCCGGGAATGATGTTGGGTCCTGACTTCACGCGCCACAGCATGGTGCCGTCGAGCTTGTAGGCATCCCATACGATGACGTGCTTGGCACGGGGGTCGCTGCCGCTGTCGTCGGCTGTGCCACCGGCGAGCAATCGTTTCACCACTATTTCAAACTGTCCGTCGCCGTCGAGGTCGGCCACCGAGCAGTCGTTAGCCTCGTATGTGAAGATGTCGGGATAGTCTGAGCAGTCGGCGGTTGACTGCAGGGGTATCTCTATGTAGGGCAACTTATTCTTTGCCTGTTGCTGGGGCATGGTGTATTCCGACAGATACTCGTCGCAGTTCTTCTGGCCTGCGTAAGTCAGACGGTAGTGCACATCACCAGTGATGTTGGTGAGAGGGGTGTGCTGGTAGTTGGTGGCCTTGATGCCTTTGTTGCCGGTAAGGAACATGTCGTTCAAGCATGACCATGAGCCTGTGTCGCCCATCTTCCTCCAGATGTCGAAGGCGGTGTCCTCGGTGTCGGTAGGAAGCATGCGCCAAGTGAGCAGCACCTTGTTGTTGGAGGCTGTGTAGTCGCCATAGTTGATTGCGCCGGAGGCGGGCTTTTCGGCGATTGATCCCCAGAGGGCACGGTCCTGCATGTTGGCTGTCTGTGCTTTTACTGCCGAGAAGCCTGTCGTCAGCAGCAATGCAATTGTCAGTAGTTTGTTCGTTTTCATTGTTGAAGGTTTGTGTTTGTTGTTCTCCGCTGCAAAGGTACGAAGAAAAATCCATAATGGCAAGTGTATTTTCCTACATATTTTGGCAATTATCTACGCATAGTGCCCCAAAGCCCCCTTTCGTCTCCCGAGGGGGACACAATACCCTTTAGGTCTATTGAAGCCCCCTTGGGGGCCGTAGGGGGACTGACCCCTCGGGGGACGAAAGGGGGCTGTTATAGGGAAGAAGATGCCGTAGGCATCAGATAGGGGTAGCCAGCCATTTCGCCATACCTACGGCATGGCTGTATGGCTGGCTACTCCTATCATGCCCCTCTGGGGCATAGGGCTGTGCATGGTAGGGACTTACTTTATGTATGTCCGTAAAACCGCATAGAATCGGACATACATAAAGTAAGTCCCTACAATTTAAAGTAAGGTACAGAGAGTTGTTTTTGAGGTCTGTTTGCTTAAATTTGTTTAAAAGTTACTCTTGTGCGCCTGCACAATTTTAAAGAGCAAATTTTTTAGTAAAAAAGTTTTGGTGGTTCGAGAATTTTGCGTATCTTTGCAGCGTTATCCTGAAAACAATCTTTTTACCTTAAAAAGACTAATACCTATTGAAGATATGAAGCGACCGCTCGTGAGAGTATTCGCTTTATTTTTTTGCCCCTTTC
Organism: Prevotella sp.; assembly: GCA_017449025.1. Classification (GTDB taxonomy): domain Bacteria; phylum Bacteroidota; class Bacteroidia; order Bacteroidales; family Bacteroidaceae; genus Prevotella. The sequence goes on along the minus strand of JAFSKJ010000110.1, from coordinate 14,415 downwards.
TTTAGTTTCTCCATCCGTTTGCGGGCGTCATTGGCGTCGGGATACAGTTCGAGGGCTTTCTCGTAGTTGCGTATGGCGGCATCGGTCATGTGCTCGCGCTCGCACTCGCGCCCCATGAGTGTGTATTCAGCAGCGAGGCGCTTGAATTTCTCCATCATTTTCTGCTTTTCGTCTTCAAGCTGGCTGATGGCCTGCCGCTGCTGGTTGATTATGTTGAGCTTGCGGCGTATGAAGCGCTTCACGGCGGGCTTCTCAATGTCGTAGCGGCTGTGGATGGCGAGGAAGAAGTTGTCGAGAAAGAGGTCGAAGCGCCCCTGATTGAAGGCCTCCACGGCGTCGCGGTACTGTCGGTCGGCCTTTCCTTCGCCTATGGCCTGCTGAATAGCCTGGGAATTGTTGTAGCGCTGGGCAAAGCTCACCACCTCGGAGCGCACGAAGATGTCGCTCTTGCGAAGTGGTTCTTTCAGGGTGATGCCCTCCAAGGAGCGGCAGCGTGAGAGCGCTACGTAGGTCTGCCCTCCGGCGAAGGCTCCGCCGCCGGAGAAGTCGATGGTGACGTTGGAGAAGGTGAGTCCCTGGCTCTTGTGTACGGTGATGGCCCATGCCAGGCGCAGTGGTAACTGGGTGTATGTGCCGAGCAGCTGCTCCTCTATGCGCTGCTCCTTGTCGTTGAAGGTGTAGCGCATGTTCTCCCACACCTCTGGCTCTACGTCGTACTCATGCTTTTCGTCGGTGATGACGCTGACCATGCCTTTCTGCTCGTCGATGGTGGTGACGGTGCCGAGGGTGCCGTTGACCCATCGTTTCTCCTTGTCGTTCTTGACAAAGATTACCTGTGCGCCGGGCTTCAGCTGCAGCTCAACGGGCGTTGGCAGCGATGTTGCCGGGAAGTCGCCCTCTATCACCCCTTTGAACACTGTGGGCTGGCCGTTGAGTTCGCCCAGCCGCTGCTCGTTGGTGTAGTCTACAATGTCGCGGCGGGCAGCGAGGATTATTCTTAGCGACGAGTCTGTTGCGGTGTCGTTGCTTCGCCCTGAAACTTGTTCCCGGCCTGACACCCTTGCGTTTATCATGTCCAGGTCTTGTCCTGTTGCCGTGTTGTTGCGTATGCGGTCGAGAAGGGCTATGAAGTGCTGGTCGCGCTGGCGGTAGACTTTGCGCAGCTCTATGCTTACGAGGCTCATCTGCTGCCACACCTTGGCGTTGAAGAAATAGGGTGATGGGTAGAAGGGTTGCAGCAGCTGGCGCTCGTCGTCTTTGACAACAGGCTCGAGCTGGTAGATGTCGCCCACGAGCAGCAGCTGCTTTCCGCCGAAGGGTTCGTAGCTGCGGGTGTAGGTGCGCAGCACCTTGTCGATGAAGTCGATGATGTCGGCTCGCACCATAGAAATCTCGTCGATGATGATCAGTTCCACCTCGCGTATGAGTTTTCGCTGGGCACTGGTGTACTTGAGGGTTTCCTTGATGTGCCGGCGGTCGTAGCGGGTGTCGTTGGGCAGAAGGGGGTGGAAGGGCAGGCGGAAGAAGCTGTGCAGGGTGGAGCCGCCGGCGTTGATGGCTGCTATGCCGGTGGGCGCGAGTATCACGTTGCTTTTCTTGGTGTTCTGGGCTACATGGCGCAGGAATGTAGACTTTCCTGTCCCCGCCTTTCCTGTGAGGAAGAGCGAGCGACGGGTATAGTTGACTATCTGGAGGGCATCGAGCCACTCTTTGTTGTCTAAATCCAGCTCCACACTTGCCACTTTTATTCTCTAACCTTCCACCTCATTCCCCCACTAAAGGTAGACGTCCTCGTAGACGGGTTGCTGCTTGGGCTTCTTCTCGGCAGGCTTGTCGGTGCCGGCATCGCTGCCAGTGGCGTCGCCGTCGGCAGGTGCCTGCTGTCGTGGCACATCTTTATACTCACGTGTGTCGAGCACGGGGTTGCCCCTGCTGTCGAGTATGAGCACGCCGCCGTCTAACGGTGCCAGCTCGAGGCTGTCGGTGGCCAGGCTGTCGGGAGTTGTGCGCACGCTGTAGCTGCTGCATGTGTATAGCTCTGCTGGCACGCCGTCCTTAGGCTTCGCGAACTTTCCACGGTAGTGCTTGAAGCGGCTGTCGGAGAGCACCTTCTTATAGAAGAGGCCGCAGATGGGCAGCGCGGTGCGCGACCCCTGTCCGAGCGCACCTGTGCGGAAGTGTATGCAGCGGTATTCGCCCCCCACCCATGCTCCGCAAACCAGCTTGGGGCTGACGCCCACGAACCAGGCGTCGGAGTGGTTGTTGGAGGTGCCGGTCTTGCCGCCGAACTCAGTGTCCTTGGCAAAGTCGCGCACGTAGCCCCAGAGGCTCATGCTGGTAGCCCCCGGCTCGCGCAGTCCGCCCTGCAGCAACTGCTGGAGGAGGTATGCGCTGCGGTAGGGTATGGCCTGGCGCTGCTGTGTGGGCGCAGTATATATCTCGTTGCCGTCGCGGTCGAGGATTTTCGCCACGAGCACGGGGTCGTGCATTTTTCCGTCGTTGACGGCAGTGGTGTATGCGTTGACAAGTTCCAGCAGGTTGACATCGCTGGAGCCTAAGGCCAGCGAGGGCGTGGCGTCGAGTTCGCTCTTGATGCCCATGAGCATGGCCGTGTTGGCCACGTTGTCGATGCCGACCTCCTGTCCGAGCTTCACGGCTATGGAGTTGACGCTCTGGGCGAAGGCCACCTTCAGCGGCATGGAGTCGTTGGTGAAATAACCGTTGGCATTTGTTGGCGCCCATGTCACCTGGGTGCCTTTGCCCTTGTCGTAGACCTTCATGGCGACGTAGGAGTCGCGGCGCTTGTCGCAGGGCGAGAGTCCCTGGTTCATGGCCTCGGCATAGACAAAGAGCTTGAAAGTGGAGCCGGGCTGGCGCATGGCCGTCACCTTGTCGTATTTCCACGTGTCAAAGTCCACGTCGCCCACCCATGCCTTCACGTTGCCCGTGTTAGGCTCCATGGCCACGAATCCGCAGTGCATGAAGCGCTCCATGTAGCGTATGGAGTCCATGGTGGAAATCATGCGCTCCTCGGGGCCGTCGTAGGTGAAGAGCTTTACGGGGTGCGGCTTGTTCATATAGTATATCACGGAGTCAGGCTCGTTGGGGAACCGCTGCACCAGCTGCTTGTAGTATGGCAGTTTCTGGGCCAGCCCCTCTATGAACCGCGGTATCTCCACGTGGTTCTCGTTCTGCCAGGGGTTGGTCTTCCCCCAGTGGTTCTCAAAGTTCTTCTGCACCTGCCTCATCTGCTCTCTTGCGGCTTCCTCGGCATACTTCTGCATGCGGGTGTCGATGGTGGTGTAGATTTTCAGGCCGTCGGTGTACAGGTCGTAGCCATTGTCGCGACACCAGTCGCGCAGGTATGCTGCCACGGCCTCACGGAAGTAGGTGGCCTGTCCGTCGTAGGCGTTCTCCACATTATAGTCGCTGATGTCAATCTCTATTGCCTTTAGCGAGTCGAACTGCTCGGCGGTGAGGTGCCCCTCCTCCACCATGTTGCTGAGCACCACATTGCGGCGCTTCAATGCGTTGTCGGGGTGTATGCGGGGGTTGTAGAACGTTGTGGCCTTGAGCATTCCCACGAGCACAGCGGCCTGCTCCACACGCAGGGTCTTGGGCGTGTTGTTGAAGTAGGTCTTACAGGCGGTCTTGATGCCAAAGGCGTTGGAGCCGAAGTCCACAGTGTTGGCATACATGGTGAGTATCTCCTGCTTGCTGAAGGTGGCTTCGAGCTTGAAGGCTGTTATCCACTCCTTGCTCTTCATGATGAGCATCTTCAGCCCCGGAATGTTGCCCAAGAGTCCGGTGGAGTATTCGGAGCGTGTGCGGAAGAGGTTCTTGGCCAGCTGCTGGGTGATGGTGGAAGCGCCACGGGCGTCGTGGTGCAGCACGTAGTCCTTGAGCACGGCAAGGAAGGCCTGGAAGTCAACGCCGTGATGGTTGTAGAAGCGCACGTCCTCGGTGTCGATGAGTGCCTGCCAGAACACTGGCTCCACGTCGTCGTACTCCACGGGGGTGCGGTTCTCGCTGAAGAACTTGCCTATCATCACCCCGTCGTCGCTGTAGATTTCCGATGCCTGGCTGGGGCGTTTGTTCTTTATGGTCTGCATGCTCGGCGACTTGCCGAAGAGCCACAGGAAGTTGGTGTCGACAGCTCCGAGATAGAGCACGAATGCCACCACCACCGACACAATGGCGGAGAGCAGCTTTACGTACCATGGTCGCCCTTTGAACAGGCCTATATACCATCCGAACACGCTCTTTACTGCGTGCCACGCTTTTCCCCATAGGGTTTTCCTGCGTTGTTGGGAGTGATGGTTGTGATGATTGCTCATTGTCTTAGGATATGTTGTTTTATTGATTCCTTGTCATCGGGGTGAAACCACGTCACCGTGTCGTCGCGCTTGAACCATGTGAGCTGCTTGCGGGCATAGCGGCGTGTGTTTCCCTTTATGCGTTCTACAGCCTCGTCGAGTGTCCAGCGCCCGTCAAGGTGTTCGAACAGTTCCTTGTAACCTACGGTGTTCAGCGCGTTGGCATTGCGGTAGGGCAGCAGCCTGCGCACTTCGTCAAGCAGTCCGTCGGCCATCATCTGGTCTGTACGGCGGTTTATGCGCTCATACAGCTCCCCGCGGTCGCGGTTCAGCCCAATCTTTATTATCTCGAAGGGGCGCTCCTTCTTCTCCGCCTTGCGGAAAGAGGTGTATGTGCGTCCGGTCATGATACATATCTCTAACGCGTGGACTACGCGGCGCGGATTACGGCGGTCAACCACGGCATAGTGCTCCGGGTCGCGCTGCCTCAGCTCCTCGCAGAGGGCCTCAAGCCCCTCTTGGGCGAGCCGCCGCTTGAGCGTGGAGCGCGTATGCTCGTCAACGGTTGGTATGTCGTCGATGCCGTTGCATACAGCGTCGATATACATCATCGATCCTCCTGAGAGCAGGGCGTAGTCGCTGTGGTTGAACAGCTGTTGCAGCAGTTCCAGCACCTGCTGCTCATACATCGATGCGCTATAGTAGTCGCCCAGTGCGAGTGTTCCTACGAAATAGTGCCTCACCTCGGCCATCTGCTGCGCTGTGGGCTGCGCCGTGCCTATTCGCAGGTCGCGGAAGAGCTGTCGGGAGTCGGCATTGATGATTGGCGTACGGAGCATGTGAGCCAGCTCCATGCACAGCTCGGTCTTGCCCACAGCCGTCGGTCCTGTTATCACGATGAGCCTGCCCTTCGACATACCTTGCTCAATGTTTCCCTTGCGCTCAACGTATCACTCCCCTTTTCGACGACTCTATGAACGAGCAGATGTACTCCACCTCCTTGGAGTCGGGATATTTGGTGCGAGCCTCGGCAATGCCGTCCTTAAGCACGCCCTGCGAGTATATGATTCGGTAGGCGTCGTGAATGGCCTCAATGGTTGCGTTGTCGAATCCGCGGCGGCGCAGGCCGATGAGATTGACTCCGGCGTAGCGCACAGGCTCCTTGCCGGCAATGACGTATGGCGGAATGTCCTGGCTGGTGCGGGTGCCGCCCTGGAACATTATATAGCTGCCCACACGACAGAACTGGTGGAAGAGGCATGTGGCGGAGATTATGGCAAAGTCGTCGACAACCACCTCGCCTGCAAACTTGGTGGAGTTGCCTATTATGCACCCGTTGCCTATCACGCAGTCGTGGGCCACGTGCATGTTCTCCATCAGCAGGTTGCCGCTGCCTACTACGGTCTTGCCTTTCGATGCCGTGCCCCGGCTGATAGTGACATTCTCGCGGATGGAGTTGTTGTCGCCAATCTCGCATGTGGTTTCTTCGCCTTGGAACTTCAAGTCCTGTGGCTTTGTAGAGATGCTGGCACCGGGGAAGAACTCGTTGTTGGAGCCTATGCGTGCCCCGAAGTGCACAGTAACGTTGTTCAGGAAGGTGTTGTTGTTGCCTATTACCACGTTCTTGTCTATCACGCAGAACGGGCCGATAACGTTATTGTCGCCTAATATCGCCTCTGGGTCGACAATGGCCATGGGGTGTATTTGGTTTGCCATGTTATTATGTATGTTTTTCTATTTGTTCTTCACTATCTGTGCAGTAAACGATGCCTCGGCCACAATATGGTCGCCCACGAAGATGTAGCCCTTCATCGACGAGATGCCATGGCGCAACGGAGCCAGCAGGTCTACCTTGAAGATGAGCGTGTCGCCGGGCACCACCTTCTGCCGGAACTTCACTCCGTCAATCTTCATGAAGTAGGTTGACCAGCGCTCAGGCTCCTCGAGGGTGTTGAGCACAAGCAGTCCGCCGCACTGTGCCATGGCCTCTATCTGCAGCACGCCCGGCATGACGGGTTCCTGCGGGAAGTGCCCCTGGAAGAAGGCCTCGTTGGCTGTGACGTTCTTGATGCCCACTATGCTCATGGGGCCAAGAGCCACTACCTTGTCCACCAACTGCATGGGGTATCTGTGGGGCAGCAGCTCGCGTATTCGGTTCACGTCCATCACCGGCTCGTCGTTGGGGTCGTAGATGGGTGCCTGTATCTCATGCTTGCGTATTTCCTTCCGTATCAGTCGTGCAAACTTGTTGTTGATGGTGTGTCCGGGACGGGTGGCAATGATACGGCCCTTGATGGGCTTGCCTATGAGCGCCATGTCGCCGATGATGTCGAGCAGCTTGTGGCGGGTACACTCATTGTCCCACTGCAACGGCCTGTGCTGTATGTAGCCCAGGTCGTTGGCATCGCGGTGCTCCACGCCGAGCATGTCGGCCAGCATGTCGAGACGCTCCTGTGTGGTCTGCCTCTCGTAGATGACTATGGCGTTGTCCAAGTCGCCGCCCTTGATGAGGTTGGCCTGCAGCAGCGGCTCTATATCGCGTACAAATACAAAGGTACGCGCGCGAGCAATCTCGTCCTCGTACTTGGCGGGGTTGTCGAGGGTGGCGAACTGCGAGCTGATGAACTTCGACTCGAAGTTGCACATGGCTGTAATGGAGAACTGCTCGTCGGGGAGTATGGTGATGCATGAGCCTGACTTTTCGTCGCTCACCTCTATCTTCTTTCTTATCACGTACCAGTCCTTCGGCGCGTTCTGCTCCTCAATGCCCACTTCGCGTATCTTGTCCACGTACTGTATGGCCGAGCCGTCGAGTATTGGGAATTCCGGGCCGTTCACCTGTATCAGGCAGTTGTCAATGCCCAGGGCGTAGAGGGCCGACAGAGCGTGCTCCACTGTTGAGACGCGCATCTCTTCGCCGTGTCCGAGCACCGTGCCCCGCTGTGTGTCAACCACATTCTCTGCTATGGCATCCACAGTTGGCATTCCCTCGAGGTCTATGCGCTGTATCTTGTAGCCGTGATTCTCTGGTGCAGGGTTGAAGGTAACAGTCAGCGCCAAGCCTGTATGCAGTCCCTTGCCGAAGAGAGAGAAGCTACCCTTTAGTGTCTTCTGTTTCATCTTGTTGATTTGAGATTTGAGATTTGAGAATTGTGATTTCCTTGCGCAGCTGTGCCACCTCCCTATACATGTCGGGGAGCTTGGGGTAGATGGCCTTTGCCTTGAAGAATGTCTTTGGTTCCATGGCTGGCGAGCCTATCAGTGTCTCACCGTTGCCCTTTGTGCTCTTTATCACTCCGCACTGCGCGCCTACGAATGTCTTGTCGGCCACGTGTATGTGTCCGGAGAATCCTGCCTGGCCGCCCACCATACACCAGCTGCCCACCTTCGTGGAGCCAGCGAGTCCCGCCTGGGCCGACATCACGGTGTTCTCGCCTATCTCGCAGTTGTGGGCCACCTGTATCAGGTTGTCGAGCTTGACACCTCGGCGTATCACCGTCTTGCCCATTGTAGAGCGGTCAATGCAGGTGTTGGCGCCAATCTCCACGTCGTCCTCAATCACCACGATGCCTATCTGTGGTATCTTTGCGTAGCCCTCCTGGTTGGGTGCGAAGCCGAAGCCGTCGGCGCCAATCACGGTGCCGGCGTGGATGGTCACATTGTTGCCCACCTGGCAGCCCTGGTAGATGCAGACGTTGGGATAGACGGTGCAGTTCTCACCCAGGCAGACACCGTCGCCGATGACTGCATGAGGATAGATTTGCGACCCCTTGCCCACCTTGGCACCGTCGCCAATACAGGCAAAGGCCCCCACATAGGCATCGTCGGCCACCCGAGCACTCTGCGAGATGAAGGCCAGTGGGTCGATGCCCGTCTTGCGGGGCTTCATGGACTCATAGAACTGCAACAGCTGCGCCACGCTCTCGTATGCGTTCTTGACGCGGATGAGGGTGGGCTTGACGGGGTGCTCCAGCGCCACGTCGTCGTTGATGAGCACTATGCTCGACTGTGTATCGTAGATAAAGTGTGTGTATTTCGGGTTAGAGAGAAAGGAGATGGCTCCCGGTACGCCTTCCTCTATCTTGGCGAAGGTGTTCACGGTAGCCTTTTCGTCGCCTTCAACTCTTCCCTGAATCAGCTCGGCAATCTGTTTCGCGGTAAATTCCATAGACTTAATTGCAATTAGTGGTTGCAAAGATATGAAAAATTATTCAAAACGCTGATAACATAGGTAATATTTTCTTATTTTTTTAGAAAGCAACTGAACATTTAGCAATTCGGAGGCCTCAGAGATGTCTTTTATCGTGCCATCCTTGTACAGAATTGCTATACTGTCGTCGTCAACGTTGTACATGTCTTTCTGGATTGTACTCACGTTCATCAGGTAGTGGGCGTCGCACAGTGGTATGTCCATCTGCATGGCTATCTGCCTCTGCAGTTCCTCTATCCTCTCCTCGTCAACAGGCTGCTCATACACCTCCACGCGGAAGATGTGCCGGTCGAGCATGTCGGTGGCCAGTGTGGCGAGTATCTTGTCGTGGCTGTGCTTCCACACTTTCATTGCGCTCCACAGGTCGCTGTCGTCAAGCTCCTCGTAGAACCCGAGAGCCTCAGTGTGCTCTTCGAACCAGTTGGCGTTGACAGCGTTTTCGAGGAAGTATTTCAGGGCTGGCGGCGCAAACACGTCGTGTCCCTGCCGCACCAGGTCCTTGGCTCTCGTGAGGGTGTTGACAAGCACTTTCTCGTAGGCCACTGCCGCCTTGTGCAGGTACACCTGCCAGTACATGAGCCTGCGGGTGGTGAGATAGTTCTCCAAGGAGTAGATGCCCTTCGACTCCACCACGAGCGAGTCGTTGACCACATTGAGCATCTTGATTATCCTGGCCGAGCCGATGTTCCCCTCTGTCACGCCAGTGAAGAAGGAGTCGCGCCTCAGGTAGTCCAAGCGGTCCATGTCGAGCTGCGAGGAGATGAGCTGGTGCAGGAAGTTCTTTGGGTAGTTGCCTTTGAAGATGCTGATGGCCAGGTTGAGCTGCTCGCCCATGTCGCGGTTTATCTCTTCCATCATCAGCAGCGACAGCTCTTCGTGCGATATGCCGCTGATGAGCGTGTTCTCAAGTACATGCGAGAAAGGTCCGTGCCCTATGTCGTGCATCAGTATGGCCGCCTCAACGGCCTCGGCCTCGGAGTCGAAGATGAAGTTCCCCTTCTGTCGCAGCGAGGCTATGGCCTCCGACATCAGGTGGAAGGCTCCCAAGGAGTGCTGGAAGCGCGTGTGGCGCGCCCCGGGGTAGACCACCGATGCCAGCCCTAACTGGTTGATGCGCGTCAGGCGCTGTATCAGCGGGTGCTGCACAATGTCGTAGAGCAGCCCGCGGGGTATCTTGATGAACCCGAATACGGGGTCGTTGATAATCTTCGAGTCGTTCACTTATACTGTCTGAGTGCTGCCAGCAGCTCGTTGTTTTCCGACTTTGTTCCTATGGTTATGCGCAGACAGTTCTGGCAGAGCTTCACACGGTTGCGGTTGCGGACAATGATTCCCCTGTCAACCAGATAGTTGTAGATCTGCATGGCATCGGTCATGCGCGCCAGGAAGAAGTTGGCATCGGTGGGGTAGACGTGGTTGCAGATGGGCAGCAGCTTGAAGGCGTCCACCATACGGGCGCGCTCCTGCAGCAGTGTGCGCACCCATTTGTCTACCTCGAAGGGATCCTTGACGGCCTCCAAGGCCTGGAGCTGTGTCAGCTGGTTCACGTTGTAGGGGTACTTCACCTTATTGAATATGTCGATGATTTCCTCTGAGGCGAAGGCCATTCCCAAGCGTATGGCCGCGCATCCCCATGCCTTCGACATGGTGTTGAGCACCACAAGGTTGGGATATTTGCCGAGGTCGGCGCGCAAAGGCTGCTGCGAGGCGAAGTCGCTGTAGGCCTCGTCAACTATGACTATTCCCCGGAATTCCTCTATCACCTTCACCACTTCCTCGCGGCGCAGGCAGTTGCCGGTGGGGTTGTTGGGAGAGCAGAGCCAGACAATCTTGGTGTTATCGTCGCAGGCGGCCAGCAACTCGTCGGCCGGCACCTGGAAGTCGTCGTCGAGGAGCACCGTGCGGTACTCCACGTCGTTCACGTCGGCACACACCTTGTACATGCCGTAGGTAGGCTCTATGGCCACCACGTTGTCCACACCGGGGCGGCAGAAAATCCTGTAGGGCAGGTCTATGGCCTCGTCGCTGCCGTTGCCTAAGAATATGCACTCCGGCCTTACCCCCTTCACCTTGCTGAGGGCCTCTTTCAGCTCAAGCTGCAAAGGGTCTGGATAGCGGTTAAAGGGTTTGTTATAGGGGTTTTCGTTGGCATCGAGAAACACTCGCGCCTCCCTGCCCGCATACTCGTTGCGTGCGCTGCTGTATGGTGCCAGCGACCAGATGTTCGGTCGCACCAGTTCTTGTAAGTCTCTCATACTCTCAGTCTCTCTTTTTCTCAATCTCCCCTATGCGTATTGTCATGGCGTTCTTGTGGGCGTCGAGCTGCTCTGCCCCAGCCATCAGCTCCACAGCCTTTCCTATGCTGTTTATGCCCTCCTCGGTGAGGTGCTGGAAAGTGATCTTGCGGCAGTAGCTGTCAAGGTTGACGCCGCTGTAGGCCGTTGCATAGCCGTGGGTTGGCAGTGTGTGGTTAGTGCCGCTGGCATAGTCGCCGGCACTCTCGCAGGCATACTTGCCGAGGAAAACGCTGCCCGCATTCACCACCCTGGCGCCCAGCTTCTCGAAGTCGCGTGTCTGGATAATCAGGTGCTCAGGGGCGTAGGTGTTGGCCAAGTCCATCATCTCGTCCTTGTCCTTCACCAACACTAACTGGCTGTTCTCCAAAGCCTGCAGGGCAATGGCCTTGCGGGGCAGGCTGTCGAGCTGGCGGCTCACCTCGGCCTGAACGTCGTAGAGCATCTGCTCTGAGGTGGTGATCAGTAGCACCTGCGAGTCTGAGCCGTGTTCTGCCTGTGACAGCAGGTCGGCAGCCACGAAGTCCGGGCGCGCCGTCTCATCGGCCAGCACGCACACCTCGCTTGGTCCGGCGGGCATGTCTATGGCCACGTCGTGCAGGCTCACCTGCTGCTTGGCGGCCATCACGTACTGGTTGCCGGGGCCGAAAATCTTGAACACCTTGGGCACACTCTCGGTGCCGTAGGCCATGGCACCGATGGCCTGCACACCGCCCGCCTTGAATATCTGGCTGACACCAGCCACGCGGGCTGCCACGAGAATGGCGGGGTTGACACGGCCATCGCGGCCCGGAGGCGTGCATAGTACTATCTCTGCGCAACCCGCTATCTTGGCCGGGGTGGCCAGCATGAGCACGGTAGAGAACAGCGGGGCCGTGCCGCCGGGAATGTAGAGTCCCACGCGCTCAATGGCCACGCTCTTCTGCCAGCAGACCACGCCGGGCTGTGTCTCCACTTTCTTGCCTCGGAACACTTGCGCCTCGTGGAACTTCCTTATGTTGTCGTGAGCCAGCTCGATGGCCGCCTTCAGGTTGCGGCCTACGGTGCGCTCGGCCTCCTCCATCTCCTCCTGGCTGACAGCCAGCGAGCTTAGGTCCACATGGTCGAACTTCAGCTCATAGCCCTTCACAGCCTCATCGCCACGCTGGCGCACGTCGGAAAGCACGGCAGCCACCGTGGCGTTGAGCTGCGACACGTCGAGGTGGGGGCGCTCAACCATTGTCTGCCAGTCGGTCCTGGCCGGATATTTTATTATGTTCATAGTATCATTTTCTCTATGGGAGTCACCAGTATTCCCTGTGCTCCCATTTCCTTCAGCTTGCCAATGATTTCCCAAAACTGCTTCTGGTCGAGCACTGTGTGTACGGAACACCACTCATCGTCGGCCAGCGGGATGATGGTGGGGCTCTTAAGTCCGGGCAGCACACCGATAATCTCCTGCAGACGGGCCTTCGGGGCATTCATGCGGATGTACTTCTTGTCCTCGGCTTCCTTCACGGCCTTGAACCTGAAGAGCATCTCGTCGAGTATGCGGCGCTTCTCGTCCGAGAGACTCTTGTTGCCAATGAGCAGAGCCTCGCTCTTCATCACCACCTCCACCTCTCTCAGGTTGTTGCTCACCAGTGTGGAGCCGGAGCTTACTATGTCGAAGATGCCGTCGGCAAGTCCTATGCCTGGGCTTATCTCCACAGAGCCGGTAATCACGTGTATCTCCACCTCAATGCCATGCTTGAGCATGAAGTCCTTCAGTATGGCAGGATAGCTCGTTGCAATCTTCTTGCCGTTGAACCACTCCACGCCCGTGTAGTCAATCTCCTTGGGAATGGCCAGCGACAGGCGGCACTTCGAGAAGCCCAAGCGCGACACCACGTCGGCATCCTCGCCACGCTCCACAAACTCGTTCTCGCCAACCACGCCGATGTCGGCAACGCCGCTTGCCACACTCTGTGGTATGTCGTCGTCGCGCAGGTAAAGCACCTCAAGAGGGAAATTGCTGGCCTGTACCAGCAGTGTGCGTTTCGAGGCACTAACCTTGATGTCGGCCTCGCTAAGCAGGTTCATGGTGTCGTCAAAAAGGCGACCCTTTGACTGTACTGCAATTCGTAACATGCGTTTAAAAATCTAATTATCCGTAAAAAGTCCTGCAAAAGTACTCATTTTTTTTTGAATGTGCAATAAATTACGTACTTTTGCACGAAAAATATGCCTAAATTCCCGTTTATAGCACTCTTGCTGCCCCTTTTCCTGCTGTTTACGGGCTGCAAGGGACAACAGCCAGAGCCAGAAAAGCCAACGCCTTGGGGCGACGACCCGCTGTCGCTGGCCGAGGGCGAGGCCTTCGACCTGGAGCAGATAGAAGCTTCGGGGGAGATGATTATGGCCACGCTCAGCGGCCCCGATACCTACTACGACTACCACGGCCGCCAGTTAGGCGTACACTACCTGCTGGCACAGTCGCTGGCCGACAGCCTCGGAGTGCGCCTTCGGGTTGACATCTGCCGCGACACCACCGAGCTGCTTCAGCGCATCACCCTCGGCGATGCCGACCTTGTGGCCATGCCGCTGCCGCGGGCACTGGCCGACAGCATACGACTGTGCGGCATGGGAGCCGACACCGCAGCGGCAGCATGGGTCGTAGGCACTGGCAAAGAGCACTTGGCCCAGCTTCTTGATAAATGGTACACGCCCGCGAGACTCAACAACATGCGCCGCCACGAAGACTTCCTGCTGTCGGCAAAGAGCGTCAAGAGGCGCGTGTTCTCGCCCATGCTCAACAGGCAGCAAGGAGTAATCTCCCACTATGACGCTTTCTTCCAGAAATACTCACAGCCCCTGCGCTGGGACTGGAGGCTCATGGCAGCACAGTGCTACCAGGAGTCAACCTTCGACCCCAAGGCCACCTCATGGGCAGGAGCCAGAGGACTGATGCAGATAATGCCCACCACCGCCGACCACTTAGGCCTCTCGCGCGAAAAAATGTTCGACCCAGAGAGCAGCATAGCCGCGGCCGCCAGATACTTAGGAGAGCTGGATGGCAAGTTCAGCGACATTGCCGACCGCCGCGAACGCACCAACTTCGTGCTGGCAAGCTACAACGGCGGATACCACCACATACGCGACGCCATGGCACTGGCCGAGCGCGACGGCCACGACAACCGTCGCTGGCGCAATGTGGCAGACTATGTGCTGCGCCTGCGCGAGCCAAAATACTATCAGGACCCCTTGGTGAAGCACGGCTACATGCGAGGTACCGAGACCGTAGACTATGTGCAGAAAATCATCGACCGCTACCACACTTACCGCGGCATGCCTTCTGTAGGCACCAACTTCCATAACACGCCGCAGAGGGCCAAGGGCCGCGGAGGCAGCAAGTACGCATTGTAATTGAAGAGTAGTACGATTGTAACTCTGCTCAGCACCCTCAAGATGAGTGCCCCATTCGGGGCAGAAATCTAACAAATCTGACCAAATCTTACAAATCTCTTATGGAAATATCTATTAATCGTAGGGACTTCTTCGACTAGCGAAGCGCGTAGCGAGTCCTTTATGTATGTCCGCAAAGCCGCATAGAATCGGACATACATAAAGGACTCGC
>JAFSKJ010000109.1 GCA_017449025.1 Prevotella sp. | reverse complement strand
AAGGGGTGGCACAACGCTCTGTCGGCCCTTCGGGGCTAATGTTGTTGCCATTCTTTACAGGGGTTTGAACCCCTGCCTGTAATCTTGACGCCCTTTCAGAGCTTTGTGTCTATGCTTTTCCAAAAGTTGCGAAACTTGAATCATTTAATTTAATGATTATCAAACATACTTATAACTTCCTGTACATCAAAAAAAAGGGGGAAAAGTTTGGCTATTAAATAAATAATGTGTACTTTTGCAGCGTGTTTGCCTCGGCAGACCGTGACATCGTGGGAAAAATAGAAGAGAAGCAGTGCTTCGTCTTGTTGACAGAAATCTGGTAAATTTCAACTAAACGACAAGATGGACATAGTGACTTCTCCTGCGCGATAGCGTGGGATGGTTGTATCACTATATCTTTCGTTTAAGGTTTACCAGAACCGCTGTCAAGAGATGTAGGATGTGCGATGATTCTACGCTCTTTTTGTATAATAATGTACCGACAGAACGCTTCCCACTTGACAGAAGCGAATGATGCATAATAGAGTTTAGCAACATGAAAGCAAGGCACAGCAACGGCCTAAAAGGCCAACAAGCACATAGCCCAGGGCAGCGCCCTGGGTGCACGGAAGTGGGTAAATACGCCCTGAAAGTGCAGAAGCCCTTTCCTTGCTATAATGCTTTTGCCCTTTCAGGGCGTTGATTGCGCTACGACTTTTCCCAGGGCGCTGCCCTGGACTGGGAGCTTTCAGGCCTTTCAGGCCGTCTATACATAACTTGCGAAAGTTAGAATCATAATAACTCAAATATTAACTTAAACTACAAAAATCATGAAAAAGAAATTACTATCTTTATTGACGCTCATACTGTGCGTATGCAGTGGGGCGTGGGCAACGGATGAAGTGATCTTTAGTTACACACCATCAACTTCTGAGAACACTGCAAACACGGAATATACCGCTACTGGTGGAAAAGCAAAACTTGGTGCAGCAAAGGTTGATGATACAGGTTTTAAGTCCGATAATGGAATGAATTCCACTAAGTATATTAATGTAATTCTATCGGGCAACACCCTTCAAGCAGGTGATGTTATAACTATTAAAGCACGAAGTGGAAGTAATAATGGCGGCATTTATATTGCAAAAGTTAATAATGCAGACGGCACCGAGAATACCAATTACCAAACTGCAGGAAACCTGAGTGCAAAGAATAACGATGAAGACTTAACATATACAGTAACTTCTACAGACTGTCTTCATGGGTTATCCTCTTTCTATCTTTTTAGAAATGGTACAACGAGCTCTACAGGCGTTTCTACTTATATCAAGAAAATAGACATCACCCGTCCTGTTACGAAGACTGTTACCTCCAAAGTTCTCACTGGCATCAACATCAATGGTTCTGCTTGGGACATTGCAGGCCTCACAGAAAATGCAGCAACGATTAGCACTGCGCAAAAAGGTCTTCCTTTAGTGGAGTTCGTTTACACCACCAATTATGATGACAGTTCTTCGGATACCAACCAGAAAGAGACTGTCGCTGCTACAAAGAGTGGGGCAAACTATGTGGCTGCGTCAACTGTATTGACTACCAACGCAACGCTGACATTTACGGATGTTCTTCCCTACATCTTTAATATGACAGACGTTACAGGACCAACCGATAATATTAGTCACGGAACGGGTGCTGACGTCATTGCAAGTTTCAATGATGTCGCCAATACCTCTGCACATGTGCATAATGGACATGGTAGTAATGACAATGTCGTATTGGTCTATAATACAAACTACATCACCTTGAACAGTTCTGGCAATAGCTATTTTAAAGCTAATTTCGCTGTCCCTTTGGCAGAGGGCGATGTCATCAATTGTTCTAATACTACAGCTACCACATTCAAGATAGGAACCTCAACAAGTAGTGGAAGCGCGACGACAGTAACATTCCCCTATGTGATTCCTGCCAATTCTGCCTTAATCGGAGAAACAACGTTTTATATGTTTAAAACAGGATCTGGTGGTACACCTGAATTTACTACTTTCAGTATTGCTCGCATACCCAAGCATAGTGTGACCTACAGTATTGGCAGCGGCACAGGAACTACTCCAATCCAGGCTGATGTTCCTGAGACGGCTACATTCACTGTGGCAGGCAGCACGGGATTTACGGCTCCTTCGGGAAAGGCATTCTCATGCTGGAATGATGGAACCAATGATTATGCTGCTGGGGCAACCTATACGATGGGTACGGAAGACGTGACTCTGACAGCAGTATATGAGACTGCCATTACTGCTACGTTTGCCAATGGTGGACATGGAACGGCTCCCGATGCACAGGTAACAACAGGCTCCATTGTACTTTCACCTATAAAGGCAGACTGGTACGAGAATGAAACTTGGATTGCAGATCTAGACGTTCAAGTTGACGATGCTACTGTGACTGCTGGAACTGCCATCGCAGCAGGCAAAACAGCAGTCATGAGTGAAAACACAAAATTCACCGCTCAATGGACTTATACTGGCAAGCCATACATCGAAAATGTTGCTTTGCCTGTACCTGCAGAAAATGCACTTAACATCGCCACGCAAGCACTCTTCACGCCATCTAATGGATATGTTGTATTGAATCCTAATAGTGTTAGAGGGAATAGCACCACTGGATATTGGCTGACTGCACGAAATGCGAATAAATTAGGATTTACGTGGAATGCACCTGAAGGTTCTGTTTTTTATAGTAATCCTACCGATAAAGAGAATGCAGTTACAGTACAGCAGCAGAAAACCTACGCTGTGAAGTTCACCGGCACGACTGAGTTCAAGGCTCTGATGAATTCGCGTAAAGCCAATAATAGCGTTAAGGCTCTTCTTGTTGACTACAACGGTGCAACTCCGCAGAAGGTTGGTGATGTTATAGAGATTGGTAACTTTGGTAATGAAACAGCAGCATTGACCAATGATGCCATCGCCACTTTCTCAGAACTTGATGCCACACATACATACGCAGTTTTCTTCTATGGCTTTGACACAAGTACCAACGCTGTACTCTACGAAGTGGCCTTCCAGATTCCCGTACCAGACGCTCCCACCACCAGTGGCGATGATACCTATCTCACCACCTCAGACAACATGGCTGGATGGCGTGCCTTCTACGATGCGAGCAACAGCTACACAGTGGACGAGAACACGAAGGTATATGTGGCTACTGCCAATAGTACGACCTCGGTGACTCTGACGGAGTTAAGCGCAGGAATTCCCATTGGCACCGCCGTGCTGCTGCACACCACCTCCTCAGCCGATAGCCATAAGATGACGCTGACCAAAGACTATACGGTTGGGGCATTCTCTGGAACGAACCTCCTTAGCTGGACTACAAGTGCTGTTAGCGATGTGTATCGCTTAGGCTATGGTGATAGTGGTGTAGGTTTCTATCCTTACTCTGGCACTCCCTCGTCTGGTGCTGTTATCTTGAACACCTCTTCAGCATCATCTGCACGTGCCTTGACCATCAGCTTCAGCAATGACGGCGTTAACGGCATCGACACTGTTGAGACAGAAAAGGGTCTGCTCGACGGCGAGTATTACGACCTGCAGGGTCGCCGCGTGGCACAGCCCACAAAGGGCCTCTACATCTTGAACGGCAAGAAGGTAGTGATGAAGTAAGCTGATAAATGAGTAATTAATGTTTAACAAAAAAAGAAAAGACAATGAAAAAGACATATAAGACACCAGACCTTAAGGTGGTGAAAGTAACAACACAGCAGATGATGGCTGAATCATTGGGAATTAAAGGTGGGCAGGCCACGGAGTGGGGTTCCCGCCGCCGCGGCTCCTACTGGGACGATGGCGATGACGCCGAAGACTATTAAGTGAATATCTATTTATCGTAGGGACTTACTTTATGTATGTCCGATTCTCTGCGGATTGCGGACATACATGAAGTAAGTCCCTACAGAAAAACGATTTTTCAGAACACACCATAAGTTCTCAATAGTAATTGCCGCCGGGCCTTCCACGTCCGGCGGCAATTGTTTCCAGCATTGTGTATTACACGAGAATGATTAGTTCTGACCAAATCTCACAAAAAGAACGTTGCTTGCGTGGGGGTGTTGTGTCGATGCGTCTTTCGTTAAGGGTATCTTATAAGATGGGCAGACAACGATGATTCTGCGCTTTTTCTGTCTTATTTGTGGTTAAGGGCGCAGGAAAGTCGTTCGGGTATATCATTTCGGGTATAATTTTATCAGTATTTTAGAATTTTATACCCGATTAAGTATAATATTTAAAAATTTTGCCTATCTTTGTACCCGATAAGGTATAAAAGATATGAATTTATCTGAATATATTAAACAGAAGCGGAAGACTAACGGCCTTTCCCAAGTGGAGCTGGCAGAGAGGGCCGGCGTTGGGCTTAGGTTTGTGAGAGATCTCGAACAAGGGAAGCAGACATTGAGGATGGACAAGGTGAACGACGTGCTTGCCCTGTTCGGCGAATGTCTCGGTCCTGTAAAGACTGATGCAGTATGAAGCAGGCGGATATATATGTCAACGATGTCTTCTGCGGCATCCTTACCGAAGACGAGGAGGGCTTTCACTTCGCCTACGACGAGACATATCTTAGTCGCGAGGATGCCGCTGCCGTGAGCCCCACCATGCCCCTTAGCAGTGAGCAGTATGACAAGGAGATGATGTTTCCTGTGTTCGACGGCCTCATTCCTGAGGGGTGGCTGTTGGACATAGCCTCCTCGTCGTGGAAGATTGACCCTCGCGACAGGATGTCGCTGTTAATGTCATGCTGTAAGGACTGTATAGGAAACATCAGCGTAATACCACATTGAGCCATGAGAAAGTGTTTGTACTGTTATCAGGACATTACGGGCGAGGCAGACGATTCCCGCCTATCCGGAGACTTCCATCCCGCCTGTGCGCGGAAGTTCTTCGGCAGCGAAACGGTGCCCATACTCCCCTACACGCGGGCCAACATGTCGGAACTCGCCCGCCAGGTCATCAGCAGCAGCGCCTCGGTGACAGGCGTGCAGGCCAAGATGTCGCTCGACGTGAACAGGGGTGGCAAGAGTGAGCCAGCAAAATTCACCATCGTAGGGCTGTGGGGAAAGTACATCTTCAAGCCGCAGAGTGGCAAGTACCCCTGTCTGCCGGAACTGGAGGACCTCACGATGAAGATGGCCGAGGCAGCCCGCATACGCACCGCCCGCCATACGCTCATCCGCCTGGCCGACGGTGAGCTGGGCTATCTCACCCTAAGGATGGACCGTGGGCGGAAGGGTGAGAAGATAGCCATGCTGGACATGTGCCAGCTCACCAACCGCCTCACCGAGCACAAGTACTATGGCACCTACCTGCAGCTGGCCGAGACCGTGAAGAAATATTCTGCCGCCCCCATGCTTGACGTGCAGCGCTTCTGGGAGGTGGTGCTGTTCTCCTGGATTACCGGCAACTCCGACATGCACTGCAAGAACTTCTCGCTGCTGGGCACCGGGAAGGGGGAGTATGCCCTGGCACCTGCCTACGACCTGCTGGCCGTGCTGCTGGCCGACCCTCAGGATACAGAGGAGATGGCTATGAGCTTCACCGTTGGCGGTGCCAAGAGCGGCTTCGACCGCAGCACCTTCACGGCCGCCTTCACCCAGAGCGGTATACCGTCATCGGTGGCTGACAAGCTGATAGAGCGTATGAAAGGCTTTCTTCCCGTATGGCAAGACCTTATCGGACAATCGTTCCTGCCAGACAGCATGAAGGCCGCCTACCTGTCGCTGCTGAACAAACGAATAGCACTGTTGTAACCCCATGACGCATGATTATTGAAGAATGAACGAGACTGCACCACTGACCATGAAGGATATAGCGCGCGAGCTGGGCATATCGGTGTCCACCGTGTCGCGTGCGCTTAAAGACTCGCCCCGCATCAGCGAGGAGCGCCGCCGCTTAGTGCAGCAATACGCCCGCGAGCACAACTTCTACCCGAACATCATAGGCGAGGCCCTGCGCCACAGCCGCGTGATGCCGTCGCGAGCCATCGGCGTCATAGTGCCCGAGTTCACCCACTACTACTTCTCGTCTATCCTCACCGGCATCGAGGAGGCGGCGATGGCCCGCGGCTACCATATAGTGGTGGCGCTGAGCAACGAGGAGTATGAGCGCGAGGCGCGCATCTGCGAGATGTTCCACCGGCTGAAGGTCTGCGGGATTATTGTCTCGCAGGCCAAGGACACCCGTAACTTCGAGCACTTCCAGCGCCTCATCGACTCCAACATACCGTTAGTGTTCTACGACCGCATCTGCACCGGTGTCGATGCCAGCCGCGTGGTTGTCGACGACTACATGGGTGCCTACAATGCCGTGTCGCACCTGATAGAGACAGGGTGCCGCCGCATAGCCTACTATGGCGGGCCGTCGCAGTTGGAGATTTCCAAGAACCGCTTCAACGGCTACAAGGATGCCCTGCTCAAGCACGGGCTGCCGTTGGACGAGGAGATACTCACCGTATGCGACAACCGTGCCGACGCCGAGGCTGTCACTCCCACGCTCATGGCCCTGCCAGAACCGCCCGACGGCTATTTCGCCGTGAACGACGACACAGCCATCGGCATTCTCTACACAGTGAAGAGGGCCGGGCTGCGGGTGCCTGAAGACGTGAGCATCTGCGGCTTTACCAACGGGCAGCGGGCCGTGGCCTGCGACCCCATGCTCACCACCGTGGAGCAGCGGGGCAGGCGCGTAGGCGAGGAAGCCGCCGAGATACTAATAAATAAGGTGGAGGGGCTTTCGCCCTTCGCCAAGGTTGAGAAGCGCGTGGTGCGAACAAGGCTCGTCGTACGCGGGACTACCCGATAGGGTCTATTGACGACAACTTTGACAACTTGAACAACTTTTGCGGTGAGAGTCATTGACGACAACTTTGACAACTTGAACAACTTTTCTTTTGAGAATATAAATATGATAAATGTAGATATATATAAGAAGCATATTTTTGATGTGGTGGGAGCCATTCATGAAGTGCATAAAGAACTGTGGCCTGGCTTGAATGAATATTGCTACCAAGAAGGGTTAGCGATGCAGCTCGTTGCATTGTTGGAACTGATGGTAAAACCAAACAATATCTATAAACTGAATGTGTTGTCTTTGTTGTCTATGTTGTCGTTAACAAATAAGGAAGTTGTAGTTAATAATAAAAAGTTTCCCACCCTCATGAAACGCTGCAAATGTAGCCCCGAAGGGGTGTTAAGACCACAGGCAGGGGTGAAACCCCTGCTAAAGATGGTGAGTAAAGAAGCCCTGAAAGGGCGGCAGAATGTTCTTGCGTCCCTTCGGTGGCAAGCCAGCAGAGCTGGAGCGCTGTCACCCCTACGGGGTTGGGATTACATCCTCCTGTTTACAGGGGTTTTACCCCTGCCTATGCTCTTTT
>JAFSKJ010000108.1 GCA_017449025.1 Prevotella sp. | reverse complement strand
ATAGCCTTTACGGCAAAAGAAATTACAGCCTTCGGTGGCGCGTCGCTGCTTTACAAAATGCTTGACAATTGTCACTTCAAGGAAGCCTTGTCATCCGTTGGCCTACCCCAACAGGGATCCAATCGAGGCAAGAGTCCTGAGTAACTGATATACGGTTTGTTCACAGGTGTCTGGTGTGGGGCAAGTTGCTTCAATCACCTCGACATTGTACGCTTCGACCCTACGCTGTGCCACCTAATGGGTTACGAGAAAGGGCCAGACCACCGTGCCTACCAGCGATACCTCAATAAGTTCTCGCAGGCCATCAACCAGCGTGAAAATGTTTTACATCTTGTAAGAACCTTGAACCAACGACAGGCATTCCTTGGACTCTGGAGAACAACTGAAAACTTCGATATTGCCCAAACAAAATGGAGCTAATGACCGATTTGGGTTAAATAATCCTATCGTCTCACACACTTTCTGCATCGCGTCCGCCGCCCTGCCGCCGCAAGCCGCCAGCATCCTGCCGCCCGCCGTCGTGCGGGCAGCCTCAGAAACGTGTATGTAGCTGAGCGGTGGCATGGGGGATGATAGGGGGATTACTTGTCTCTTGGGGTGAATAACTCCGGCACGTGTTTCAAGAAGTCCTGATAGTAGGCGAGAATCATGTCGTGCAGGGGGTGGTCATGGCGCATGAGGATGCCGGCGTAGTACTTCGTGTTCTTGAAGGTGACGCTGTCGCTGAAGAGCGTCATCTCATGGTTGCGGGCGTAGTCGTAGAACCAGAGGTGGTAGAGGCGGTCGCGGGCGGCCTGGTGCTTGTCGGTGGGGTCGCAGATATAGAGCATGACGGTGGGTTCCTGGCTGAAGAAATCTTCGAGGATGACAGTCACCACGTCGAGAATCTTCGGGTCGTAGGAGCCGTGCTCGTGCTCGCTGTTGTCGATGAAGAAATGGTAGGCGCCATCGTCCATGAAGTACGTGTCTTTGTAGAAACCGACGTTGTAGTGTATCTGCTTGTCGGTCACGAAACTGAACGTCATGTCGTTGATTTGCGCCAGACGGTAGGGCGAGCGAAGGTTGAGCTTGTCGGCAGAGAGTGTCATTTGGCTGTTGCTGCTGAATGTTCACGAATCTGCTCGCGCCATCTCTCGCGGGCGTCAATCATCTGCTGGAATGCCTCGGCGTACTGCTCGGGGCTGTCGTAGCGCTTGAAAATGTCCGATGCCATTGTCTTCATATCTGCTTCGTATTTGTTAATTCGGGGGCAAAGGTACGAAAAAGTTTGGAATATTGTTCCATTTCCCCCCACCTTTTTATATATATTAAGGCAAAAGCAATCATTTCGTGGCATCCCCGGCTTCTTGCGCTCCGTTGGTGCTCAGGCGAGCAAGCTCGGAGTCCGCCACCCCCTTAACGAAGGGGCTTCAAAGGTCACAAACATTATTCACCCAAAATAAAAAAAGCGATGAAGAAAGCAAAGACAATCTCGCTCCGATTGACGGAGCAGGAAAACTACTAGCTGAAGGCACTCGCCAGGCAGAGTGGAAGACCCCAGAGCGAGGTCATTCGCTCACTGATTAAGAACGGACACGTCAAGGAACGCATCAGCAGGGACACGCTCGTCATGTTAAGACGAGTTGTTGAGCAAAGCGAAAAAATCTGATGGGCGAAGCAACCAACTTGAACCAGTTGGCAAGACAGGCAAATGCCTACGGCTTTGGAATGATAGCCGATGACTGCCGCAGTCTGACAGCACGGATTTCACAAATCGTAAAACAAATATAGGATGATAGGAAAGATAACTAAAGGCTCCGAGTTTGCGTACCGTCGGGCATATCTCCCTCGGTTTCTCACCAGAGGACGGTGACCGCTTGCGAAACGATGACAGATTGATGGTAAAAATTGCTTACGAATATATAGAACGAATGGGCATCCGCGACACGCAGTTCATCATAGCCCGTCACACCGACCGCAAGCATCCGCACTGCCACATCGTATTCAACCGAGTAGACAACAACGGCAAGACCATTTCCGACAAGAACGACCGTTATCGTAATGAAAAGGTATGCAAGGAGCTGACGGAGAAATATGGGCTCTACATGGCAGACGGTAAGGAGCATGTGAACACAGAACGACTGCGTCCACACGACCGAGCCAAGTACGACATCTATGAGGCATTGTTCGCTTCGCTTGCGAAGAACTTCACTCCCTCAACTCTGCCGCCAGTCCTGCTGTACTTGAACTCAGTCATAATCCCTTGCTTGTGAAGATCCTCACGAAGCTGTTCCCACGATGTGGCTTTCGGAAGTTCCTGTTTCTTTTACAGCATCTTCGTCTTTTCCAAATAGTTTTGCAAGTTGATCTATTGTCATACCTGCTTGATAATAGCCAACTAGATCCTTTTCTTCTTTGAAAGTCCAACGGCGTGATTTTCTTGGACTTGATGTCAAAATTTCTGGAACTGGTTCTTCTACAACATCTTCTTTTATTTTTTCCTTTCGATTATAATCCTCTTCAGGAACCACGTATGATTCAGCCTCGACCTTTGGCATCTCCGTTCCCAAAATATCATAGTTACGTGAAAAGATTTCCTGCTTCACCTTTTCCAAGTCATTAAAAGAGTTCTCACCATTCTCCATCAACTTCATAATATGATAGAAACCACCATTGGCATACTCATTGATAAGGTTGATTGCATCCGTCGGATTCTTCATTATATCCAAAGAGCCAGCTTTTGCTATTGCAAGACAGATTAATGCCTGGGCATCTTTTTCTCCGCCATTGTTGAACATAGTGTTCAAACTAAAAGGCTTATCCGCAATGGGTGGTGTCAATGGTCTTTTCTCGTTTCTGAGGAATCCAATGATAGCGGCCCACACGAAACATTGCCAATGGAAAGAGAAAACGTTATAATCTCCACCTTGCTTGTTGGAGAACTTGTATATTCTCAAACCGATAGACAGTCAGCACAGATAGCCCAGCCATCTCTGCCACCTCTTTTTGAGTCATATTAGCTCTAAGTCGGTAGTCCTTAAATCGACTGCCAAGCATTCTTACTAACTCTGGTGCTGAATATTCCGAATAATCCTCCATCTATAACTATTCTAATCTGATTATTTATAATTCAAAATCTCATATAACATATCAATAATGTATATTTTAGATTGCAAAAATAGATATTTTTAGACAATCTTCCAAACTTTTATGGAATAATTTGCCGATTTAATGATTTTTAGACATGAAAATGACCTCCTATGAGTGTTAAATAATAGTTAATGTACGTACACGCACGCGTAAAGCCCTCTATTTTTATTAACTTTGCAGGCCGAAAACTAAAAGACACCAATTATGCAATATTACAGCACCAACGGAAAAGCTCCCCATGCCAGCCTTGAGAAGGCGGTGGTGAAGGGTCTGGCCGAAGACCGTGGTCTCTACATGCCAGAGCGTATATGCCAACTGCCCAAGACTTTCTTCGACAACATGCCGACGATGACATTTCAGGAGATTGCCTTCAACGTGGCCTGCGCATTCTTCGGAGAGGATGTGGACCAAGACGCACTTAAAGACCTGGTCTACGACACACTACAGTTCGACTGCCCCATTGTAAAGGTAAAGGACAACATATATGCCTTGGAACTGTTCCACGGCCCTACGCTTGCCTTCAAAGATGTAGGTGCTCGGTTCATGGCCCGGTTGCTGCAGTACTTCCTGAGGATGGGCAACGGGGCTAATGCAGGAAACAACAAGCCTAAGAACACCATCAACGTGCTTGTTGCCACCAGCGGCGACACAGGAAGTGCCGTGGCCAACGGATTCCTCGGAGTGGAGGGCATACACGTCTATGTGCTCTACCCCAAGGGCAAGGTGTCACCCATACAGGAATGCCAGTTCACAACTCTCGGGAAAAACATAACGGCCGTTGAAGTGGACGGAGTGTTCGACGACTGCCAGGCATTGGTGAAGTCGGCATTCATGGATTCCGACCTTAACGAGCACATGAAACTCACGTCGGCCAACAGCATCAATGTTGCCCGCTTCCTGCCGCAGGCATTCTACTACTTCAACGCCATTGCCCGTCTGATGGAAACCAGCAATGACGGTTTGAGAACGGTAATGTGCGTGCCATCGGGAAACTTCGGCAACATTTGCGCAGCACTCTTCGGCCATGCCATGGGCATGCCCGTGAGCCGCTTCATTGCTGCCAACAACGCCAACGACATTTTCTACAACTACCTGCAGACAGGACAATACAATCCGAAGCCATCAGTGCAGACGCTTGCCAACGCCATGGATGTTGGCGACCCGTCTAACTTCGCCCGCATCATCAACCTATACAGCAAGAACGGCAAGCTCTCAGCCGAAGAGACCCATCACAGCATAACAAGCCTCATCAGCGGTGCCACCTACAGCGACGAGCAGATTAAGGAAACCATGCGCCAGTGCCATGAGGAGACAGGCTACATTCTCGACCCTCACGGTGCCTGCGGCTACCAAGCCCTTGCCGACAGCCTGCGTCCCGGCGAGACCGGCATCTTCTGCGAGACTGCACACCCGGCCAAGTTTAAGGAGAAAGTTGACGAAATCCTCGGCATCGACACGCCAATACCCGAGCGTCTGGCAGCCTTCATGCGCGGCAAGAAACAGAGCGTGGCAATGACGAAGGAGTTTGCCGACTTCAAGAGTTACCTTATGTCACGCTGACGAACGAATCATCGGCCGATAACATTCCCAAAATCAGTTTTTTCGGCATCACGGACAGCAAAAACGGCTTATTATTCAGCATATAGGTCAACAAAAACATCTTTTTTCTAAAAAAAAGCAAAGAAAATTTTCTCATCTCGCTGAAAAACAGTATCTTTGCAGTCCGAAAAATCAAATAGTTAATACAAGTCAACCCAAAAAACAAAAATCACAATGACTAAGGCAGATATAATAAACAAAATTTCAGATGAAACAGGAGTAGCCAAGAAAGATGTTGCAGCCACTGTCGAGGCTTTCATGGAAGAGATCAGGAACAGCCTTGCCACGACAAAGGAAAACGTCTACCTGCGAGGCTTCGGCAGCTTCATTGTCAAGCACCGTGCACAGAAGACAGCGCGCAACATCTCGAAAAACACCACGCTCGTTATTGACGCTCACGACTATCCTGCGTTCAAGCCTGCTAAGAGTTTCATAGCCAAGATGAAATAATCATCAATATAATTAATTCATACAACTATGCCGAACGGAAAAAAGAAAAAGGGCCACAAGATGGCTACACACAAGCGCAAAAAGAGACTGCGCAAGAATCGCCACAAGAGCAAATAAACACTTGTGATTTATGAAGAAATGAAGGGAGTGTGTTGCCGAAAGGCAATGCACCTCTTTTATTAGAAACCAAGGAAAAAAGAAATGACAAGCGAAGTAATCATTGATGTCCAGCCGAAAAACATCTCCATAGCGCTGCTTGAGGACAAGCAGCTGGTGGAGTATCAGAACGAGCCCACCTCGGTGTCGTTCTCGGTAGGAAACATCTATATGGCAAAAGTCAAGAAACTTATGCCAGGACTGAACGCCTGCTTCGTTGACGTAGGATACGACAAAGTTGCATTCCTTCACTATCTTGACCTTGGCACTCAATTCAGCTCTTATGAAAAGTACCTGAAACAGGTACAAAGTGACAGAAAGAAACTTTATCCCATCCAGAAGGCCTCGCGCCTGCCCGACCTCAAGAAAGACGGAAGCGTACAGAATACGCTGAAAGTGGGCCAGGAGGTGCTGGTACAAATAGTCAAGGAGCCAATATCCACCAAAGGCCCGCGCCTTACTTGCGAGCTTAGCTTTGCCGGTAGATACATGGTTCTAATACCCTTCGGAGATAAAGTATCAGTATCCTCTAAAATCAAGAAAAGCGAGGAGCGCACACGCCTCAAGCAGCTCGTACAGAGCATGGTGCCAAAGAACTTTGGCGTGATTGTGCGCACCGTGGCTGAAGGAAAACGCGCAGCAGAGCTCGACCAAGAGCTGAAAATCCTGCTTAAGCGATGGGAAGACACCATAACAATGGTGCAGAAGAACACAGAGCGCCCACTGCTGGCATTTGAGGAGCAAAGCCGCACCGTGGCCATGCTTCGCGACCTGTTCAACCCCACCTACGACGGCATCTACGTGAACGACAACTCCATTTTCGACCAGATTCGCGACTACGTAGGACTGATAGCCCCAGAGAAGACAGACATTGTGAAGCTTTACACCGGAGCAGTGCCCATCTTCGACAATTACGGAGTTACCAAGCAACTGAAGTCGGGTTTCGGCAAGACCGTCAACTACAAGCACGGTGCATACCTCATTATTGAACACACTGAGGCCATGCACGTTGTTGACGTGAACAGCGGCACTCGCATCAAGAAAGAAAACGGCCAGGAAGCAAACGCATTGGAAACCAATCTCGGAGCCGCCGACGAGCTGGCACGACAGCTGCGACTGCGCGACATGGGAGGCATCATCGTTGTAGACTTCATCGACATGAATCTTGCCGAAGACCGCCAAATGCTGTATGAGCGCATGTGCAAGAACATGCAGAAAGACCGTGCACGCCACAACATCCTGCCGCTGTCGAAGTTCGGGCTTATGCAAATAACACGCCAGCGCGTACGGCCGGCAATGGATGTCAATGTAGAGGAAGACTGTCCCACCTGTTTCGGAACAGGAAAGATAAAATCATCAATACTTTTCACAGACCAGTTAGAGAGCAAGATTGACCGCCTTGTCAACAAAATCGGGATTCGCAAGTTCTACCTACACGTCCACCCCTATGTGGCTGCTTACATTAACCAGGGAATGATTTCCATGAAGTTGAGGTGGCAGATGAAGTACGGATTAGGTGTACACATTATTCCTTCACAGAAACTGGCCTTTCTGCAATACGAGTTCTACGACGACAAACGCCAGTTCATCGACATGAAGGAAGAAATTGAATCTAAATAAAAGGGAACAATCAAATTTGTTCCCTTTTTTCTTTGCGCTATCACTTTTTTTTCGTTACTTTGCATCTCACTAAGTACAAGCCTGAAACATAAACGCAACTAATAGCCAAGTTCCATGACAACATTAAAGATTATATTCTGGATATGCCTGTTCATCGTGTTCTACACCTATCTCGGATATGGAATACTACTCTATGTGCTGTTGAGAATAAAACGGGCAGTGAATGGCAAGCCCAAAGAGCCGGTATTACCCGCCGACGACCAGTTGCCGGAAATGACGCTTATGATATGCGCCTACAACGAAGCAGACATCATACGCGAGAAGATGGAAAACATACGCCAGCTGGACTATCCAGCCGACAAGCTCTGCGTGATGTGGGTTACCGACGGCAGCGACGACAACAGCAACGACATGCTCAGTGAATACAGCGAGGTCAAGCTTGTGTTCTCTCCCGAACGGCGCGGCAAGGCAGCCGCCATCAAGCACGGCCTGATGGAAAACAAGGCCGACTATGTCATCTTCACCGATGCCAACACAATGCTCAACCCAGAATCGATACGCGAGATAGCACGACAGTTCATGAAGCCTGGCGTGAGCTGCGTTTCTGGCGAGAAACGCGTTGCCGTGAGAAAAGACGGAGAGGTGGCCGCCGAGGGCGAAGGCATGTACTGGAAGTACGAAAGCACACTGAAGCAGTGGGACAGCGACTTCTATTCCGCCATGGGCGCTGCCGGCGAGCTGTTTGCCATCCGCATGGCCGACTACCGTGAGGCTCCCAGCCATGCCCTTCTCGACGACTTCATGATGTCGATGCTTCTCCTCCGCGATGGCCATCGCATAGCCTATACGAGCAAAGCATACGCCATGGAATACGGATCGGCAGACATGCACGAGGAGTCCAAGCGCAAGCGGCGCATAGCCGCCGGAGGCCTGCAGAGCATCTGGTGGCTTCGCGACCTCATGAACCCGCTACGCCACCCTACAGTGGCCTTCCAGTTCGTGTCGCACCGCGTGTTGCGCTGGAGCATCACACCTTTCGCACTGCTCGCACTCATACCACTAAACATTGCCTTGGTGGCGATGCATGCAGGATGCTTCTACACCACAATACTCATTCTACAGGCAATCTTCTATCTTGCCACCCTCGGAGGATGGTTAATGGCAATGAATAAGAAGAAGAACAAGTTGCTGTATATCCCTTATTACTTTATGTTTATGAACATCAACGTATTCCGCGGAATTGCCTACCTGAACAGCCACAAGAACAGCGGAGTATGGGAGAAAGCCAAGCGCAGCTGAATTGTCTTAAGTCAAAAAAATGATAAAAACTTTTTATTTTCTGTAATTAAAAGCTTGTAAATAAAAAATAATAATTATATTTGCACGGAAAAAGAGCTATGTTCTCAATATGAACCAAGACGAAAGAGACATATTGTTGCAGAAGTTTGCTGAAGCCAACCGAAAGCTGATAGCTGCTAACGAGCAGTTAGAGATAGCCAACAGGAAGCTAAAGGAATACGAAGAGAAGGCAGCCAAGGCCGAGAAGGCCAGCTACATGAAGTCTCTCTTCCTTGCAAACATGAGCCATGAAATCCGCACCCCACTGAACGCCATCGAGGGTTTCTCGCGGATTATTGCCGAGACAGACTCTGCCGAGGAGCGCCAGAGCTTCCTCGAAATCATTGAGAGCAACAACAACCGCCTTATGAGCCTGGTTAACGAGATTCTCGACCTTTCCCGTGTTGAGTCAGGCGAGATTGTGTTGAAGAGTGCCCCCGTCAACCTCGACAACCTCTGCACAGGCATAAAGCAGATGTTCAAGTTCCGCTGTCCGCCTGCCATCGAGCTAAAGTCAAGCACGCCAATGATGTCGGTGACGATGGTAACCGACGAGAACCGTATCACCCAGGTTTTCTCCAATCTTATAAGCAATGCCTTGAAGCACACTACGAAAGGCTCCATCACCTATGGCTACGAGGTGATAGACGACGGTCAAAACATATCGTTCTTCGTCAGTGACACCGGTTCCGGCATAGCCCCAGAGTTCATCGACCACATTTTCGACACCTACGCCTCGCAAGACGCCGAGCAGCAGAAAGGCTACGGCCTGGGCTTGGCTCTCTGCCGCATCATTGTCAAGCGGATGGGGGGCGACATCAGCGTGAAGTCCACAGTGGGCGAAGGCTCCACATTTACGTTCACCATACCCTTCCACGGCACCATAGGCGGCATGTCGACAAGCAACCGCACCACCACCAACGTGCGCACATTACGTGCCAGCGCCAATCCTGGCGAGGAGAACCTGAAGACCATTCTTGTGGCCGAGGACGAGGAGAGCAACTTCGAGCTTGTGCGCATAGTGCTTCAGAAGCGCTACCGACTCATACGCGCCCACAACGGCATCGAGGCAGTAATGTTCAACGAGGACGAGCATCCTGACCTTATACTCATGGACATACGCATGCCGGAGATGAACGGACTTGACGCCACACGCATTATAAAAGAGGTGAGCCACGACACTCCAATCATTGCCCTAAGCGCCTATGCCTTTGAGGAAAACATCCGCGACGCAAAGGCCGCTGGCTGTGACGATTTCCTTGCAAAGCCTTTCCGAGTGGAAGACTTGATTGAAATATGCGCAAAATACACAGAATAACATCCTAACTCACATTCATCAACGCCATGGGTAAGCTTGCCGTTTACAAGTATTTCTCACTGTTCTTCCTTGTTGTCACGATTACCGTGGCAATATTCACGTTCATTGCACTGTTCGGCGGCGACGTACCCCCCGCAGGCCACTCTACAAGGGCAATGCTTGTATATGCGCTGCCGGTCCTGATAGCCGCCAATCTGTTGCTGGTAGTCTACTGGCTCGTAAGGCGCCGCTGGCACTGGCTGCCTATACCAGTCATCACCCTGCTATGCTGCATACCATACGTAGGAACGATGTTTCAGTTACGCTCGCTCGACAAGGAAGCGGAGGACAAGTCCGGACTGAAGGTATGCACATATAACGTGGCCTTGTTCTATCGCGAGACCACAGGCTTCATTGCCCAGGACATTCTGACAAACATGAAGAACCAGAAAGTCGATGTACTGTGCATGCAGGAATACAACGAAGTGAGCGGCGACAAGAAGAACTCTGAGTCGTTCAAGGAGTACTTCCCCTATATGGCAACAGGCCGCAACGACATGGTGGTCTTCAGCCGCTATCCCATCACTGGTTCAAAGACTATAGAGTTTGACCAGACCAACAACAGTGCCATGTGGGCCGACATCGACGTCAACGGCCGCGACTTCCGCGTGTTTAACGTACACTTGGAAACTACCGGCATAAACCGCACCCTCAGAAAGGTTGCGCAGGCAGTGGCCAAAGGAGCCGATCCAGGCAGGAGTCCCGTGCTTGAAGCCATCTACGGCAACTACACGCTTGGCATGATTGCACGTTCAGGGCAGGCAAACACAGTGGCCATGGAGATTCTCAATACCGACGAGCGCGAAGTGATTGTCTGCGGCGACTTCAACGACATTCCCTACTCATACGTTTACAACACCATGCTTGGCAAGTTGGTCGACGGCTTCAAGGAGTGTGGAAGCGGATATATGTACACCTATCGTAATAAAGAGGTACGCATAGACTACATCTTCCATGACGAGTCCATAAAGGGCATAACATATTACAAGGAAGAGCTGAACTATTCCGACCACTACCCAGTGTTCATGAAGTTCGAGATTTGAGAAAATTACTCATACAATCTTGAACCTCACCCGGAACGAGCGTTCCATTTCGTCCCAGTTGGTGCCAAGCAGCTCAAAACGTCCTATCTGTGAGGTGGAGCGCACGTGCTTCCCTATACACGGACATACATCGTAGTCGCCGATACGCACTATTCTTATAGTGTCTGAGCCATTGTCAGGCACGCGCTCCAGAGTGACGCCCTCTGGCAGGTTGTCGCGGCTTACCACCTCAAAGGTCACCGGCAAGTCTTCGTCTATTAGCTCATTCATGCGCCGCTCAATGTCCTTCTCCTCCTGCCTTGTGGGCTTGTGGTCGAGACGAAAGCTCATCTTGCTCTTCTTGCGCTCAACATGCGCATTGAACGAGCGTCCGCAACCAAACATCCTGATCATTGTCTGGTTGAGCAAGTGCTCTGCGGTGTGAGCAGGTGGAAACGACACGTCGCGTTCCTCAATCATCATGTAGTCGTCTTTCATCCCTATTCCTCTGTGTTCGTTAATCGTTTCATAAACCTAATATACTCTCGGCCCGAAGATGGTTGTACCTATTCGCACCATTGTAGACTTGTGGGCAACAGCAACAAGATAGTCGCTGCTCATTCCCCAAGAGCGTTCGCAGAAATAGTCACAGTCGGCAAAGAAGCGCTCCTTCAGCTCGTCGAACAGCTTGGCGGCGGTATCAAACTCACTGGCAATGAGCGCATCGTCGTCGGTATTGGAGGCCATCATCATAAGTCCGCAGATACGCACATGGTTAAGCAACCGCCACTCACCTTCATCCAACAGCCGACGACAGTCGTCGGGGGTGAGTCCGTACTTGGTTTCTTCCTGTGCAATGTGCAGCTCAAGCAGCACATCGATTGTTCGTCCGCATTTGGCAGCCTGCTTGTCAATCTCCCTCAACAGCTTCATAGAGTCCACGGCCTCAATCATAGAGATGTAGGGCACAATATATTTCACCTTGTTTGTCTGAAGGTGACCTATAAAGTGCCACCTTATGTCCGAGGGCAGTTCAGAGTGTTTCTGCCTCAGCTCCTGCTCGTGGCTCTCGCCGAATATTCGCTGTCCCTCGGCGTATGCAGCCTCAATATACTCCTTGGGGTGATACTTGCTTATTGCCACAAGCTTCACACCTTCAGGCAAGTGGTGCAACACCTGTTTCAGATTACCTTTTACATCGTACATGGCTTGCGCTTAAAGCTACTCCTCGAATTCGGGCTTTGCTCCGTCATCCTTTGACTTGCCAACATATTCGAAGACATCCATCAATGTGGTCTCGGCCACTGATGCAATTACGTAGTCTATCATCGTTCCGCTCATCACCTCGTCAATGTTCTTCACAGCCCCGTTCAGGCTGCCAGCATTTACCAGGTAGTTCACGTTTGACCGCTTCTCCTTCTCGGTCTTCTCATCAATGGTAATGAACTGGAGTTTCGTCTTATACCAGCGGTCGGCATTGTCTGAATCACAGAAGAATATCTCCTTGTATGGTGCAATCTTTATGTCCCTGATGTCAAACTCTCCACTTATGTACGCCGACATTTCCTCCATAATCCTTTGCTCGGCTTCTGTAAAGCTGAGCGCGTCTATGGTATATGTCTCAGTCACTTTCTTCTGCAGGCCATCTTCCATGGTCTTCTCATACTGAATCTTGCATTCAAACCAAATAGCTGTTCTTGATCTCATTGTTGAATATAAATAAGTTATCGTCTTTCTTCCATTTCCTTGAAATCCTCCTCGCGTCTGGAGTCTCTCTTCTGATTCTCTATACCTCTGGTAAACGACTCCGGCTTTTTCGATGCAGCGTTGGCGGCAGCTTTTATTGCCTCGTCAACAGGATCTTCGGTCTTCTGTATGGCCGACTTGGCGCGCTGCATTTCTTCAAGTTGCTGTTCCTTACGCTGCTGGGCGTCTAAGCGGTTTGTCACCTGATCAATGATATTGCTGGCCAGCAACTGTCCTCGGGCCGGACTCAGCCCGGTCATCTCCGTAAGCTGCTGCTGAGCCTTTACCAGTTCGTCGGTTACCGTAGAACTCAACCTGATAAAGTCGGCCTCTGTCATTGTCTTGCGCGACTTTCCGTACAGTCTCGCCAGTATTCTCTCTGCCTGTTTGGAGTACTGCCGGCGGAAAATATCCTCTGCTTTTGTCTGATGCTCGCGGTAGGCCTTTTCCTGGCGCGGCGACAGCTGTCCCGGGGCTGCATCGTCGTCAACACGCGCCGTGTCCTTAAGGAATGCCAACTCAACCTCCTCGTTGAATCCCTTGCTGAGAATGGTGTCCCCGTCTTCCTTCGGCCCTGGCGCAATATACTCCATCTCTGTCTGTTGCGGTGTTACCGTTGAGTAAACGCCCCACCCCACCAGCAGTATGCCAACAACGGCAGCTGCGGCCAAGATGGTGCGCATGCCTATTCTCCGCTTTGATATTGCAGCAAGCATTTCGCCTGCTGTCTGGTAACGGTCTGAAGGGGCGGTGGCAGTGGCCTTCTTAACTATAGCCTTCAACTCTAATGGCATGTCGGCAGAAGCATAGAGAAACTCCACGAAGCGTCCGATGGAATAGACATCGCTGGCCTCTGTTCCGTCCTCACCGTCAAGCACTTCCGGTGCCACGAACTGTTCATGTCCCTTCCACAGCAGTTCTCGGTTATTCATGCCCGAGAAATCGGAACAGTGAAAGAGCAACAGCGGCGTATCGCTATATCGGCGCAGGAATACGTTGTCTGGCGAATAACACAGGTGATGTATTCCATTCTCATTGAGGAACGTCGTCACGTTGAGCAACCCGGAAACCATATTTTCACAGAAGTCCTTAGTGGCTACCACAGCAGGATTGTCGGTTACCAACTGCTTCACCGTCAGTATACTTCCTTGCCCCATTTGTGCAGCCTTCGTACCCTTTTCAGTTGTCACAACCTCAAAAGGCAGCAGATTCTTGTGGGTAAGGCGCTTGCTTCTACCTGCCTCTTCTTCCAGGGCATGTGAAAAGCCTGGGGCGTCAACCAGTTCTTGCGACACTTCAATGACATTCACAAACTTACGGTCAGCCGAACGCATCTTGCTTAGCGCACCGATGAAGGCATACGGGCCAGCCGTCCCACCGTGCTTCTGTTCTAACATTTCTTCAAAGTTCATGGTCTTATCTTTTTCTTTGGTGTTTTATTATAGGTTGTTGCACTTCGTCTCAGCGCTATTGGTTTAAATCAAAGTCAGATGGCTTGATGCCGCCAAGCTTATCCAACCGACTCTTCAGGTCCTTAATCAGTCTGGAGTCACGAGCCTGCTGGGCCTCCTTTGCTTTCAGCTCTGCACGCAACTCGTTAACCTGCTGGTTCAGCCTGTCCAGCTCCTGCTGGTCACGCAGTTTTCCAGCAGCCATGTGTTGCCGTCCGTTGCTGTTAGGTAGGCGGTAGCTGATGCCGGCAGTGAGTGCCACCGCCGACTTGCTCAGGTTAATCTCCACGTCTCCAGTGGCATCCAAGTGGTAGTTGATGGCCGGTTCAAGATACACCTGCCACTGTCTCTCATTGCCGAAGGTATAGGCCACGTCTAACGCAATCTTGCCCATAAAGGCGTTCTTGTCCATCTGCGAGGGAAGCACGGTAGGCTCGCCGAGTGTCTCCTCGGTAACCCTGGGGCGTTTAAGACCGTGCAGGTGTCCCCATCCCAACCCCACGACAGCAGAGACATCTATTATCCGTGGCTGTCCGATGTAGCCTTGAGTCCAGTTACTCAGGTTGAGCATGGTGAGCAGGTCGAGGTTGGTGGCCTTGAGTGCACCTCGCGAAGCGGGGAAAGGTTTGTTGCCGAAGCTTGCCGACCCCTGCAATGCCAGTCCTATCACCGGTGTGATAAAGCGTGTGACTCGGACTCCGGCCCTCGGATTAAGGTTACTAAGTATTTCATTGTGTGTAGTAACAGACTCTACGCCACCGTTTATGCCCACTTGCCAGTTATCCCACAACTTGCCGGGAACAAAGGCTGTTGGCTGAGCCGACAGTTGACAACACGACAGCATTGCTGCTGCCAGTCCAATAAGTATTTTATTCATCTTCCTATCACTTTATTAAACATGATTCGGCAAAAAGCCGTATTTCGGGGTACAAAGTTACGAAAAGTTCGGCGCAATACAAAGAAAACTGTTTCTTTTTTTTACTACAGCCACAAAAAAGCGACTCACATTAACAATACTTATTCCAGACATGTGCCACTTTACGGAGCTAAAGTGGCACTTTACGACAAATAAGTGCCACTTTACGGAGCTAAAGTGGCACTTGTCTGCCAAGGCAGGAAACAAGCAACATGTTTTAAGCGGCACAGCAGGTTTGGCACGATGTTTGCTTGCATAGACTACAGACATAGAAACGAAGAAAGGAAACAACTGTTAATGACAAGCCAATTTTCACCAAAGGTATCAGAGATTCTTGCTTTCTCGCGTGAAGAGGCCGAACGCCTTGCCAGCCGCTCTGTTGGTCCTGAGCACTTGCTCTTAGGGCTGTTGCGAATGAACGACGGGCCGGTGATTGACGTGTTCCACCGCCTGAACCTTAACCTGCGCTCCATCAAGACAGAGCTGGAGAACAGGGTTAGGGAGGACGAGCTTGGCATGCCAATAAAGACCCACGAGCTGGTGCTCAACGAGAAGGCGAGCAACATTCTTAAGCTTGCCGTGCTTGAAGCACGCACTCAGCACACACAGAAAGTAGACGAACAACATTTGCTGTTAGCCATACTGCACGACCAGGTGGATAACGGAGCCAAACAAGTATTAGAATTCAACGACATGAACTACGACGACGTACTGGCGATACTGCACTCGCCCAAGCGCAGCGGCATCAGCGACGGCATAGGACTCCCCGACGAAGACGAGGAGGAATACGGCGACAACTCAAAAGAGATGCAGCCAGCAGGAAACAGCGCTACCGGCACTGCCACACAAACCAAGCAAGGCAAATCGAAGACTCCCGTGCTCGACAATTTTTCCACAAACCTCACCCAGGCCGCCATCGACGGCAAGCTCGACCCCTGTGTGGGCCGGGAGCGTGAGATTCAGCGCATTGTAGAAATCATCGGGCGCAGGAAGAAAAACAACCCCATACTCATAGGAGAGCCTGGCGTGGGCAAGAGCGCCATTGTTGAGGGCCTTGCCCAGATGATTGCCAACCACCACTGCAGTCCCATGCTCTTCGGCAAGCAGATCTATTCGCTCGACATGACTGCCATTGTGGCAGGAACCAAGTATCGCGGACAGTTTGAGGAACGCATACGCGCACTTCTCAAGGAGATTGAGCAGAATACCGACGTAATCATCTTCATCGACGAGATACACACCCTCATAGGCGCTGGCTCTGCCGCCGGCACCATGGATGCAGCCAACATCATGAAGCCGGCCTTGGCAAGAGGCACCATCCAGTGCATCGGCGCTACCACGCTCGACGAATACCGCAACTCCATAGAGAAAGACGGTGCGCTGGAGCGCCGGTTCCAGAAGGTGCTGGTAGAGCCCACCACACAGGAAGAGACTCTGCAGATACTGCACAACGTGAAAGACAGATACGAGCATCACCACCGCGTAAGCTACAGCGACGAGGCGCTCACAGCGTGTGTCAAACTGACAGAGCGCTACATCACCGACCGTTCATTCCCCGACAAGGCCATTGACGCCATGGACGAAGTGGGTTCGCGCGTACATCTTAACAATGCGCAGATTCCACCTGAGATAACCAAGATGGAGCGTGAGATTGCCACCGTCAAGGAAAAGAAGCAACAGGCTGTGCGCAACCAGAACTTCGAGCTGGCTGCCGGATACCGCGACCGCCAGACAGAACTGGAGGCCCGACTGGAACAGCTCAACGCCGACTGGCAGAATGGAGAGTCGGGCGAGCGCAAGCTTGTGACAGAGGAAGAAGTAGCCGACGTCGTGTCGATGATGACCGGCGTACCCGTACAGCGGATGGCAGAGGCCGAGGGAGTGCGCCTGAAGGGCATGGCCAGCGAGCTGAAGCACGCCGTAATAGGCCAGGATGCGGCCATCGAGAAGATGGTGCGGGCCATACAGCGCAACCGCGTAGGCCTGAAAGACCCCTCCCACCCCATTGGCGCCTTCATGTTCCTCGGCCCTACAGGAGTGGGCAAGACATACTTGGCAAAGAAACTGGCAGAGTTCATGTTCGGCTCGGCAGACTCACTCATACGCATAGACATGAGCGAGTACACGGAGTCGTTCAACACCAGTAGGCTGATAGGTGCCCCCCCAGGCTACGTGGGCTACGAGGAGGGCGGACAGCTTACGGAGAAGGTGCGCAGGCACCCCTACTCCATAGTGCTGCTCGACGAGATTGAAAAAGCCCACGGCAACGTGTTCAACCTGCTGCTGCAGGTGCTCGACGAGGGGCGGCTCACCGATGGCAACGGCCGCTTCGTCGACTTCCGCAACACAGTGATTATAATGACCTCGAACGCAGGCACACGCCAGCTGAAAGACTTCGGCCGCGGCGTAGGATTCAACGCCGGCAGCACAGGCTTGGCCATGAACGAGCGCGACAAGGAGCATGCACGCAGCATTGTGCAGAAAGCACTGTCGAAACAGTTCTCGCCAGAGTTCCTGAACCGTCTCGACGAGATAATCACCTTCGACCAGCTCGACCTCACAGCCATAAAGCAAATCATCGACATAGAGCTGAAGGGACTCTTCACCCGCATCAGCGACCTGGGCTATACGCTCGAGATAACCGACAAGGCCAAGGAGATGGTGGCCACAAAGGGCTACGACGTACAGTACGGCGCACGTCCGCTGAAGCGAGCCATACAGAACTATATCGAGGACGGCGTCTGCGAGCTTATCGTCAACGGCGACATCACGCTGGGCACCACCATACACATAGACAAGAAAGACGACGCTGAGGAGCTGGTGTTCGACAAACTGAGTAATTAAGAATATGAGGAATACTTTTTTCATGTGTTGCTTGCTGGCCACAGCACTATGCTCATGCAGCTCGTCAACCGACGACGGCATCAGTCTGGCCCAGGCCAGCATTGAAAGACAGGTGGAGCTGTCGAAAACCGACAAGTCGCCACACTGCGAGGTGGAGCTGAAACTGCACTACGTCAAGGGCAGCGGCAGCAAGGCCGGCATTGCCAAGGCTATCAACGAGACCATAGTAAAACGGCTCTTCGACATGAGCGGACTCACCATGCAGCAGGCCGTAGACTCCTTTGCCAACCAGTACACCCGCGACTACGTCAAGAACTGCCTGCCGTTATACCGCGAGGACAGCGGCGACCCCCTGAAGTCGGCATGGTATGAGTACCGCTACTCCATAACCACAGAGACACAGCAGGAGCGCGACCACACACTTACATACTTGGCCACCCTCGACTACTACGAGGGCGGGGCACACGGCATTAACCAGCTGCTGGTGATGAACTTCGACACCGAAAGCGGACAGCTGATAACCCTCTCAGACATCTTCGCTCCCGGCTACGACAAGAAGCTCAACGAATTGCTACTCAACGCCCTGATGGAGGAGACCGGCACCACAACCATTGAGCAGCTTCACGACATGGGCTATCTCTTTGCCACCAACATCTTCGCCCCCGAAAACTTCATCCTCGGCACAGATGCAATCACCTTTATATATAATCCATACGAGATAGCACCATACGCCGTGGGCACCACCAGGCTCACCATAGGCAACTCCGACCTGCAGGGCATAATGAAAAAGGATGGAAAAGATTAGACAATACTTCCCAAAGCTCAGCCAGCAGCAATACGACCAGCTGGCCATGCTCGGCGACCTCTACCGCGAGTGGAACGCCAAAATCAACGTGGTGTCGCGCAAAGACATTGACAACATCTACGAGCACCACGTGCTCCACTCAATGGCCATTGCCCGCTTCATCAACTTCTGCCCCGGCACGCGAATCCTCGACTTCGGCACGGGCGGCGGTTTTCCGGGCATTCCCCTCGCCATACTATTCCCCGATTGCAGCTTCAAGCTCATCGACGGCACTGGAAAGAAAATCACCGTGGCAAAGGCGGTGGCCGATGCCATAGGACTTAAGAACTGCACGCCAGTACAACTCCGCGGCGAAGACGAGAAGGAGAAGTTCGACTTTGTGGTGAGCCGCGCTGTCATGCCCCTACCCGACCTGGCAAAGATTGTGCGCAAGAACATTGACAAGCAAAAGGCCTCAAGCAAGCCCAAAGGCGTTCAGCCGTCAACCGGCCCCAAGAGCAATGTCCTGCCCAACGGCATCATCTGCCTCAAGGGAGGCAACATCGAAAGCGAGATTGCCCCGTTCCGGAAGATAGCAGAGACTGCCGACATCAGCTACTGGTTCCATGAAGAGTGGTTCCAAGAGAAACACGTTGTCTACGTTCCACTATAGCCCTAACAACACTCACCCATTGTCTTTCACACACAACACATATATGCTTAACATCCAACGCTTTGTATGCAACATGCTGCAGGAAAACTGCTACATTGTCAGCGACGAAACCCTCGAGGCTGTCATAATAGACTGCGGCGCATATTTCAAGGACGAGGGCCTCGCCATAACAAACTATATTGACAGCCACGGTCTCAAGCCCAAGCATCTGCTTTGCACCCACGGACACTTCGACCACTGCATGGGCAACGAACTCATCTACAACCGCTACGGGCTGAAGCCCGAGGTAGCCATACAAGACCAGTGGCTCATGGAGACCATGGCTTCTCAGATAAGAGACATCACCGGAGTAGACCTTCCGCTGACAGCCCCTCCCGTTGGCCGATACCTCACGCCTTCCGACATCATCAGCTTCGGCACCCACCATTTCACAATCCTACCCACTCCTGGCCATACCCCCGGCTCTGTGCTATTCCATTGCGAAGACGAGAGCGTTGTCTTCTCGGGCGACACCCTCTTCTACCAGAGCATTGGCCGCACCGACTTCGACCGCGGCAGCTATGCCGACATGGTAAACAGCTTGAGAAACGTGGTCTGCAAACTGCCCGACAACACCATTGTCTACAGTGGCCACGGCCCCAAGACCACCATCGTTGACGAGAAAACCGCCAATCCATACCTCCTAAACCTTTAGCGCATAGGCCTGTCGGAGAACTTTTGCGAACCTGTGCAACGATTGCAAACAATTGCGAACGCTTTTTCTTGGAGCGTTCGCTTTTTTGTTGTATCTTTGCATCACGAAACTGAAAAGAATGCACCGATGAACCTAATGATTACCATACTCACCAACCGCGAGCTGTTCCTAATAATAATAGGTGGCGTGACCTACGTGGCACTCTTCGTGGTGACAGTGCAGAACAGCCGCCACAAGGTATTGCAGTTGCAGGAACGGCTGAACAAGATACATGCCATGCAGGAGCAGCAGAAGGCCATCAGCGAACAGCAGGTTGAGCTGAACAGGCAGAAGATGGAAGAGCTGGAAAACCTGATACGCAAGCTGGGCGACGAGAACTCCATGCTGCGGCTGGAATTGGAAGAGAAACGGGCAAAGCTCGACTATAATAATAAGGTGGCGATGATTGAGAGCGAGAAGCGGCAGCAGGCCGAGGCCGTGATCTTCAGTTCCGACGTGTACTTGCAGCTGCAGGAGTGGTCGGGAAAGGGCAAACCGGTGGACGCCAGCACCTGGACTGCTCTGTCAGAACTTGTGAACAGCGTCTACACAGGCTTCACCGAGAAGCTATACAGCCTTTACCGCATGACGGAGCAAGACTACCACGTGAGCCTGCTCATCAAGGTGCGGATGCAGCCGAAAGACATTGCCGCCCTGACGGCTCACTCAAAGGAGAGCGTGGCATCCACGCGCAGCCGCCTCTACCAGAAGGTGTTCGGACGGAAAGGGTCGTCGAAAGACTGGGACGACTTCGTGTTGTCGCTGTGAGAAACAAGAAACAAACAGTATATAGTTAATCATTAATTGTTAATAACCATGATTGAGTATTTATCAGCTAACATGTGGCAGGTATGGGCGGCGATAGCCGTGGTATGCCTCATTCTGGAACTCTCGTCGGGCGACTTCTTCATTATCTGCTTCTCCATAGGTGCAGTGTTCGGAGCCATAGCGGCTGTTGCCGGACTGAACATCTACTGGCAGTTGGCGCTCTTCGCACTCTTCTCGGCCATGGCAATCTTTACCGTACGGCCTGTTGCGCTCCACTGGCTGCACAAAAACGACCCCGACCGCTTGAGTAACGCCGATGCGCTGTTTGGACGCCACGGCAAGGTGGTAGAGACGATAAAGGCCGGAGGGTTCGGACGCGTAGCCATCGACGGCGACATCTGGAAGGCCGTGACCAACGAGACCGGCGACATAGCCGTAGGCAGCACCGTGACCGTTGTCGGGCGCGAGAGCACCATCATAACTGTTGAAACCCTGAACAGTGAAAGTTAAACATTTATCAATAACCCCAAAAACTTATGACAACCATGACAATTGTATTAGGTGTAATCATTCTGTTAGTGATTATCTTCGCGAAGATGGCCCTCGTCATCATTCCACAGTCGGAAACAAAGATCATCGAGCGTCTCGGACGCTACTATGCCACGCTGAAGCCGGGTATCAATCTCATCATACCCTTCATAGACAAGGCAAAGTCGATAGTGGTGCTCAACCGTGGCCGCTATACCTACTCCAACAGCATCGACCTGCGAGAACAGGTCTATGACTTCCCGTCGCAGAACGTTATCACCAAGGATAACATACAGATGGAAATCAACGCACTGCTGTACTTCCAGATTGTCGACCCCTTCAAGGCTGTTTACGAAATCTCAAACCTGCCAAATGCCATCGAGAAGCTCACACAGACCACTCTGCGTAACATTATCGGCGAGCTGGAGCTTGACGAGACGCTCACCTCGCGCGACACCATCAACACCAAGCTGCGCGTGGTGCTTGACGACGCCACCGACAAGTGGGGAGTCAAGGTCAACCGCGTAGAGCTGCAAGACATCACGCCCCCAAGCTCTGTGCTCACAGCCATGGAGAAACAGATGCAGGCCGAGCGTAACAAACGTGCCCAGATACTCACGTCAGAAGGTGAGAAAGCTGCCGAAATCCTTGCCTCCGAGGGTGAGAAGACCGCAACGATCAACCGTGCCGAGGCCTCAAAGCAGCAGGCCATACTGCATGCCGAGGGTGAGGCACAAGCACGCATACGCAAGGCTGAGGCCGAAGCCAAGGCCATTGAGCTTATCACCCAGGCCGTGGGCAAGTCTACCAACCCGGCCAACTACCTTCTTGCACAGAAATACATACAGATGATGCAGGAACTGGCCGAAGGCGACAAGACCAAGACCGTCTACCTGCCCTACGAGGCTACCAATCTCATGGGAAGCATCGGCGGCATAAAGGACCTGTTCAAGTCAGAGTAGCAGGCAAAGCCTCAAGATAATCTATGTCAATTAATGAGCATTGATGGCAAAAAAGTCTGCCATTCTTGCTGTTTTTCAAGAAATTTTGAGTAATTTTGCGCCCGAAAAGCAGACAAACTGCTGCTTTCGGGCTTTTTTCAATGATTAGGAATAGTAATATTAACGGTAAATAACTAATGAAAATTAAAGCTGATTACGCCAATGCTCCCCAGTGGAGGGAGTTGACAGTAAAGTCAAGCCTTCCTGAAGAGCTGAAGTGCTTGGACGAGATTTCACACAACTTATGGTGGGTATGGAACTTCGAGGCACGCGACCTTTTCCGCGACCTCGACCCGGACATCTACCACGACGTAAAGCACAATCCCGTAATGCTGCTTGAGCGCCTTACCCATGACCGCAAGAAGGAGATTGTAAACGACAAGGCCCTCATGAAGCGCATCAAGGATGTCTATGCGTCGTTCAGGAAGTACATGGATGCAAAACCCAACACAAAGCGCCCGTCGGTGGTTTACTTCTGCATGGAGTACGGCATGCACTCCGCACTGAAGATCTATTCCGGAGGCCTCGGAATG
Source organism: Prevotella sp. (assembly GCA_017449025.1). Lineage (GTDB taxonomy): Bacteria > Bacteroidota > Bacteroidia > Bacteroidales > Bacteroidaceae > Prevotella. Next base: position 42,014 of record JAFSKJ010000108.1, on the reverse strand, counting down.
CTTGCCGGCGACTACGTGAAGGAGGCCAGCGACTCCAACGTGGACATGTGCGCCATAGGCTTCCTCTATCGCTTCGGCTACTTCACCCAGTCTCTTTCCATCGACGGTCAGCAGATTGCCAACTACGAGTCGCAGAACTTCACCTCGCTGCCCATTGAGCGCGAGATTGACAAGGACGGCACCCCGTTGGTTGTCGACGTGCCATACACCAACTATATGGTTCACGCCTACGTATGGCGCGTAAACGTTGGCCGTGTGAAGCTCTATCTGCTTGACACCGACAACGAGATGAACTCCGAGTTCGACAAGCCCATCACCCACAGCCTCTACGGCGGCGACTGGGAAAACCGCCTGAAGCAGGAAATACTGCTCGGCATCGGCGGCATGCAACTGCTCAAGAAGCTCGGAATAAAGAAGGACATATACCACTGCAACGAGGGTCATGCTGCACTCTGCAACCTCCAGCGCCTGTGCGACTATATAGAGGAAGGACTTAACTTCAACCAGGCTCTCGAGCTGGTGCGTGCCAGCGGACTCTATACCGTTCACACACCCGTGCCTGCCGGACACGACTACTTCGACGAGGGACTCTTCGGCAAGTACATGGGCGGCTATCCGCAGAAGCTCGGCATCTCTTGGGACGAGTTCATCGGCATGGGACGCACTAACCCCGACGACAAGGGCGAGAAGTTCTGCATGTCTACATTTGCCTGCAACACATGCCAGGAGGTAAACGGCGTATCGAAGCTCCACGGTTGGGTGTCGCAGAAAATGTTCTCAAACATCTGGGCAGGCTACTACCCCGAGGAGAACCACGTAGGCTACGTAACCAATGGTGTGCACTTCCCCACATGGGCTGCCGCCGAGTGGCTTCAGGTCTACAACAAGTACTTCGACAAGAAATTCCTCAGCGACCAGTCGAACGAGAAAATCTGGCACGGCATCTACGACTGCCCCGACGAGGAAATCTGGGCCACCCGCATGGCTCTCAAGAACAAGCTCTTCGACTACATCAAGGTACAGTTCCGCGACACATGGCTGAAGAACCAGGGCGACCCCTCGCGCGTGGTTAGCCTGATGGGCAAGTTCAACCCCAACGCACTGGTAATAGGCTTCTGCCGCCGCTTCGCCACCTACAAGCGCGCCCACCTGCTCTTCACCGACCTTGACCGCCTGTCGAAGATTGTCAACAACCCCGAGCGCCCCGTCATCTTCCTGTTCGCAGGAAAGGCACATCCTGCCGACGGTGCCGGACAGGGACTCATCAAGAAGATCTTCGAGATCTCCCAGCGCCCGGAGTTCCTTGGCAAGATCATCTTCCTTGAAGACTACGACTTCCTGCTTGCCCGCCGCCTTGTTTCGGGCGTAGACATCTGGATGAACACACCGACACGTCCCCTCGAGGCTTCAGGCACATCTGGCGAGAAGGCCGAGATGAACGGCGTGGTGAACCTCTCCGTGAAGGACGGATGGTGGCTGGAGGGCTACCGCGAGGGCGCCGGATGGGCACTCACCGAGAAGCAAACCTACCAGAACCAGGGCTATCAGGACCAGCTCGACGCAGCCACCATCTACAGCCTTCTCGAAAACGAGATCGTACCGCTCTACTACGATAAGGACGAGAACGGCATCTCTGCCGGATGGATCAAGGTTGTGAAGAACTCAATAGCACAGATTGCACCACACTACACCATGAAGCGCCAGCTCGACGACTACTACTCCAAGTTCTACGAGAAGCAGGCCAAGCGCTTTAAGGAGATTGCTGCAGACAACTTCAAGAAGGCCAAGGACATTGCCCTCTGGAAGGAAACCGTGGCAGAGCGTTGGGATGCCATCAACGTGGTGAGCTGCGAGTGGGACATTCCTTCTACAGGCTTATTCACTGGCACCAAGTACACCCTGCGCTACGTTGTCAACGAACAGGGTCTCGACGATGCCATCGGACTTGAGAAGGTGAACGTCTACACCGACCAGAACGGCGAGGAGCGCATCTTCTCCATCGAGCCGCTGAAGATGGTCAAGAAGGAAGGCAACAACTTCACCTTCGAGGCCGAGCTTGCTCCAAAGCAGGCCGGTCAGTACAAGAGTGCTGTCCGCATGTATCCGAAGAACGAGCTGCTGCCTCACCGCCAGGACTTCTGCTACGTGAAGTGGTTAGAACTGCCCAACATGTAAGGCATGAAAAAAAATGATAATCGGGGAGCCTGGCAATGCCAGGCTCCCCGATTATTTATGGTCTCACTCATCATAATGCTATCGGTTTTGATGAATTCTGCCTACACTGCCTACATTATGCCTACACTGTTTATTATCCTGTAAACCAGAAACTTATATAATAATGTAGGCAATGTAGGTAAAAAAGTAACATTATATTATTATTTCTTTAAAGTATCCATTTCGGAAATGAAGAACTACATGCCGCCAAAGCCGCCTCCACCCCTGAAGCCACCGCCTCCTCTACGGTTTCCACGCTGCTGTTCGCCGCCGAAGTTGTCGAAGTCGGCATCGCGCCATCCGTTGCGCCCGCCTCCGCCACGGCCGCCGAACATGTCAAGGCGGTAGCTGATGTGGAGCATGGCATAGCTGGTGATGGCATTCACCTCTTGGTCGCGCCATCCGTTGGCGTTGACCGTGCGTGAGAAGTTGGTCTGCTCATGCAGTATGTCGTACCACTGCAGCATCACGGTGAGCTTCTTGCCGCGCAGGAAGCTGTGTGAGAGCTGCGCGTTCCATATCAGCTCGTTGGTGTTCAGCGTCTGGTCGCTATATCCCCGCTTGCTGAACATGTGAGCATCGGTCGACAGGTTGCTGCCCCAAGGGAATGTTATCTTAGTGTTGCCGCCGTAGGAGAAGTTCCATGTGGTGAGGTTATTGGATGCCTGCAGGCGGTTCTCGGTGTGGGCGTATGTCGTACGTGCGTTGACTGACACGCTGAGCCACTTGTTGCGATAGCTTAGCGACACCGACTCCGACAGGTTATATGTGTGTGTGACATTGCGGTCGGGCGTTGCCGTGCGGTTCAGGTTGACGTATCCCACGCGGTGGTCGTATCGTGAGTTGACAGAGCCGCTGATGTCCCACCTGTTCAGCGTGTCTAACCCTATGTTGAAACCGGCTGCGGCATTGGCACTCCAGTTGCCGTTGATGTTCTCCGGGCGTGATATGCGTCCGCCAGTCTGTTCGTTGTATGTGACCACGTTGCCCACGTTGTTGCTGGTGCGCTGGAACCCTCCGTTGGCGTTAATGCTCCAGTGGCGCTGAGCCTTTGGCACCATAAATCCGAGGCTGTCCTCCACCAGTGTGGGTTGCCGCTGGGCCTGGAAGTTGGCCTCCAGGTTGGTGGTGAATGCAGGCTTCAGCCCCGGGTTACCCATGGTGATGTTCAGCGGGTTGGTGTCGTCGTAAATGTCAAGCAGCTGGGTGATGCTTGGCTGCTGTGTCTGTCCGCGCAGCCTCACCTGCAGGTTTGTCTGCTGGTTGAAGCGGTATCTCAAGTTCAGTGTCGGCGACACATTGGTTACTGTGCGCACCGTGTCCACGGGGCGTCCCAAGTACTGCTGAATATAGTGAGATCGTTGCGGCTGTATGCTCACGCCCGCGTTCATGTTTATCTTCTCCCTCACGTATCGCAGCTGAATGTCGGTGTTGTGTCCGTACTCCGTGCGCTCAGAATATCTGCTCAGCCTGTCGCTTAGGTATTCCTCGTAGGGGTTGTCGAGGAATCCGAACAGGCGGTTCCACTCACGGTATCCGTTAAGGGCCTCACTGAAGGCATCGTCGGTCAGGTCGGGGAAATCGTAGGTGGAAGGGTCGTTCTTCTGGTGGCTGTAGCTGAAGCGATAGCTCATCTGCAGGAACAGTCCCTGCTGTCCGAACCCGCGAGAGCCACCACGTCCGCCCCTGCCACCGCCTCCGCCGAAGGGTCCGCGCTGCCGCTGCCTCGTAGAGTCTGCGGCCGCGGTTTTCGCCGCGAATGTAATCAGAGGCTCGGTGTAGGTGAGTCCGAGGCCATAGCCGAAGTTGTCGGAGGTCGATGCCGTGTATCTGTTGGTCTGGTATGTTGAGTCGGCACCGCTGACGGTCTTCTGCTGATAGAGGTGCACTGCCGAGAGATTGGCATTGCGGCTGCTGCCGTCGCGGTAGTTGAAGTTTGCACTAACGGCCATATTGCGTCCTTTCCTGTTCAGCCGCCGGTAGAGCTGGAGCTGCGAGCTCATCTCCTTGTTGTTGCCATAGCTCATGGACTTGTTCTGCCTGCTGTTGACAATAAGCCCTAAGCTGTCCATGACAGAGCGTCCCTCGTCGCTCAAGGGGTTGGCCACATAGTCGAAGGGGTTGGCGTTAGACGAGGCCGACGTTGAGAACCCTCGACCATCGTTGTTGGCGAAGCTCATGTTCGGCCTGAACGAGAGGGTGGTCAGCGAGTCAATGGTCCATTGCAGATTCATGTTGCCCGTCCAGTTGTTGTTGCGCGAATAGCTCTGGCTCACGCTGTTAGAGAAAGCACCGCCTCGCGACGAGAGCACAAAGTTCTCCGACCCCGTACGGTTCCAGTTGTCGGCATCGCTGTGGTTCCAAGTCACTCTTCCGCTGAGCTTCAGGTTGCGGTCGTTCTCGTAGCTTATGTCCAGTGCTGCCGTCTTCGTCTCGCGCTGTCCCTGGTTGTTGCCGCGGCCACGGCCTCCGCGCCCAGAGAAGTTGCGGTCGTTCACGTTGTTGGCATTGCCCATGAAGGTGTAGCGCATAGCGCCGAATGGCTTCATGGCCGTCAGTCGCATGCCATAGCGGTTGTCGGTGCCGTAGCCAATGTCGGGATTGGCCTGCAGTCCGCGCCGTGCGCTCTTCTTAGTGACAAACTCAAGCACGAAGTCGTCGTTGCCGTCGTCGATGCCCGTGAGGCGGCTGAGGTCGCTCTTCTCGTCGTAGGCCTTCACCTGGTCGACGACGTACGACGGCAGGTTCTTCATAACAGCATCGTTGTTTCCTGTCATAAAGTCGCGGCCGTCCATCTTGAACTTCTTCACGTTCTTACCGTTTATCGATATTTTCCCGTCATCGTCGATCTTGGCTCCCGGCAGTGCTTCGACCAGAGCCTCTATCACCGAGCCTTCAGGCACGCGGAAAGCATCAGCATTGTAGACCACTGTATCGTCCTTTATCACCATCTTCGGTATGTTTGCTGTGACCACGGCCTCCTTCAGCTGCACAGCATCGGCAGTCATTCTCAGCGTGCCTGCATTAAAAGCCCTGCCGGCCTGCTTTGTCAGGCTCCTCACCATGGTCTTATAGCCCAAGAAGCTGGCTTTCAGCAGGTATGTGCCAGCCTCCACACCGCTGAAGCCAAAGCGCCCCCGGCTGTCGGTGAACGTGCCTGAAACAAAGGTGGTATCTTTACGGCCATTTCTCCTGGTGCTGGTAGAATATAGTTGCAGCGTGGCCTTTTCCAAGGGGTCGCCGCTTTCGCTGTCAATGATGTTTCCCGTTAGTTGTTTCTGATTGTTGGCAGCATTATTGCGCGCCGCCTGCTGTGCTGCAGCAGGAGGCGATACGGCTGTCAGTAGCATAGCAGCAGCAAGTCTTAGCAGGCAGTGGGTAGCTGGTAGGTGATGATTCATGATTAGTGTCGATAGTTTAGCTTTGGTCTACATTCTATTAGACTCTGGAAGACGGAAAAGGTTTAACCCAACTTTGACACATGGGGTCAAAGTTGGGTTAAGGCGGGGGCAGTGTAGTGAACCGAGCAGTAAAAAGAAGAGAGGTGTGCTGCGGCATATGCAACTACCGCAAGCACACCTCTCGTGTACTGTGTCAATAGAAATATCCTTATTTCTTCGAAGCCTTACCGTAGCGGCTAAAGAACTTGTCAACACGTCCGGCTGTGTCGACCAGCTTGCTCTTACCCGTATAGAAGGGGTGCGAGGTGCTTGAGATTTCTACTTTTACCACGGGGTAAGTTTCGCCTTCAAACTCTACAGTGTCGTTTGTCTTTGCAGTAGACTTTGTAAGGAACATATCGCCGTTGGACATGTCTCTGAACACGACGGGGCGATAGTTTTCGGGATGAATACCTTTTTTCATTTCTTGTTTAAATTATTGTTGTTAAGCTATAATTACACTTTCGGGCTGCAAAGGTACAAACATTTTTCCTAACGAGCAAACATTTCACCTTTTTTCTTCAAAAAAAGTGCACATCCCTGCACACCTCTGCACACATTTCTGCACACCGCTCACCGTCGACGGCTGCCGACACTATTCCTCCGGCATAGCCTGCGCCCTCGCCGCATGGGAACAGTCCGCGCAGTGAGACGTGCTGAAGCGTTGCGGCGTCGCGCAATATGCGCACCGGCGACGATGTGCGCGTCTCCACAGCTATGAGCACCGCCTCGTTAGTGAGGAATCCGTGTGCCTTACGGCCGAACATGCGAAAGCCCTGCTGCAGTCGGGAAGCCACGAAGGAAGGCATCCAGAAGTGGAGCGGAGAAGAGATGAGGCCTGGGGCGTAAGAGCTGCGCGGCAGGTCGTAGCTCAGGCGGCTGTTGACAAAGTCGGCCATGCGCTGTGCCGGTGCCGTCTGCCTGAAGTTTCCCTGCTGCCAGCATAAGCGTTCCAAATGCTCCTGAAACGCCATTACCTTCAATGCCGGATGGTTAGCGGCAGAGGGTAACGGGTCTATGTCGTCGGGATGTATCTCCACCACCATGCCGCTGTTCGACCAAGCCGTGCCGCGGTTGGCAGGACTCATGCCGTTGACAACAATCTGCTCCGGCCCCGTGGCGGCAGGAATCACAAAGCCTCCAGGACACATGCAGAAGGAGTAGACGCCACGCCCCTCGACCTGGGTTACAAATGAATATTCGGCGGCAGGCAGGAAACGACCGCGACCATGAGGGGTGTGATACTGTATCTGGTCGATGAGCGCCGAAGGGTGCTCAAGCCTAACACCAACGGCAATGCCCTTGGCCTCTAACTCAATGCCCGCATAGGCAAGGTAGCTGTAGACGTCGCGGGCACTGTGGCCAGTGGCCAGGATAACCGGCCCACGGAATTCCTTTATGGTGGATGACGGCTGCACCTCAGCGGTTACGCCAATGACGGATGAAGGACTCTTATAACCCCCCCACCCTTTCTCCTCGATTATCAGCCCTGTCATCTTAGCCTGGAAATGAACCTCTCCTCCGCAACGCAGTATGGTGTTGCGGATGTTCTCGATGACTTGCGGAAGGCGGTCGGTACCTATATGCGGATGGGCATCGGAAAGAATGGACAGCGATGCGCCGTGCTGGCACAGCACGTTGAGAATCTTGTCGGTATTGCCACGCTTCTTGCTACGGGTGTAGAGCTTGCCGTCAGAGTAGGCGCCCGCCCCACCCTCGCCGAAGCAGTAATTGCTCTCGCCGTCGACCGTCTGTGTCCGGGCAATCATTGCCAGGTCGCGCTTGCGGTCGTGCACGTTCTTGCCACGCTCAAGCACTACAGGCCTGAGTCCAAGCTCTATGAGCCGCAGTGCAGCAAACAGTCCGCCGGGGCCTGCTCCCACCACAATGACAGCAGGCTTGTCGCTGACGTCACCATAGTGTGTGGGAACATAGCCCTCGTCTGCCGGTTCCTCATTGACAAAGACACGCACAGTGAGGTTGACATAAACAGTACGCTGGCGGGCATCAATGCTGCGCCGCAGTATCCGCACAGCCTTTATGTCGCGCAGGTTCCACCCTTTGGTGTCGGCGAGATGCCTCCTGAGATTGTCGTCGACGGCTGCTGTCTGTGGCAGCACTCGCATTTGCAATTCGCTGACCATGATGCCTGGCTATTGTCTGATGTAAAGGTAATAGATGGCGGCCAGGGCAGCAATAGCCACGAGGAGCACCACGCTCTTTATCATGCAGCTGGCCACCTTTCTCACCACGATGAATCCCACCACAATGACGGCCAGCATGAAGAGGTAATAACCTATGTTATCCATAGTGCAAAATGTTATTTGAAAAGCCGTTTGAATGCTGTTGGTATCGGAGTCTCAAACTCCATCTGCTCGCCTGTCACGGGATGAGTGAAGCAAAGGAGCCAGGCATGCAGGCACAGGCGGTTGAGAGGGGAATTGCCGTCGCCGTACTTCACATCGCCACACACGGGATGGCCCATGTCTGCGGCATGAACACGTATCTGGTTCTTGCGCCCCGTTTCAAGCTTGAACTCCACGAGCGAGTATTCAGTGGTACGCGCCAGCACATGATAGTGCGACACGGCATGCTTTCCGCCATTGTCCACCGGCGAGGAATAAGTGACGTATGCCTTGTTGTCTTTAAGCCAGTTGGCAATGGTGCCCCCTTCCTGCTCCACCTCTCCCGAAAGCACGGCCACGTATCGGCGGTCGTATACCATTTGGTGCCAGTTGTTCTCCATGAGCTGCTCGGTTTCCATGTCTTTGGCATAGACCATCAGGCCGCTGGTGTCCCTGTCAAGGCGGTGTACCACATGGGCGCGGCACTTCTGCCGCGAGCGGCTGAAATAGTTGTCAAGCACACTCTTGACGTTTAGTGTGGAGTGTCCGGCAGCCATTGACAGAATGCCTTCGTGCTTCTCGACAACAATAAGCCAGCGGTCTTCATAGACAATGTTGACGTAACGGCTCTTGAAGCTGCACTGGTTGCGCTTCGACTTGCTCACGGCCACTTTCATTCCCGGCTGCAGAAGGAAGTCGAACTGGCTAACGGTCTTGCCGTTGACCTTGATGCCACGCCCCTGCAAGGTGGCCTTCACCTTGCTACGGCTTTGGTTGAGGTGAACCAGCAGCCACTCCAACAGCGGTGCCGCCTCTTCCACAACATAGTGGTCGTAGTCGCCACCCTGATTGCTTATTGACATGTAATTCATATCTGACTTTGCTTCCCGGCCATTGGCCACAGTTCCGCAACACGTGTTGCGGAACTGTCAGTAAGATGTTGAGACTAATAGTTGCCGAGGTCTGGGTTTTCTCCGAAATAAAGTCCGCGCTCGTAGTTCTGCTGTTTAATAAGACGCTGGTCATAACCTTTGTGCATTGGGCCTACTCGAAGGAGGAAGTCGTTGAAGTTGACGGTAGGAATGACCAACCCGAACATGCCGAAGCCCACACGTGTGCCCTCCGGACGGAAATTGTTGTGGATATAGGCAGTGGAGAAGAATGGGTGCTTGTATATCTCCATCTTGTTGTACTTGTTGAAATTGGCAATCATCTCATTATTCACATCCGCAGAGTCGCAGTTAGTGAAGATGTAGCCAATGTTGTTGATGAAGGCATCTATGCCGTCAGTCTTGATGCTGTCGTTCTCGGATATGCACTGGATGATATTGTCGGTCATCTCCTCTCTCATGGTCTCGTTCGACGGCACCGTCAGGTAGGCCACGAGCAGTAATGCGCAGAACAATGCGCCTAAGATGACGAGGCGCCCCAGACAACTATGGCTGACCATGTGTCCGTAAGACTCCTTCTTGTTGTAATTTCCTCTGTCTGGCTGATACATAATAGTTTGGATTGATTAATAATTAACGTGAAATAAGGTTCATGAATTCCTGACGGGTCTTGGCCTGGTTGAATGCGCCGCTGAAATCGCTGGTGGTGGTTATGCTGTTCTGCTTTTCCACGCCACGCATCTGCATGCACATGTGCCTGGCCTCGACAACCACCATTACCCCGAGCGGGTGGAGGGTTTGCTCTATACACTCCTTTATCTGGAGTGTCATGCGTTCCTGCACCTGCAGTCTGTGGCTGTAGATGTCTACCACCCGCGCAATCTTCGACAGCCCGGTGATGTAGCCGTTTGGTATGTAGGCCACGTGCGCCTTGCCATAGAATGGAAGCATGTGGTGCTCGCAGAGTGAGAAGAAGTCGATATCCTTGACAATGACCATCTGCGAGTAGTCTTCCTTGAAGAGGGCTTCGGTGAGCACCTTGTGGGCATCCATCTCATACCCGCGCGTAAGCACCTGCATGGCCTTGGCCACACGCATTGGGGTCTTGAGAAGCCCCTCGCGCGCGGAATCCTCGCCAATGAGTGTGAGTATCTGGCGGTAGTGCTCGGCAAGAGCCTCTGTGGTAGTGTTTACTGTTTCTTCGTTCATCAGTACTGTATGCTTATCTTGCCTTTGACTATTGTTGCCGACGAATAGCCTAACTTCCTTACATTGAGCAGCATCTGGTGTGCCTCCTCGTATGTGCGGTAGTTGCCGACACGACAAATCCAACGTGGAGAGTAGAAATGCACGTAGATAGGCTCCTCAGGATAGTTGGCCTTGATGTCGTTGCCAACCTGTTCGGCCTTCTGCCGGTCCTTACGCTGATTGCCTCCTGCGTAGGCCTGCACCCTGTAGCCTGTCACCCTGTAGCTGTTGCGCATGACTTTCTTCCTGGTGTCCAAGGGCGAAGTGTTGTCTTCATTTGTCTGTTCGCCCTCAACAGTGTTGGGCGTGTTGCGCTTGTCGTTAGCCTCTTTTCCAGGGTTTCTGGCTGCTTCGCGGCGGTTTTTCTCTGCCTGCGCAGCTTCGCGGCGGGCTTTCTCGCGCTCTTGCCGGGCTTTTTCCTGCCTTGCCTGTTCTGCCTGTTGGTCCTCGCGGCGTTCCTGCTCGGCAGTCTTTGTCTCGGGCTTCTTTGTCTCTGTCCTCTTTGCGTCGGATTTCTTGGTGTCGTCCTTCTTGGGTTCGGTTTTCAGAGGCTCTTGCTTCTTGGGAGTCTCCTTTGACGCAGGCTGAGCGGGAGAGGTGGGCGTCTGCTTACCGTTGACCAGCAAATCGATTGCAGCGCTGTGGGTGATGGTGAGCTTTCCTTCGCGCTCCCCACCCTTTTCCTGTATCCGGCTTGTGAAGGTCTGTGCCCTGGCCGAGCCAACGAATAGCGAACAGGGAAGAGAGAAGAGAGAAGAGAGAACTGTTAATGGTGAAAAGAGAACAACGAACATGGCCAATGTCACCATTCGTCTCAAGTTGCTTTGTGTTGCTTTTATTCTCATAGCTATAACTTAATCTACATTATTTCACTTTCAACAGTTCTCCCTTCCTTTTGCTTGTGGCGTTAGTCGAATGCCGCAATGATGCCCTTGAAGTCTGCAGCCTTGAGCGAGGCACCTCCAATAAGGCCGCCGTCGATGTCGGGCTTGGCAAACAGTTCGGGAGCATTCGAAGCCTTGCACGAACCGCCATAGAGTATGGTGGTGTCGTCTGCCACTGCAGAACCATACTTCTCTGCAATGATGGAGCGGATGTAAGCGTGAATCTCCTCTGCCTGTTCTGCAGTGGCGGTCTTGCCCGTGCCAATGGCCCAGATTGGCTCGTAGGCAATGACAATCTTGCGGAAGTCCTCTTCAGCAAGGTTGAATACAGAGCCTTCAAGCTCGGCCTTAACCACCTCGTTCTGCTTGCCGGCCTCACGCTCCTCCAAGCTCTCTCCAATGCAGAAGATCACCTTAAGGTCGTTCTTCTGTGCAAGCAGCACTTTCTCCCTAAGTATCTCGGGAGTCTCCTTGTAATACTCACGGCGCTCAGAATGGCCGAGGATTACATACTGTGCACCTGTCGACTTGACCATCTCTGCGCTCACCTCGCCGGTGTAGGCGCCCTTCTCCTTGTCGGCGCAGTTCTCGGCACCAAGTCCAATTACCGACTGGTCGAGGAACTGTGCGATGGATGCCAAGTGGATAAACGGGGTGCAGATAACCACACCACAGTTAGGCTTGTCGGCCTTAAGAGTTTCGTTCAGCTCCTTTGCAAGAGCAATACCTTCCTGGAGATTCATGTTCATCTTCCAGTTTCCTGCTACAATTTTCTTTCTCATTGTTTTCTTTTTTTTATTTAGGGTTAATGATATTATTCTGGGGCGACTGTGGCTGCTGGGTGGTATGGTATTTGCGGCGGCGAAGCCATTTTGTCCACATCCATGTGCGGTCGGCCATTGTCAGCAGTGCCAGTGGCAGGACGAACCACAGCAGTATCATCAGTATCTTTCCGGGCACAGAGTCGTTGGGCATCATCCCAATGGCGTTGTTCTCGAGCCTTCCGTTGAGTTGGTACTCGTCGGGCAGGCTGTTATGGCTCCACTTGCGCACAATAGTGCCGTCGTGCATCAGCAGCAGCCCGGGGTTAGAGCGGATTACCGTCTTGAGCGTTGTCTCGTCGGTAGCGCAGAAGGGGTACTCAGCACCCGTCATATCACGCCACTGCTCTATTTCTGATGCTGCACTGGCCGTGAGGCAATAGAATGGATAGTCATTCTCGCGCGCGTACTCGTATACCTCATTAATAAGATCAAGACGCGAGTCATCGGCCTGTCCAAGATGAGGCGATATTAACAGGAAGGTGTATCCCTTGTCGGCAAGCACCGCCTCGGTAATATCCTCGTCCTCGTCGAGACTTACTATCGAGAAGTCGTGTATCGGAGGCACATAGCCCTCACGGGTCTGCACTGTCCTGGAGTCGACGAACGTCCACGTTGAATCTGGGTAGTTGTCGACTGTAAACTCCTGCCGCACTCCGTCTCTCTCCATCACGAAGGTTGTCTCAAACTGCGGCATCTCAGCATCGTCGGGTATTGTCATGCCCTCCCTGATGCTTGCCCCTATATGGTAGGGGCGGAAGTCGAAGATGGGCAGGTCGTAAAGGCACCATGTGGACACCCCGAGTATGAACACAGCAGAGTAGTTCGTGACAATCCACTGGTTTGTCCTGCTAACGAAACGGAACATATCCAACGGCCACCTCGCCACCACCACGGCACAGGACAACAGCAGGATATTCTTCCAGAACGTCTGCCAGTTGGTGAGAACCAAGGCATCGCCGAAGCATCCGCAGTCGCTCACAGGGTTGGTCAGTGCTAACCACAGTGTCAAGGGCATCATTACGAGCATCACTGCCAGAATGAGCCGCGACGTAAGCCGGCGCCTTATGGCGAACAGCAGGCTTATGCCCAGACAGAACTCCACCGCCGAGAGCAACACCGAGGCACCCAGGGTGGCTATGTCGGGGAGCAGGCTGCCAAGGTGCATGGCCTCCAGATAGTCCTGAATCTTATATTGTGTGCCCAGCGGGTCGACGGCCTTGACGAATCCCGACAGGACAAACACTACGGCCAGCACCAGGCGACATGTATTGACGAAAACCTTTCTCACCTTCTGTTCTTCATTTTTCACTCAGCTTTATCAGCCCGAACACCGCGTAGTTAACAATATCCATATAGTTACCCTCGGCGCCCTCAGACACAAGTGTCTCGCCTCCGAGATTTTCAATCTCCTTTATCCGCTCTATCTTGGTGAGTATCAAGTCGGTATACGAGCTGACGCGCATGCCTCGCCAAGCCTCGTCGTAGTCGTGGTTCTTGCGTTTCATAAGCTCCAGTGCCTCATGGGCATAGTGGTCATAGAGTCGTAACGCCTCATCGTTACTGATGTCCACTGTGTCTGCAAAGCCATGACTCAGCTGAATAAGTCCGACAATGCCATAATTGACCAGGGCAATGAACTCAGGTCTGATGCCCTCGCCCACCAAAGACTCCTTCTTTATTTCCAACGAGCGTATGCGCTTTGCCTTGATGAAGAGCTGGTCAGTCAATGATGACGGCCGCAGTATGCGCCACGACGCCTTGTAGTCATGAAGCTTGTCGGCAAACAGCCCGCGGCACTCGGCCATGGCCTGTTCAAACTGCGTGTTGGTATGTTCGTTCATTCTTTTTGTTTCTTGTGGATGTAACGTATCTTGGCACAGAGCACGTCGAACCGGGTCTGCAGGGAATCGCGGTGCACTCGTTTGCGGGTGAGCATCGTAAGTTCGTCGGGGGTGGCCCTAAGAGCCTGTTTGTCTTTCTCCACCTTATGCCGCTGATATTCGTAGTCCTGCTTCACTGCCTGTAGTGCACTGTCGACGAGAGCGAGCTCCTGCTGAGTTTTCTTAAGCTCAACATTCTGATACAGCGTGAGGGCTTGTTTACGCGTATCAATGGCATTGGGAAAAACCTTGCGCAACGAGTCAATAGTGGCAAGGGCATCCTCGTATCGTCCCTGCTCGTAGAAGGCTTTGGCCTTGCCAAGCAGGGCATCGGCCTCTTTGTGCCTGTTCTCTCCGCATGATACCGTCAGCAAGGCTGCCACACACCATAAAAGCACTCTTCTCATAGCATTACGTATATTTTGTGGGTGCAAAGTTACGAATAAATAGGAGAAATACAAAATATTCTTTGGCTTTTCTCGCATTTATTAGTAACTTTGCAGCCTAAATGACATTACAACAGAGATGAAATTATACTCAGATGACGAGCTGGCCGAGATTCTTGACCAGCCTATATTCAGGATGATAGGCCAGGCTGCCGACAGCCAGGGCGTGGAGTGCTACGTTGTTGGCGGCTACGTGCGCGACCTGTTCCTGGAACGCCCGTCGAACGATATTGACGTGGTGGTGGTGGGAAGCGGCATAGAATTGGCAAAAAAGCTGAAAAGCATGCTCGGCCACAAAGCCAGCCTCGCCGTTTTCAGGAATTTCGGCACGGCACAGATAAAGGTTGCACACCACTCTCTTCCCGTTCCATTAGAAGTGGAGTTCGTTGGTGCACGCAAGGAGAGCTACAGCCATGATTCGCGAAAGCCCATCGTTGAGGATGGCACCCTTGAAGATGACCAGAACCGCCGCGACTTCACCATCAACGCCATGGCCATCTGCTTGAACGCCAGCCGCTTCGGGGAGCTTATCGACCCCTTCAACGGCCTTGCAGACCTTGAAGACGGAATCATTGCAACGCCATTGGAGCCCGATGTCACCTTCTCCGACGACCCGCTGCGGATGATGAGGTGCATACGCTTTGCCACACAGCTTAACTTCCAGATAGAGGACGACACCTTCGAGGCTCTCGAACGCATGGCAGACAGGATAAAGATTGTCAGTGGCGAGCGCATTGAAGTGGAGCTGAACAAGATAGTGATGTCGCCCCATCCCAGTAAAGGTTTCGTTGACCTACAGCGCTCCGGACTACTGAACATTCTACTGCCAGAGCTGTCGGCACTCGACATTGTGGAGCAGAAAAACGGCCGCGCCCACAAGAACAATTTCTACCACACACTCGAAGTGTTGGAGAATGTGGTTTCCACACCAGCAGCACTGCGACCTAACGAGCTGTGGCTCCGTTGGGCGGCGCTGTTACACGACATAGGCAAGACACGCTCAAAGCGCTGGGATCCAGCCATCGGCTGGACATTCCACAACCACAACTATATTGGTGCCAAGATGGTGACCGACATTTTCCGCCGCCTGAAGATGCCCATGGGAGCAGAGATGCGCTATGTCCAGAAGCTTGTAGACATGCACATGAGGCCGCAGGCTATTGCCGACAGCGAGGTGACCGACTCTGCCGTACGCAGGCTGCTCAATGATGCCGGCGACGACATTGACGACCTGATGACCCTCTGCGAGGCTGACATCACGTCAAAGAACGAAGTCAAGAAAAAAATCTTCCTTGAGAACTTCCGGATGGTGCGTGAGAAGTTAGCCGACCTTAAGGAGAAAGACTACAAACGGCTACTCCAACCCGTTATCGACGGCAATGAGATAATGGAGCTGTTCAACCTCAAGCCCAGCCGCGAGGTGGGCATACTTAAGCAGACCCTCAAGGATGCCGTACTCGACAACAGGGTGGAGAACGAGCGTGAACCACTCATGGAGCTGCTCTTGAAGAAAGCCAAAGAGATGGGGCTGGCAAAGTGAATCACCGCAGCACTGCCTCATGGGCAAGCAAACGCTGCTCGGCCATAGCCTCATACTTTGTGCCGGGGCGCCCGTAATTGGCATAGGGGTAAATGCTGATGCCACCGCGTGGAGTGAATATCCCCACCACCTCTATATATTTGGGAGCCATGAGACGGACAAGGTCCTTCATTATCACATTGACGCAGTCCTCATGGAAATCGCCATGGTTGCGGAAAGAGAAGAGGTAGAGCTTAAGGCTCTTCGACTCCACCATGCGCTCGCCTGGCAAGTACATTATCCTTATCTCTGCAAAGTCTGGCTGCCCCGTAATCGGGCATAGCGATGTGAACTCCGGACAGTTGAACTGAACCCAGTAGTCGTTGTCTGGATGCTTGTTCACGAAAGTCTCAAGCACCTCCGGAGCATAATCGCTAAGGTATTCGGTTTTACGGCCTAAGGCATTCAGGTTTTCTTGCTCTCTCATAGTTTCAGTATGTTGAAAATGTTGTAAGAAATATTGCGGTCGTAGACATCCTCATGGTCGTGTTTCTTGGTGAAAGCAACCACACGAATGGTGAAGGGCAGTACGAGAATCTCATACAAGGTCTTGAGTGTCACTTGAGAAATCATTAGCGACGGCATTTCCTCCCAGGGAATTACGCCACCTAATGCCAGTGGGAAGAAGATGATGGAATCAGTGGTCTCGCCAAATATTGTACTGAGGATGGCACGCATGGAAAAGTTCTTGCCATGCGAGGTGAGCTTCATGCGCGACATTACGTATGCATTAATAAACGAGCCGGCAATGAAAGCTATGAACGAAGCCAGGGCTATGCGCGGTGCCAGTCCGAAAATGACATGAAAGCCCTCGTCGCCGTCCCAGTAGGAAGCGCCGGGAATCCAGTCGGCAATGGCGCCAAAGACAACAAAGAGGAAGTTCATGGCAAAGCCCATCCAAATAAGCATCCTGGTGCGCTGATAGCCCCACACCTCGCAAACCACATCGTTGATGATGTAGCTGACGGGAAACACAATGATGCCTGCAGTGAGATTGACAGGACCAAACGAAAGTTGCTTTGTCTCAAGAACGTTTGCCGTAATCAGGCAGACGCAGAACAGGGTGCCGAAAAGCATAAACAGCACACTGACCTTTTGGTTTTCTGTTTTATTCATTTTCTTGTTTTGTTAAAGGGGGTTTAGCAAGTACCCCTGTAGGGTGGACTATATGGTGTAGAGAAGCCAGCAGAGATAGACTGCATAGCCCACAGTGAGCACTGCACCCTCCCAGCGCTCCACCTTAAGCTTAGTAAACGAAAAGCCCCACAGCATGAGCACCGAACCAAGCATGACGCCGAGGTCGACAAGCGTGATGCCCTCAATCTGCATGGGACAGATGGTGGCTGTTATTCCGAGAATCAGCAGTATGTTGAACACATTGGAGCCTATTACATTTCCTATAGCCATGGCCGACTGTCCTTTACGCGCAGCCACAACGCTTGTTGCCAACTCCGGCAGCGACGTACCTCCCGCCACGATGGTAAGGCCTATCACGCTCTCGCTCACTCCCATTGCCGATGCCACAGCCGATGCAGAGTCAACGAAGAGATTGGAGCCTATCACAAGACATGCAAGGCCTATAACCACATAGCCCAAGCTCACCCACACGTTCTTTGGCTTCCGTTCTTTGTTTTCATCGTCAGCCGCTCCCTTGCGCGCCACAGTGAATGTGTAGTACATGAATGCAGCGAAGCCCGACAGAAGAGCTACGCCGTCGAGGCGGCCGATAACGTTTCCTGCAAGAGAAAAAGACTTGAATGAGTCCATGATGAGCACAAAAAGAAGCATTGAGGCCACCACCGTAAATGGTATGTCCTTCATGACAGTGGAACGGGCAATGACCATCGGAGCGACCATTGCCGTCACTCCGACAATGAGCATCGTATTCATTATGTTCGAGCCAACCACGTTGCCCACGGCCAAGTCTGGCGTGCCTTTCAGTGCCGACACCATGCTCACGAACAACTCAGGGGCAGACGTACCGGCAGCCACTATCGTCAGGCCGATAACCATCTCCGGTACATTCATGCGGCGAGCAAGTTCCGATGCTCCATCAGTAAGGCGATCGGCACCCCAAAGCACCATTGCCACTCCAACAACTATAATTATAATGTCTAACAACATAGTAATACCAGATTATTCCTCTTCAGAATCCCAGTCGTCACCGAAGTCGAAGTCGGAAAAGTCGCCCAGCGACGGGGCTACAAATGCATCCATGGCACGGCGCTCTTTCTTCGTTGGCCGCCCTGTGCCACGTGCACGGTCTACAAAGCCGCTGATGCGGTTCATCTCAAGCAACTCGTACTGGTCCTGTGGAGTTATGTTCTCATAGATCTCCGGCAGCAGCTTTGCCCCGACACGCTGCTCAATGGTCTTTAATATGCGGAAGGAGAATGTCACCGGCGGCTTACGCACGCTTACCACGTCGCCTACTTTGACCATCCGCGATGGCTTGACGTTGGTGCCATTGACAGCCACACGGCCGTTCTTGCATGCATCAGAGGCTATGGAGCGCGTCTTGAAGATACGCGCAGCCCACAGCCACTTGTCAAGCCGGGCAAGCCCGCTTAAGCCCTCATTCCGTCTATCCATTCTTCTCTGTATGAGATGCTGGGACGTTCTTTCCCAGTTTGTTAAACTGATTCATAGTGATGTCGATACCGGCAAGCACAAAGCTCTTGATAATCTCCGTGGCGGTATTGATCGAGGGCTGCAACAGCTCCATCTCCTCATCGCTATACTTGCCCAGCACCCAGTCAATCTGGCCGCCCTGGGGATAGTCGTTGCCTATGCCCATGCGCAACCGTGCATACTGCTGGCCTATGAGCTGCTGGATGTGGCCCAGGCCATTGTGCCCGCCATTGGAGCCGTTGGCTTTTAGGCGGAACTGGCCTAACGGCAGTGCCACATCGTCGCTGACGACAAGCAGCCGCTGCTGGTCAATGTCCTCCTTGTTCAGCCAGTAGCGCACTGCATTACCACTCAGGTTCATGTAAGTAGTAGGCTTTAGCAAGAACACCTTGCGGCCCTTCACCGAAGCCTCGGCCACGTATCCGTAACGTCGATCGCCGAAAACAGCGTTGGATGCTTTCGCGAAAGCATCCAACACCATGAATCCAGTATTGTGGCGGGTCAGAGCGTATTCCTCGCCCGGATTTCCCAGTCCAACAATCAAGTACTTGTCCATACGTCAGCACATTATTGTGCAGCCTCGGCAGCAGCGGCAGAACGTGAAGCACGTGTAGACTTCACTGAGCAGACCACCACCTGAGAGGGAGTAGCAATCTCAAGACCCTCGAAACTCAGGTCTCCAACCTTGATAGACTTGCCCAGACCGAGGTTTGTAACGTCGATATTGAGCACTTCAGGAATGTTCTTGTATGGAGCGGTGACATTAATCTTACGGATGGAGAGATTTATCTTACCACCATCGCGCACACCCTGGGCCAATCCGTTGAGCTTGACAGGAATACCCACAGTGATGGGCTTCTGCTCGCTAACCTCGTAGAAGTCGGCATGGATAAGGGCATCTGTGGTGGGATGGAACTGCAGCTCCTTGATGACTGCCACATGGTTTTCACCGTCAATGTTGATGTTCACCACATAGACATGTGGAGAATAGATAACCTTGCGAAGCTCAGACATTGGGCTGGCAAATGCCAGGGCAACGGGTGCACCCTTGTCGTCGCGCTTCTCACCATAAAGATTGCAGGGAATGAGTCCCTCCTTGCGCTGCAGCTTTGAGGCTTTCTTGCCTGTGGCTTCGCGCTTCTTTCCGCTTAAATTAATCTCTTTCATAACAGTTGTGTTACTCTAAATTAAGTTGTTAATAATTGATTTAATCTTACACTTAATTCGCCATCACACGAAAAAAGCGGTGCAAAAGTACAAAAAAAATATGATATACATCACATTCCAGACGTTTTTTTTGAAAAAAGAGGCTGTTTTCTTGCATATTCTCGTTTTTCTTACTAAATTTGCACACGATAATACAACAAAACTAACAAGAATTCATCAATCATAGGCAATAAGATGATTAATCGGGAAATCATAAGAATCAAGATTGTTCAGTTAACCTATGCTTATTATCAGAACGGTAACAAGAACATTGACTCTGCAGAGAAGGAACTCTTCTTCAGCCTGTCAAAGGCTTACGACCTCTACAACTACTTGCTGGCACTGATTGTGGCAATAGGCAAGGAGGCGGGGCGCAGATTGGAGATAGCCCAGAACAAGGCCAAGCGTGAGGGCACCGAGGAGCCGTCGCCGAAGTTTGCACTCAACCGTTTCACCTTGCAGCTGGAATCTAACCACCAGTTGCAGGAATTCATGGAGAACCAGAAAAACACATGGCAGGACATGCCGGAGTTCGTAGGCAAGCTATACAACCAGATTGTTGAGAGCATTATATATAAAGAATATATGGAAAGCCACGCAGACAACTACGAGGCCGACCGTGAGTTGTGGCGCCGCATCTACCGCACCCTTATCCAGGAGAACGAAGAGCTTGACGCACTGCTTGAAGAGCAGAGCCTCTATTGGAATGACGACAAGGAGATTATCGACACATTCGTCCTGAAAACCATCAAGCGCTTCGAAGAGCAGAATGGGGCAAAGCAGGAGCTGCTGCCCGAATTCCACAGCGAGGAGGAAAAGGATTATGCCCGCAAGCTGTTCCGCGCCACACTGCTCAACGCCAACGAGTACCAACGCTTCATGAGCGAGGCTTCACGCAACTGGGACTTCTCCAGGCTGGCATACATGGACGTGGTGATAATGCAGATAGCCATTGCCGAGATGCTCAACTTCCCGAGCATACCCATCAGCGTCACCATCAACGAGTTCGTGGAGATAGCCAAGCTCTACTCCACGCCCAAGAGCAGCGGCTACATCAACGGCATGTTAGACGCCATTGCCCGTCATCTGATACGGTCAGGAAAGCTGATAAAACACATGGACGAGCCGCGCAACGCAAAGAAGTTCAACGAATAAACCAAATAAAAACAATAGCCAACAATGAACACATTATTCTTAGCTGCACAGGCAGCACAAGGAGCAAGCTCCCTGCCGATGATTCTGATGATAGTAGTATTCTTCGCCATCATGTGGTTCTTCATGATACGTCCACAGCAGAAACGGCAAAAGGAAATACAGCAGTTCCAGAACTCACTGACCGAAGGCACACCCGTCATCGTCGGGGGCGGCATCCACGGCACGGTAAAGCGCATTAACCTGGAGAACCAGACAATAGACATCGAGATTTCCCGTGGCGTGACCGTTACCGTAGACAAGGCATTCGTGTATAAGGACATGAACAGCATGCCATTGGCCAAGTAAACAGCCTACGTCAACACAACCCCTGCCAAAGAAGTGGAATCTTCAAGAATATTCAGCATAATAAGGAATTTTCTGTTCAGCAAAGGGAACAGGGAATTCCTTATTTTCCTGTTTTTCTTGGCACTCTCAGGCATCTTCTGGCTTGGCATGGCCCTCAACGAAGACTATGAGCGCGAGGTGGCAGTGCCATTGCGCATCTTAAACATGCCAAAGGAGATCATGCTCACTTCCGACGAGACAGACACTGTCAAGATGACCGTACGCGACAAGGGCATTGTCATCTTGGCCTATCTCTACGGCAAGGGAATAAAGCCCATAGATATCAACTTCAAGCTCTACGACCGAGGAAACGGCACTGGAATGGTCAGTGGCGCAGAACTACAGAAGCTGGCAACAAGGAATTTCGTAAGCTCAACCAAGATTACCGGCAGCAGCACCGGCAAGTATGAATTCTTCTACAACACCGGCGCCAGGAAACGAGTGCCTGTGAGATGGAGCGGAAGGGTGATACCCGAAAACCTCTATTTCATAAGCCACGTGGAATACTGGCCCGACAGCGTCACCGTCTTCGCCTCCGAAGAAAAGCTCGACAGCATAAAGACCGTCTATACAGAGCAGCTCAACTACGTGAACTTCCGCGACACCCTCACCGTGGAGTGCAAGATGCGCAAGACAGAAGGCGTGAAAATCATACCCGACAGGATAAAGGTTGGATTCTACACCGACGTGCTCACAGAAGAAAGCATCGACGGAATACCCGTCCAAGGCATCAACATGCCGGAAGGAAAAGTGCTACGCACATTCCCAGCAAAGGTGAGCGTGAGATTTGTCACCGGAGCCAGCGTCTACCGCACCTTGAAGGCCAGCGACTTCACTGTCGTTGCCAACTACAACGAGCTGATGGAAAACCCGTCGGAGAAGTGCACCATCTACCTGCAGCAGATGCCCAACGGAATATCAAAGGCCCAACTGCTGACAAAGCAGGTTGACTACCTCATTGAAGAGCCACCAACAACAACGCAACAATGAAGACAGGAATAACCGGAGGAATAGGCAGCGGCAAAAGCTACGTATGCCAGAGACTCAAGACACGCGGCATAACAGTCTACGACTGCGACGCTGCCGCCAAGAGGCTCATGCGCACTTCAGCAGAACTGCGCCAAAAGCTCACCGCACTCATCGGCCCCAACACCTACCGCTTCGAGCATGGCACATACGAGCTTAACAAGGCTGCCGTGGCACAATTTCTGCTCACCTCCGATGCCAACGCCAAGGCCGTCGACGACATCGTCCACCCCGCAGTCTTCAGCGACTTCGAAAAGAGCGGAGAGAAATGGATGGAGAGCGCCATCATCTACGAGTCGGGAATATACACACTCGTCGACAACGTGGTGGTTGTCACCGCACCAGAGGAATTGCGCATCCAGCGCATCATGGCACGAGACTCCATCACCAAGGAAAAAGCCATCGAATGGATGCACAGGCAGTGGCCCCAGCAGCAAGTGCGGCAGAGAGCCCACTTCGAGATTGTCAACGACGGCGTCTGCGACATCGACAGCCAAATCGACCTTCTACTGCAAAAGCTATCAGAACAAGAAAACAAACAAAACATTAACAAGCTATAAACAATTATCATGCAACAGACAATTCTATCCATTGCCGGAAAGCCCGGACTCTACAAACTCGTATCACGCGGAAAGAACAACCTCATTGTGGAAACACTCGACAGCGACCACCGGCGCATGCCCGCCTTCTCCAACGACAGGATCACGTCGCTCGCAGACATAGCAATGTTCACAGAAACAGACGACGTGCCACTGATGGATGTCTTAGAAAGCCTCAAGACCCTTGAAAACGGCAAGAAAGCCTCCATCGACATAAAGAAGGCTACCGGCGACGAGCTGCGCCAGTATTTCTCGAAGATACTCCCCAACTTCGACCGCGAGCGCGTGCACAACAGCGACATCAAGAAGCTGCTACAGTGGTACAACATACTCATAGACAACGGAATCACCGACTTCAAGGAAGAGATGAAACCCACTGAGGGCGACAACATCGACAACCGCAAAGACGAAGAACAACAACAGTAACAAGTGAAGCTGAATTTCTCCATAAACTACGCTACACAATGGGGCGAAAGCCTACACGCCGTGCTATCCTACCGAAGTGACCACGGTACCTGCAGGACACAGAACTTG
The DNA here is from genome assembly GCA_017449025.1 of Prevotella sp. Lineage (GTDB taxonomy): Bacteria > Bacteroidota > Bacteroidia > Bacteroidales > Bacteroidaceae > Prevotella. The sequence goes on along the minus strand of JAFSKJ010000108.1, from coordinate 18,729 downwards.
GCCATGCAGACCCTCGACGGCTTGACGTGGACGTTAGAGACCGCTGCCGTGGAGTCCCGCCACCACCCAATCACCTCCATCACCTACCACTATCAGGTAGAGGGAGCCGAGGGACAGCTGTTGCGGCGCGAGTGGACACTCGTGCCACGCACATACTTCTTCGACCATTCCAAGCACTACCTCTTCTCCGACCAGTGGCGCGACCGCCCCCTCGCATTCCATCTCTACAGCAACGCCTATCTCACCACACGCCACCTGCCCCACGGCGAACAGGCAAAGCCCCTCCGCGTGCCCCTATACCGCAAGACACTCCTCTTCAGGGTGTCCGCACCACAAGTAGAGGCCCCACAGGCCGTAGCCATCGTCGGCAGCCATCCCGCAATGGGGTCGTGGAGTCCCGCCAAGTATCTCCCCATGGAGTATGTGGGACAGCACGACTGGCTCCTGTCCGTCAATGCCGACGCCATTGCCCTTCCACTTGAATATAAATATGTAGTCATCGACAAGACCACAAACCAGCTTGTAAGCTGGGAAGAGGGAGACAACCGCATTGTCCACAACCACATTGCCGACGGTCAGGTACACGTGCACTACGGAGAAACACTCAGGCTCCGCGAGCACACATGGCGCCTCGCAGGCGTTGTAGTCCCAGTCTTCTCCCTCCGCAGCCAGCACAGCTATGGAGTAGGAGACTTCGGCGACCTGCGACGCTTCGTCGACTGGGCCGTAGCCACAGGCATGAAAGTCATACAGACCCTCCCCGTCAACGACACTACCACCGACGGACACTGGCACGACTCACACCCCTACAACATAACATGCTGCATGGCACTCCATCCACACTACCTCGACCTCGAGCAGTTAGGCCAGCTCTCCGACAAGCACAAGATGACAGCTTACCACCGCAAGCAGCGAGAGCTCAACGCCCTACCCTACAGCGACTACGAGGCCGTAGACAGCGTAAAGCGCCAATACGTGGCAGACATCTTCGACGAGCACGGGAAAGACACCCTTGACACCAGCCACTTCAAAGCCTGGAAAGAAGCCAACAACCATTGGCTCAAGCCCTACACAGAGTGGCTCTGCACACACACACCCAACCTCACAGCCGACCAGCAACAGCGCCAAACCACACTCACCATCTACACCCAGTACAACCTCCACCTCCAACTCAAGGCCGCCGCCGACTATGCCCGCTCCAAGGGCGTAGTACTCAAAGGCGACATGCCCATCGGCATCAACCGCCACAGCGTAGAGACAACCCTGCTGCCACACCTGTTCAACCTCGACAGCCAGACAGGAGCACCCCCCGACGCCCACTCTCCGCAAGGCCAGAACTGGGGATTCCCCACCTACAACTGGGAAGCCGCAGACACATCCGCCACACACACAAACACACCCCCAACCGTAACCCAATGGCTGCGCAGCCGCTACCAGTGGATGGAACAATACTTCGACGCCGTCCGCATCGACCATGTACTCGCATACTTCCGCGTATGGGAGATACCCTACACCGCACTCTCCCCACAGCTCGGACACTTCTCCCCCGCACTCCCCATGACACCCGGCGAGATCACACACTTCGGACTCCCATTCCGGCGCCAGCTCCTCACACAGCCCTTCATCAACGACACCATCCTACAAAACCTCTTCGGCATCCACACACAATACGTCTGCCAGCAGTTCCTCGACCCCAAGCCCTACGGCCTCTACCAAGTAAAGCCCCACCTCGACAACCAGCGAAAGATAGAAGCACACTTCCACGGACACAACGACGAGAACAGCATATGGATACGCGACGGAATGATGACACTCCTCAGCAACGTCCTCTTCGTAGAAGACCCCCGACAGCCCGACACCTTCCACCCCCGCATCAACGCATGGCAGGAGCCCGTCTTCCAAGCCCTCAACGCCGACGAGAAAGACGCCTACATGCGCATCTACAACAACTACTTCCAACAAAGGCACAACATCCACTGGGGCAACACCGGCAGCAGGCGGCTCAACAACACACTCAGCCACAGCCGCCTACTCATCTGCGCCGAAGACCTCGGGCTCCTGCCCCCATGCGTAGCCCCCGTGCTCGACACCCTCCGCATAGCCACACTCCAAGTGCAGACCATGCCCAAGCAAGGCACATACGAGTTCACACACCTCGACCACTACCCCTACCGCTCCGTCGCCACATTCGAGACCCACGACATGCCACCCCTCAGACTCTGGTGGGAAGCCAACCCATACCGCACACAACGCTACTACACCACCATGCTCCAGAAACAAGGCCACGCACCCCAACAACTACCCCCACACCTCGCAGAAGAAATCATTGCCCGCCACCTCTACTGCCCATCCATGCTCTGCATACTCTCACTACAAGACTGGCTCGCCATCGACGGCACCCTGCGCTCCAACAACACCCAGCAAGAGCGCATCAATCACCCCGACGACCCCTACAACCGCTGGCAGTGGCGCATGCACATCACCATCGAACAGCTCCTTGCCGCCCACCACTTCAACACAAAGCTCAAAACCATGATCACTAGGAGCAAGCGATAACCCCCATTGTACGCAAAGACGCAAAGACACAAAGAAAAAACTTAGCGTCTTAGCGTACCATGAATTTTGAATTGTGAATTATGAAATACAGCACCTGGATTTTCGACCTCGACGGCACACTCCTCGACACACTCCGCGACCTCGCCGCATCAGTCAACCACGCCATGCGCACCAACGGAATGCCAGAGCATTCCGTCAACCACGTCAGACACCTCGTAGGCAACGGCATACGCACACTCATCGAGCGCGCAGTGCCACAAGGAACCAGCAACCCACAATTCCACAAAGCCCTCAACGACTTCACCCAGCACTACCGCAACCACTACCTCGACACCACCAAGCCCTACCCCGGCATACTCCCACTCCTCGCCACCCTCAAGGAAAACGGATGCCACGTCGCAGTGGTCAGCAACAAGACCCACACCGTCACCAAGCAGCTCTGCCAGCACTTCTTCCCCACCACCGTCGACGTGGCCATAGGAGAAAACGAGGCACAGGGCATACGCAAGAAACCAGCACCCGACACAGTCAACCAGGCACTGCAACTCCTCAACGCCAGTCCCAGCACAGCAGTATACGTTGGCGACAGCGATGTCGACATACTAACTGCCCGAAACGCCCACCTTCCCTGCATAAGTGTTCTCTGGGGCTTCCGCAGTCGCCAGTTCCTCGCCCAGCGCGGAGCTACCGTCTTCGCATCCTCCCCAGAGGACTTGCTCGCCGTGGCCACATGACGGCAATCGAGTAGGAGCATGGGGGTTATTTCGGGTCAGTCGATAATTCCGATGCATACTGTCTAAATAGCGCGCAGTCACGCACCGAAAAAACGACTGCCCCCAACTTATCTGTGCATCTCGTACGCGCGGTAAGGTGGGAATGCCCCAGAGGGGCATGATAGGGGTAACCAGCCATACAGCCATGCCGTAGGTATGGCGAAATGGCTGGTATGAAGGTGCAAGGAAAATGTGTGCCTTTAGGTACGCGACAAAGCGCGCGGATTGTCGCGTACCTACGGCACGCCCATTACCATCACCGCCTTCCCAGCCATTTCGCCGTACCTACGGCACAGATGTATGGCTGGCTACCCCTATCTGATGCCTACGGCATCATCTTCCAATAGATTACCTCACAAACTTCTTTCCGTCGCGGATATACACGCCCTTCTTCTTAGGCTGTGCATCTACGCGCTGACCGCTGAGGGTGTACACATTCCCCTCAGCCTTTGGAGAGGCGCTGGGCGTCCCAGGGAGGCTATCGATGCCCGTCGGTGTACCCGCATCCTGTTTCCACTCTATGCCGTAGATCTTCAGGCTCGGCTCCTCTGCTGCTCCGCGTGCTGAGGCTGCACCGCTATTGCCGGCATAGATATAAACGTAGGTGGGTTCGCTCACGTTATATTGGAACGTTGCCTTCTGCTTACCGTCTAATGCCTTCGCCATAGGCTGGGCGTTGCCGATCTTCACCTTAAGCGTCATGCCGCCCGTGGTATCGCCGTTCACCGTCACCGTGCCCTTGCCTTTGTTCACCTTGAAGATGAGACCCGTGAAGCACTTCAGTGCGTCGTCTGACAGATCCTTGCCCGCAATGGCATCCATGTCATCGTCGCCTACAGACTTCTTCACCTCAATGCAGCCCTCACTCTTGTTGTAGCCGCCGTCCGAGGGGGCAATATTATATAGCACATTTCCAATGACGTTGCCATCCAGGTTCGTGTTCTCGTTGATTTCATCACTATTGCTGTAGTCTGATGCTCCTGTGCTTGTCGATTCCAGTTCCATCTCAACGATTTCCTTGAACTCCTTCCAGCCGTCCGTCGCCTCATACTTCTCCTTCGTACCTATGGGAACGTAGAGCGTGGCCTGTGAAGCATTCGGAAAAACATAGGTATTAATGTAAAAAGGCTCCACTATAAAAGACCTAACCTCAGTCAGGCCGCTGCAACCAGAGAAAGCCCAGCTTCCGATGCTCGTCACTGAGTTGGGGATGATGACGGTAGTTAGGCCGCTGCAGCCTGAGTATTTGCAAATTGCTCTATATTAGAGACTTGTATGTTAAACGGTAGAAAAGTGATGACTTGGATTCTATAGAAGAAGGAAAAGATGAATATTTAACATATTTAACTTCCGTTAAGCTGCATAAAGAAGTTGATAGCGGATTAAAATGGAAGATCCATTTCATTCCTACCGCCATCTCCAGATTTTTTCTTTAATCTAAATATGTTACTATATCTAACCCTGCCATATTGACTCATGTCTTCTTGTTGGATAGATGTAGGCTCGAACGACTCTGTTGTGTAGATTCCAATAGAGTCCTCTGTATTAATAGTTACTAGGCTTCGAAATTGGTTAGAGTTAATGTATGATCTCACACCATATGTTGAGCCGTTGTACAATAACAAAGATTCATTATTCTTATATAGGACAATACGATTATAATATCTCAGAACGCAGCCATTAGGTATAACGACAGAAGACATAATTTTTTTGCATCCTTTATCTTCCTTGATTATTCGTTTATAAGTTCCAGCCGATCTTTGTTTGAAATCTGTTGTAAAGAATGTTCCATCCTTCAACTTCAAAAATGCAGAAGAACCGCTATTGAAGCAATAACTAATATTGTCATCCTTTATGTCAAGTTCTTCAAGCAATGGATCCATTTCATCCACCTGTATTGCAAAGTTCACTATTTGCCTATATTCTCCTCCTCTTCGTAGAGTATAATAACTAGGGGTATTCTTACCTGCTCGTTGAGATTCGTTATGAATATATTGAAACCTACTTTCTGCATCATAACTTAATAAATCTACGTCTTTCCAATCCGTACGCAATGAAGAGCCGCCAACCTTAGGCCTTTCGTCAATTCTTACATGCAATTCAGATTCACCGATATTAGAATAAAACAATCCCTCTCCATCTGCAGAAATGGCAATAGTTCCATATCGAGCATTCACCGATACCACCTTTGAGTCAAATACTTTGTCTATACTACCAGAAGAAACTTTAGATTTTTCATCTTGCGATATTATACTTTCATAAAGGCCGTCCTCACAACCAATGAATAACCGCATAGCGTAAAGACGTACATCTAATGGCATTGAATTCCATTCACCTATCTCATTTATTTACCATTTCGCGCGTAATTTAAGCAAATTTTGCCTAAAGTAAGCCTTACTTATAACAAAAAGAAACGTTTTCTTGGCAAAATTCACTACCTTTGCACCCACAAATTAACGAAACAGGTTCATTATGACACACCAACCAAACAAGCACTTTAACACCTACAAGGAGGGACTGGATCTGGAGGTCCTGCGGCAGTATTGCATGGAGCATGGGGAGAAGAGGACGTTTCTGCGGGGCAAGACGCTGGAAGAGGCGGGCGAGCCGGCGCAGTGGGTGGCGTTCGTGGAGCGCGGATGCTTCAAGTACATGGTGCATAACGACGAGGAGGGCAAGGACTACTGCACGGGCTTCGCCTTCGAGGGCGAGTTCGTGGCGGATTTCCCCTATTGCCTCGACGGCGACGTGTCGGAGGTGAGCATCGAGGCGGACATGCCGTGCGAGGTGCGCGTCATCAGCGGACAGGAGCTGCAGGCCCTGATAGACAACGACCCGAAGATGGCGAAGATGGACGTGAAGATACTCAAGAACCTGTTCAAGATGGTCTATTGCCGCGACCTCGACCACTACCGCTACACCGCCCGCAGTCGCTACCGTCGGCTCATCGACCGCTGTCCGCAGGTGGTGCAGATGCTCTCGCTGAAGGACATCGCCTCGTTCCTCAACATCACGCCCATCTACCTGAGCAAGATTCGCAAAGAGTTAACCTTCGGGCAAGAAAAAGGGTAAGAATAAGAGCTTTTCGCACTTTTAACGCTTCAATTATGCGATAATTCAAAATAAAGTAGTAATTTTGCAGCCGTAAAAAGAATAGGAGAAAAGAACTATGGCATTGGCAATTTCACACGTCCCCGTACTGACGGGCGAAGTGGCAGAGCGTTTCGAGCGTGAGGCCGAATACAACGAGAAGTATATGCGCGGATCGCAGTACAATCCCGAGGCATTCGAGATGGTGCGCCGCGTGGAGGAGAATACACGCAAGTATTACGAAAGCTTGAAGAAGTAAGCAGTATGAACATCTACGACTGTCTGCGTCTTCCTTTGGGTGATGTCCCCGCTGATTGCATCGAACGTTTCGATTGCGGACGCGAGGACATTAACAATTTCTTCCACTATGATGTGGAGCGCAACCAAAGGCAGATGTTTGGCAAAACCTACTTTTTCTGCGACGGAACACCAGAACGTATCGTGGGTGCCATCACCGTGGCCAATGCCAGCATCTTCACCCGTCATATTTCGTGGCGGCGGCGCGATGTCATTGGTGCTGAGGTTGACACGGAAAAGTCTGGCCAGAACTTCCCTGCCGTGCTGCTCGGTCGTCTTGGTGTTGACCGTCGCTATCAGCACCTGCACCTTGGCCGTCAGATTATTGACTATGTGAAGGCGTGGTTCAGCAGCGAGAGCAACAAGTCCGGCTGCCGTTTCCTCATTGTCGATGCCTACAACGAGCCAGGGCTGATTCAGTTCTACGAGCATTCCGGTCTGAAACTCTTCTTCGCTACCGAAGAGCAAGAAAAGAAGTATCGCAACATTCGTGACCGCGAAGGTGAGCCGCCCGCCAAACTGGAAACACGCCTGATGTTCTTCGACCTCATCAACTATAACAACGAAAAAGTGTGAGGACACTTTTTTTGCACACTTAACCCCTAATTTGCATAATTCGCTCACACTCGGCCAAACCGTGAACAAACTCACTTTGGCACTCACTTAACCGCGAATTTCTAAAACTAGTTTTAGAGTTGCATCCTCGGCGACCTGTTTTCGGGCTTCGCCGAGTTGTTTTTTACGCTTTTTTTTGTTGTTTTGCAATCGAAAGATTGCGAAGATTGGCTGCACCTCGGCATAAGAACACGTTCTTCTGCTCTCGGTTTGCACAATCTTTGTAGGCAAAAAACTGAAAAAACATGAGCGTATGAAACAAAAAGAACATTATTCTGAGGCCCTGGCCTATCTGCGCGACTACTGTCTGCACCATGGTCGGGCTATGCACTTCTCGCATGGCGACATCTTCGAGGCCGAGGGAGCCGCCGCCAGCCGCTTTGGTTACATTGAGAGCGGCAGTTTCCATTACCTTGTCCGTAACTACGAGGGTGACGAGAGCACGGTCGAGACCGTAGCTGCTGGCGACCTTGTGGGCTGCTATCCGTACTGTCTCGATGGCGATGCCGCTCCCGTCACCATCCGCGCCGACAAGTCCAGCACCGTCTATGTCGTCGATGGTGCAGACCTCAATGAGCACTACCGCCAGAGCCAGGCGGCGGAGCGGATGGGCCGCGACTACATGGCCTACCGCTTAGAGCAAGTCAAGTCACACATCTATAACTTTTATTTCAAAAACAATCACATATTATGAACAGAAAAAACATCATCACCATCATCCTCGCCCTCACCGCATTGACGGCAGAAGCGCAAGAGAAGAATCAGCCACGCGACTCCGTGAGAGTCATCGGAAGAGTTGCTGACATGCTTACGAGTCAGCCCGTGTTCGACGTCGAATGTGAACTGATGTGGGCAGCCGACAGCACGCTCGTTGATACGCTTCGCACGGTCACAGGCGACAGCAACAACAAGCCCGCCTCGTTTGTCATGTTCCACATCAAACGTCCAGGCCGTTACATCTTGCGTATGCGGAAGGACGGCTACGAGACTACAGAACAGATGTTCGAGGTGGAACGCTTCTACAAAGACGAGGAAACCGTGGACCTAATAGACAAACCTTTCTATATGCAGAAGGAGCGCAACGTGACGCTGGGCGAGGTGGTGGTGAAGGCCACGAAGGTAAAGTTCTACGTCAACGGTGACACGCTCGTTTACAATGCCGACGCTTTCGAGTTGGCCGAAGGCTCCATGCTCGACGCCCTCATCCAGCAGTTGCCAGGCGTGGAACTGAAAAGCGGCGGCGACATCGAAGTGAACGGCAAGCACGTCGATGCCCTGCTGCTGAACGGCAAGGATTTCTTCAACAAAGACCGTCGGCTGATGCTCGACAATCTGCCGTCGTACATGGTGAAGAAGGTGAAAGCCTACGACCGTAGCAGCGAGCAACTGCGCATGGCCGGACTGCCCGACGACGGTAACAAGGAGTTCGTGATGGACGTGCAGCTGAAGAAGGAATACAGCATCGGATGGATTGCCAACGCCGAAGCGGGCGCGGGAACCGACGACCGGTTCCTTGGCCGACTGTTCGCCCTGCGCTTCACGCCAAACTCGCGTCTGTCGTTCTTTGCCAATGCCAACAACGTGAGCGACGACCGCAAGCCCGGTCAGAACGGCGACTGGACTCCCCTGCGTCAGGCAACGGGCATCCGCTCCGTCTATGATGCTGGCTTCGATTACAACATCGATGAGAAAGAAGGGCGCTGGACTACGAGCGGCAACGTGCGCACCAGCTACACCGAGGATGACGCCGAGCAGCATACGACCAGCGAGAACTTCCTTACAGGTGGCAACACCTACGGACGAGCCTACAGCAAGCGACACGCCGATAACTTCAAGGTGAGCACCAACCACGAGTTCAACCTCTATCGCAGGGACAAGGTGCTCAGCTATCTCGGCCTGCGACCCGACATCAGCTACAGCCGTCAGCACAGCCGCGGCGAATCGGCCTCGGCTGTCTTCGACGAGAACATGTCCGAGCAATGGGGCAAGGCATGGATTGACAGCATCATGGCTCCCAACACTGGTTCTCTGCTACTGCGCCATGCCCTGAACAGGACAATCTCACAAGCCAAGGGCAACGGTCATAGTCTGAACACGGGCGTTGATGCCAATGCCGTCTTCCGTATTCCCCACAACAATCGCTTCGTCTTCAACACTTCCGGCAACATCGGCTACAGCGATGAGAAACGCCACGCCTACGACCACTATCAGCTTGACTATCCAAGCAGCAGCATAACCACCGACCGCCGCAACCGCTACGACCTGAACACAAACCGCAACCTGAACTACGGCGGCAGCATCGGCGCACGAAGAACAGAAATCGGATGCCTGCAACTCTCCACCGACTACATCTATTCCCACGCCAACAGAGAGACCAATCGCTCGCTCTATCTGCTGCATCTGCTGGAGGGCTTCGATGGTGAACTGGGTACGCTCCCGTCTGCCGACGACCTTTACAGAACGCTCGACACAGACAACAGCAACCAAGCCGAGTACACCGATGACATCCACCGCCTCCGCTTCGGCTATGACTACAACAGTTCCCGCTGCCACTCGTGGAATCTGATTCGTCAGTTCCGCGGCAATGTCGAAGTCCGCTTCGAGCGCAACCAATTAGATTATGATCGCGGACAGCTTGATACCCTTTTCCATCGCAGCATGGCATTCGTCCAGACCGACGGCGACTGGCGGTTTTTCACTCGCGACCAGAAAAAGGTGTTTGAGGTCAATTTCAACACCCGCATCACTGCTCCCGGCATGACCTATCTGCTCAACATCCGCGATGACAGCGACCCCTTGCGCATCGTGCTGAGTAATCCACAATTGAAGAACCCGCAGCGATACCATCTCGGCACCTCCTATCGCCGCGTCCTTTCTGGCGAGCGTTTATGGAACGTCTCTGGCTCCGTCAACCTTGCGCCGCGGAGCATCGCCATGGCCACCCTCTACGACAAGCAGACGGGCATCCGCACCGTCACCCCGCAGAACGTCAACGGCAACTGGGATGCCCACCTTGGCGGCGGATATAACACCCCGCTCGACCACAGCCGCCATCTGTCGCTCTCCACGAAGACCGCCTTTGACTACTATCGCAGTGTTGATCTCATTAGCACCAAGCCCGCAGCCCCCTCACGCAGCATCGTCGGCTCCTATTATGCAAACGAGGTACTCAGCTTGACCTACCGGCCAAACGCCAAACTACAAGTCAAGGGTATTGGCAACGTCCACTACCAGCACTCCGCCAGCGACCGCACGGACTTTGAGACCATCAACGTCCTCGACTTCGATTACGGCCTCACCGCTCAAGTCGAACTGCCGTGGAGCCTACAGCTTGCCACCGACCTCACCATGTACTCCCGTCGAGGTTACGCCGACCATGCCATGAACACCAACGAGCTTGTTTGGAACGCCCGCCTCTCTAAGCGTTTTCTCCACGGCAACCTCATCTGTATGCTCGACGGCTTCGACCTCCTCGGCAACCTCTCCAACATCCGCCGTACCATCAACGCCCAAGGCCGTACCGAGACGTGGAACAACGTCACTCCCCGCTACGCCCTCCTGCATATCGTGTATCGGTTAAACAAACAACCCATGAAGAAATGAAAACACGTTGTTTCTATGATGTGTCCTTCCCGCTCGCCTGTTCGCGACGGGCGGCGGGGAGGTTTTTCTTAGTAACGGCGTGAATAGTAAACAGAATGTTCAACCCTCAAAAAAGAAAGGACGGTGCAAGGCTCAGAAAGGACTCATTGCAAAACCTCGGCTCCCACAGTCGGAGCCATCGACACATCAACATTTAGAAACAAACGAAAAGTATTCACATCAAAAAATGGAAACAACAATGGAAGACAACAATCAATTAAACTACAGTTGGCTGGGCGGACTGTCGAACGCGAACCACGACGGCACGACGCAGCAGATTGACGACACTGCGGCCAACTTCGAGACAGAGAACCAGAAGTACAACCAGATGGCCGCCGCCGTGCACCAGGCCCGCGTACACGAGGACGAGGTATGGCAGAAGTCGCTGGTGGACCCCGTGGTGAAGCAGCTGGAAGCCGCCGACAAGCAGCAGGACTGCTACATGACGGCCTTCCGCTACATCAACGACGGCTACGCCTCGCTGCCCGACACGGAGGCGCAGAAGCAGGACGCACTCGCGGTGCAGCAGGTGTTCAAGGACTTTAAGTTCCGCGTGAACGACGGCTACGGTGCCGAGGCCGACAAGATTCTGCAGATGGGCCAGAACCTGCAGCCCAAGCAGGAATTCCTCACGCAGATCGGCGCCTGGCAGTGGTACGTGAAAGCCGCTCAGAAAGCCTCGCTGGTGCGCCAGCTGCTGACCCAGCGCGCCCAGACCAAGGGCGAGTTCGTGAAGGGTGAGCTGAAGGCCGCCCGCCGCCAGACCGACCTGGCCATCGCCGACCTCTACCGCGTCATCAACGCCATGAACGACCTCATGCCCAGCGCTGAGCTCACCGCCCTCATCACCCAGCTGAAGGGCTTCGAGCGCTACGCCCGCGAGTACCTCCTGCCGAAGGGCAAGGGCGGCGACGAGCCGGAGCCGGAACCCACGCCCGACCCCTCGCCCGAGCCGGAGCCTACGCCCGTAGAGCCGGAGCAGTAGGCGCCCGGTAATGCGGAATTTCACGAATCGGAGGCAGCGGCCCCGTCTGCCGCCTCCGATTTTCGGAATCCGACCCCGCCGAGCCGTTCGGCGACCTCGGATTCCTGAAATCCAGGCAGGAAAGTCGCTCGTCGACCTCGGATTCCTGAAATCCGACCTCAACGAGCCAGTCGGCGACCTTCCATCAATCGGAAACAAATAAAACCACCATAGAATTATGAGCAGAAAGAACATCATTACCATCATCCTCGCCCTCGCCGCATTGACGGCAGGGGCACAGACTCAGAAAGAAATAACCTTATCGGGCAACGTGGAAGACGGATTCCTGAAGATTCCGCTGAGCCACGCCAAAGTGTCAATATGCCGTGCCGACAGCAGCGTGCTGGTGGACTCGGCGGCTATGTTCACGGCCTACAACCGCGACCTGAAACCGCTGTTTGCCCAGTACACGGCGAAGGTGACGACCGACGCGAAAGTGCTGCTGGTTCACGCCCAGCTGAAGGGCTACGACGACGTGTGGCAGCGGGTGAGCATTGGTAAGCAGACGGGAATAGAGGTGCCGATGCTGGAAATGCGCAAGATGCGGGAGGTGGACTTGGGTGAGGTGGTGGTGAAGGCCACCCGCGTAAAAATGTTCTATCGCGGCGACACCATCGTCTATGATGCCACGGCGTTCAAGCTGCCGCAGGGGTCGATGCTCGACGACCTCATCCGACAGATGCCGGGCGTGACGCTGAACGAGGCGGGGCAGATCTTCGTCAACGGGCGCATGGTGGACGAACTGATGCTCGGCTCGCGCTCGTTCATGAAGGGCAACAAGAAGGTGCTGATGGAAAACCTGCCTTACTACACGGTGAAGGACATCAAGGTGTACGACCGCCAGAGCGACAAGAGCATGGCGCTGGGCTACGACGTGGACCCGAAGAAATTTGTGATGGACGTGAACCTGAAAGAAGAATATCAGCGGGGCTATATTGCCAACGTGGAGGGAGCCGTGGGCACTGAAGACAGGTGGCTCGGACGTGCCTTTGCCCTTGGCTTCACCGACCGCCTGCGCCTGACGCTTTTTGGCAATGTGAACAATGTGAACGAGAGCCGCCACATCGGGCAGTCGGGCCACTGGACACCCGCCTCGATGCCGCAGTCGATGGTGACGACCCGCAGCGCGGCCACCGAGATTGACTACCACACGAAGGGCGACAAGGTGAAGGAAACGTTCAGCGCCGACTACACCTCAACCACCGACGAACAGGAGATGCGCCAGCGCTACGAACAATTCTTGGCGGGCAGCACGCCGCTGTCCATCTCTGCCATGCGGAACCGTTCGGGCAATCGTCAGGTGAAGCTACACAACACGTTCAGCCTGACTAAGCCGTTTTATCTGAGAACAGAGATAGACTTCAACCACGCTAAGCGCGACGGCTCGTTCAATTCCTCGTTCGACCAGTGGGGCGACTCTCTGACTGCCTCGATGCGAAGCGTGGGCATGAGCGAGGGCAAGTCATGGAGTTTGAAAGGTGAAGTGGACGGAGCCTTCAACGTAGGGAAGGACAAACGGCATGTAGAATTCTACGCCATGATGCAGCACGGCAACGACGAGAGCCTGCAAGCCAGTCGCTACCTGACGGAACAAATTGCCTCAAATTCGAGGCAGTTGACGCACAATGCCAACGACATCTTCAACCGCCAGACTGTGGGCTTCCTTCAACTCGGCTATGGGATACCACTTGGCAAGGATGTGAAAATCGGTTTAAGCGAGCAAGCACAAGTGATAAACACGAGAACGCACGACTATCTCTACCACCCCGACACGCTGCTGCTACCGTCGGAAATCGACATGCTGACGGCCATCACCGACCCCTCGAATTCCTACGACAGTCACAGCCGTATGTTCGAGAACAAGGCGGGCGTGACGCTGCGTCAGACGGCCAAGTGCAAGCCCTATCCCGATCTGCCGATGACAATGGAATACGACCACTGGAGCATTGGGCTGAGCCTGCCCGTGCGGCACGAACGGTTGGACTACGAGCGGGGCGCAATAGACACGGTGGCCACGCAGAACACCGTGTTCCTGAACACCTCGGCCTCATTCCGACTGATGAGCAAGGACGGCAAACACGACCTCCGCCTCGGCGCAAGCCACAACCGCAGCAGCGCCCAGCTGATGAGCCGCATCGGATGGCGCGACGACAGCCAGCCGCTCATCGTCCGCGAGGGCAATCCCGACCTGAAGGGCAACGTGACCACGAACGCCAACATCGACTACTACGACAAGAATGCCCACGGCCATCAGCAGACGTTACACGTCGGCACCTCGCTCAACTACCAGCACCGCAGCACAGCGCAGTCGGTGGCATACGACCCCACGAGCGGCATCTATACCTACCGCCCCCAGAACGTCAGCGGAGCCTACACGCTGAAGGGTGTGTTCGACATCAGCCGCACCATCGACAAGAACCGCTACTGGTCGTGGCAGACAAACGCCGATGCTGGCTACCATCACTCCATCGACCATGCTATGCTCACGGGTATGACAGCGAGTGAGGAAAACGTTGTCAATACCCTGACCCTGCACGACGGGGCCTACATACAATATAATAAAGGTACGCTAAACATCCGCGCCACGGGCGACATCCGTTGGCGGCACTCGGAGGGCAAGATGTACGACTTCGAGACACTCAACGCCACCGACTTCCAGTACGGTCTCTCCGCCCGCTACACCCTGCCGCGCCTGAACACCACGCTTTCAGCCGACGGCAACATGTACTCCCGTCGCGGCTACGGCAGCAGCGAACTGAACACCAACGACTTCGTACTGAACGCCTCCGTCAGCCAGCCCTTCTTCAAGGGCAAGCTCATCGCCCGCATCGAAGCCTTCGACCTCCTGCACCAGCTTTCCTCCACCCAATACTCCGTGAACGCCCAGGGCCGCACCGAAACCTGGTATCGCTCCCTGCCGCACTACGTCATGCTGCATCTGGTGTATCACTGGAACAAGAATCCGAAAAAGAAATAAACTATGGAATTTGAAATCGTTTTAGAATCGTTTGAACGTTGGTTCAAGGGCGCTCAGCTGACAACTGACGACACCACTAACATCGTGATGGGCATCATCTTGGTCGTGCTGCTCATTGTTCTCATCGTCATGCTGGTGATCATCAGCATCCAGTCGCTCTTCTGGACCCGCATCGGCTGGTTCTTCGAGGACGTGTGGCACTGGCTGAAGCGCCGCCGCTTTATCCGCCGACTGACCTGCCCGCCTTATTGCTCGCTTATCCCCGGCTCATACTTTGACAAGGAAGGCCTCACCGACGAGGAAATCCACGAAATCATGAACATCATCCACCACGGCAATCCCCCGAAGTACAAGATTGTGAGGGGTGAAGACTTGGGCAAAGAAAGTAATGATAACAATCAATAAAACATTGACAACAATGAAGAAGATTTTAGTGATGATGATGGCCTTCGCGCTGACGATAGGAGCGCAGGGGCAAACCATCATAGACTTAAGTAAGGAGAATGGTGCCGTCTTGTCTTTTGACAATCAAGTGAAGACGATAGACACACTTGTACTGCGGCGGGATAACATTAACATTCAGTCCATCCCCAATGCCAATCTGCTTGTCAATGATAGTCTTGTGATGTTGGGCGCAATGGATGGGGCTGTGTTTAGAATCCAAGACGGCAGTCTTGTTCGACGGATGAATGAGCAGCCTTTCAATCAGGCCCAAATGATGGGTGAGCCAGCGGTGCATCCTGGTTCGGCGTTGCTGGATAGCAGTGGGCAGTTCTGCTATGCATGGGGCAATGCCATCGTGGGAGGCAGACGCATCAACTTCATTAAGAAGATTGTTTTTGCAACAGGCGAAGTTCTGGACTCCATCGAAGTGAGCAGTGCTGACTTCTCCTTGAGCATGGATGACTCTCTGAAGGTGGCTACGGGACATGACTATCTGACTTGCTTCCCCGAATACAAGTTTACGTTGCCAGAGAATGGACGCATTGCACGTATCAGATACTATGGAGGCTCGAAGATGTGGGTGAAGCTCTTTCGGAAAGGCAAGATTGAGAATTATATTTGCAATACGGACGGTACGGCGGTGGAACGTGTAGAGAGGCTCACTTATCAGGGACAGGGCATAGAGCCTAATTCCGTGATAGGTTTTGCACGGGACGAGTTGGCCTCGTTAGTTAGTACTGATACAGATTTTATTATATATGTTTATCACTTAAAGTCAGAATGATATGGTAGATAAAAGAGCGAAGTGCTTGCGTTTGATGAGCACAGCCATCTTTGCGTTGTTCCTTTCGACTCCAACGATGGCACAGAAGAATGACAGTATAGACCAGTGCCAGTTTGTGGTGGTCTATGACTATGTGACGAACACGACGGACAGGAATGGAAATGTCGCGAAGGATTCCGTGCAGCTGGCTGTAATGGTAGGGAGCCATGCGACGAAGTGCATGGAGTATAACCGCACCATGCTGGAGGACTTCGGCGAGTGGCAGAATCGTGGCTACCAGTATGGTGAGTGGGATGCGCGTAAGTATAACTTGCCTGTGCTGTTCATCGGACACCCCGAAGGTGAAGTGAGTTCGTTCGACAAAGTTGTGCCCAACCGTTACTTCTATACGGAGCCGATGCCTGACTTCACTTGGGAGTTAGCAGACGACACGCTGACCGTGAGCGGCTACCTCTGCCAAAAAGCCGTCGGCAAGTATGCAGGCAGGACGTGGACGGCATGGTATTCGGAAGAGGTGCCGACATCCTTTGGTCCTTGGAAGTTGCGCGGACTGCCGGGCATGATTCTGAAAGCGGAGGACAAGGACGGCATCTTCTCGTTCGTCTGCGTGGGACTGATGCAAAGAACGGCTCCCATCAAGTACTTCTCTAAAGGTGGCTACACGACCCTCAAGCGCGACAAGTTCATTTCCCACCGCAACAAGCTCTATTGCAACAAGCAGTATGTGCAGAAGCCGAACTACTATATTCCGCAGGGAACCTACGACCACCTGAACATCATTGAAATGTGGCCAGGCGGCCCAGAACCTGCCGCAGAGGACAAAATCTCGGTCGTAGCTACCGACATGATTATTCCGAAGAAAGTAAATAAGTATCAACCGCTGGAATTGAAGTAAGACAAAATGAAACAACTCCTATACATTATATTATATATAGCACTGGCGGCGTCGGCGTCGGCGCAAGAAGTGATTGACACGGCGCAGTTCGTGGCCATATATGACTATGAGTGCAGGACGCAGAACGACGAGGATGCACCCGTCACGGACAGGATGCAGGTGGTGGTGCAAGTGGGACGTACGGTGACGAAGTCAATGCCCCGCTCGGCCTACATGAAGACAAACGGATCGGCAGAAGAGGAAGATGTAATAATAGCAGAACACCAAGAGGCGGTGATGCACATGCCGACGGTGTGGACGGGCTATCCTTTAGGCAAGACGACAGTACGCGACTGGATTTTCCCACATGAGTTCGAGGGCAGTGAGCCGACACCCGACATCGCATGGACGCTGACCGATGACACACTGACCGTGAGCGGCTACCTCTGTCAGCAGGCCACGGCAACGTATCGAGGCGTGGAGTGGCGCGTGTGGTACACCGAAGAGATTCCTTCATCAGCAGGGCCGTGGCGGTTACGCGGTTTGCCAGGGATGATTGTTCAGGCAGAAAATGAGGCGCACACCTTCTGTCTCACGGAGTTGAGACAAGAGGCAACGACCATCACGGCACCGGAAAAGAACCCCGACGTGCAGCGTATGGCATACGCTAAGCTGCTGAAGCACCGCAACGATGTGTATGGCAACCGCCAGTATGCCAAGAATCCCTTCTTCCACGTGCCCGACCTCAACGGTGGTAACCTCTCACTGGGCGGAAGCATCCGTAACATGACAGTGTTTGAGTTGGGCGGTCAGCAGCTCGCGTTTGCCGACGGTCACCCGCTGCTGACGAAAGCACATGTTTATCAGCCACTGGAATTAGAATGACAGGCATAAGAGACATACAGAAACAAGCATCCCGCTCGGCCATGAGGGGGAGCGGGAGGTGGTATGGAAGCAAAGTTTCTATAGAGGTGTTAAAGCACATCCATCATGTCGAAGAACATCAGGCGAGTGTGCTCGTCCTCTTCCTTCTTGGTGAGTGCCTTGAAACCATTCTTTTCATAAAAGGGAATGGCAGAGAGATATGCATCGACAGTGATGTAACGGAAAGCAGATTGGTTCTGTCCTGCATTGAGTCGCTCTTTAAGATTATCCATCAGCCATGTTCCGACATTCTGCCCACGAAAGTTCAAGGAAACCGCGAAACGGCCAACCTTGATGCATGGGTAACTCCGGAACTGCTTGCTCACAGGGAA
The DNA here is from genome assembly GCA_017449025.1 of Prevotella sp. GTDB lineage: Bacteria > Bacteroidota > Bacteroidia > Bacteroidales > Bacteroidaceae > Prevotella. Next base: position 397 of record JAFSKJ010000108.1, on the reverse strand, counting down.
ACTCGCCTTAATCTTCTTCCATCTGCTACTCGTTATTTCATTACGGCTGATGCGATCGTTCAACAAACAGAAATAAGCAGCAATACGTCCATCGTCTTCAAGGATGAACGTATTGGCGATGCGCAGTTCTTGTGCCTTCTTGGCATCGTTGAACAGAAATTCGTTCAAGTCGCTGTCTCCACAGTCAAATGGAGTCAGTTCATAGTCAGGAGTCAGAGGAACAAGCTTCATAAATTACCAGCACCATTCAATATGCTTTTTTGCTTCTGCCACTGCCTCCTGAAACTTTCTGCGAGCCTCGGCACGCTCTTCTGGAGTTCTGTTCTCCACCTGCAGCCTTCTCCACTCGAAGTTGAAGGCATCTTCGCCCTTCAGTACGGGGGTCTCTCTAATCGGT